>JAZGAL010000121.1:0-38457 GCA_036475815.1 Gemmatimonadota bacterium
GGATAGCCAATGCGGCTACGCCCCTGAATCTGCCAGACACCGGTTATTCCTGGCTTCACGGACAGGAACTTGTCCGCGCGGTCTTCGTACCACGACAACTCGTCGGGGACGACCGGGCGCGGACCGACCAGCGACATCGTTCCGGCCAGAACGTTGAACAGCTGAGGCAGTTCGTCGAAGCTGCTCCTGCGAAGGAAGCGCCCGAATCGGGTCACCCGGGGGTCCTCGTCCACCGGGAGCTTGTAGTCGTTCTCAACGTAACGCTTCTGGAGCTCGGAGTCGAGAACAAGCTCATCGTGCGCGCCAGTACGCATCGTCCGGAACTTCAGGCAACGGAAGTAGTTGCCGCCTCTCTCCAGACGCACATGACCGAACAGGGCCGGGCCCCGGGACTCGAGCTTTATGGCGATCGCGATGGCTGCCATGAGTGGGCCAAGGATCAGCAGTGCGAGTACGGACACCGAGACGTCCAGCGCACGTTTCGCGAGCGTGTAGGCGAGCGAATCCTGAGCGAGATCTATCGGCGTCGAGGTGGAGTGCAACCCAACCTCCACGTCTTCCCTGGCCGGTAATGCTGCAATAGTTGCCTGCGTCATAAGCCTATAGTACATGTGAACCCGTCGCCAACTCCAGGCGCGAGCTGGTAGTGACAATCAAGATTGTTAATGCGGAAACCCCGTCACTGTCACGCTAATGTGTCAGGGGGCGAGGCGACCCAAGTCGCCTGCGGGGGAAGCAGTACACGCGGGTCCGCGCGGGGGAAAAGTTTAACCGCAAGGCAAGGTCCTGTCAAGGCTTACACGCCTTGCACGCGCCTGTGGCCCGCACTGCGCCACTAGCTGAGCAGCAGAATGGTAGCGATGACGGCCGCGGTCAATGGAGCGCCGAGCCGCGCGTAGTCGGAGAAGCGATAGCCGCCGGGCCCGTAGACCATCAGGTTCGTCTGGTAAGCGATCGGCGTGAGGAACGATGCGGAGGCGGTAACGGCCACGGCGATCGCGAAGGTGCGCTGATCCAAGCCCAGCGCGGCGGCGGCGGATATGGCGATGGGGAACATGAGGACCGCCGCCGCATTGTTGGTGATGAAGGCGAGGAGTACCACGGTAGCCAGCACGATGCCGGTCAGTACGCCGGTGGGCCCGAGGAAGCCGAGAGCATTAATGAGCGTGCCCGCCAGCCGCTCGGCGAGACCGGTGGTGGCCATCGCCGCGCCCAGTCCGAACGCCCCCGCGATGACCAGGATGACGTCGATGTCCACCGCCCGCCGCGCCTCGCCGGGCGTTAGAATCCCCAGAGCTATGAGCGCCACCGCTCCGATCAGCGACAGGTGCAGGATCGGCATCACCCCGAGACTTGCCCCGGCGACGATCACGACGGCGACGAGCGCCACCAGCCAGGCGTTCCGGGTTGTGGTGGGCGGGGCACCGCCCAGACGCGACACCAGCAGGAAGTCGGTACGGTCGCGCCAGCGATCGCGAAAGTCCGGGCCGGCGAGCAGAAGAAGCGTGTCGCCCACCCGGAGGTGTACATCTCCGAGCTTGGCCTGGACCCGTTGCCCGGCACGGTGAATGGCTACGACCGCGGCCTGGTAGCGGCCGCGGAATTCAACGTCGCGCAGGGTCTTGCCGACCAGCGGAGATGCCGCGCCGACCACTGCCTCGAAGAAGGTGTGACGATCGGTGTAAAGAGCGCCGACGTGCTGCTGCTCGGCGAAAGCGAGGCCCCGCATGGCCTGCAGGTCGACCACCAGATCCGCCTTGCCGATGAAAGTGAGTCGGTCGCCACCCTCCAGGACCGTCGTGGGCGGGACGGGCGCGATCGACTGTCCGTCGCGCTCGATCTCCACCAGGTAGACGCCCTGGAGGTGCCTGAGGCCGCCCGCCTCGACGGGTTTCCCGTCGAGGGGCCCGCCGGGCTCCACGGTCATGTTGACGACGAACTCGCGCACAGCCTCTTCCATCTCGCGGCGCGCGGAGCGGCGTTCGGGAATGAGCCGGGGGCCGAGGAGGATGAGCAGGACGATGCCTACAGCCGCGACGGGCAGGCCCAACCTCGAGATCTCGAACATCGCCAGCGGCGGCTGGCCGCTGGCCTCGAGCAGGCCCGACACGACCAGGTTGGTGGACGTCCCGATCACCGTGACCATGCCGCCGAGGATGGCGGCGAAGGAGAGCGGCATCAGGTAGCGGGACGGCGACTGCTGGCGGCGCTCCGCCCAGTCGCTGACCTGGGGCACGAGCATCGCCACGATGGGCGTGTTGTTGAGGAACGCGGAGGCGGCCGCCGCGGGCACGACCAGCCGGGTCAGCGACCAAAGGTGCCGCGTGCCACCGCCCAGCGTCGCCGAGACGAGAGGCTGTAGCGCGCCGGTCTTGTCGACAGCACGAGCCAGCACGTAGAGAGCGGCCACGGTGATGGGCGCAGGGTTGCTGAATCCGGAGAAAGCTTGCTGAGGCGTGAGCACGCCGGCGACGAGGAGAACGACGACAGCGCTCATGATGATCGCGGCAGGTGCTAGCAGCTCGCGGGTCAAGGCCACGATCATGACTATCAGTACGGCGAGGGTGAACCACGCTTCCCAGCTCATGTCAAGCCACATCGCGGCGCCTGGATCGACGGGGCATGGTCCGCTGGCCTCTAGACCCGGTTGGCCTCCGCCCCGACATAGCCTTCCTTCTCGAGGTGGAGGATGATCTTCTGCGCCGCTTCCTCGGGCGTCGTGTCGGTGGTGTCGATCAGCACGTCGGCGTCGTCGGGCGGCTCGTACGGGTCGGAGATGCCGGTGAACTCCTTGATGATGCCGGCCCGGGCCTTGGCGTAGAGCCCCTTCCGGTCCCGCTGCTCGCAGACCTCCAGCGGGGTCGCCACATGTACGAGGATGTAGCCGCCGAGTGGCTCGATCATGGCGCGGTTCTCCTGCCGCACGCTGTCGTAGGGCGCGATGGGCGCGCAGATCGCGATGCCGCCGTTCTTGCAGATCTCCGATGCGACGAACCCGATGCGGCGGATGTTGATGTCGCGGTGCTCCTTCGAGAAGCCGAGCTCCGATGACAGGTTCTTCCGCACGATATCACCGTCGAGTAACGTGACCGGGCGGCCGCCCACCTCGAGGAACTTGACGAGCAGCACGTTGGCGATGGTGGACTTCCCCGAACCGGATAGCCCGGTGAAGAAGACGGTGAAGCCTTGCCGGTGCCGCGGCGGATGCGTGCGGCGCAGCTCCTTCACCACCTCGGAGAACGTGAACCACTCCGGCACCTCGCGGCCGTCGGCGAGCCGCTCGCGCAGCTCCGTTCCGGAGATGCTGAGCGTCCGCGCCCCGTCCGGAACCTCATCAACCGGCATGTACCTGTCCTGGTCCTCCACGTAGACCATCATCTTGAACGGGACCATCTCGACACCGAGCTCCCTCTCGTGGTCCTTCAAGAGCTCCTGAGCTTCGTACGGCCCGTAGAACGGCGCCCCGCTGGAGTCGGATCCGGGGCCCGCATGGTCACGCCCCACGATCAGGTGGGTGCAGCCGTGATTCTTGCGGATGATAGCGTGCAGGATGGCCTCCCTCGGGCCGCCCATCCGCATGGCCAGGTTGAGCAGCGCGAGCTTGGCTGTCTGATGCGGATAACGCGGCAGCAGGGCCTCGTAGCAACGTACCCGGGTGTAGTGATCAACGTCGCCCGGCTTCGTCAGCCCCACGACCGGGTGTATGAGCAGGCTGGCTTCGACCTCCTTGGCCGCGCGCAGCGTCAACTCCTGGTGCGCCCGGTGCATCGGGTTGCGCGTCTGGAATGCGACGATACGGCGCCAACCCAGACGCGAGAACTCCGCCCGCAACTCCGCCGGCGTCCGGCGCAGCGTGCGGAAGTCGTAATGAATCGGCAGCTGAATTCCCTCCAGCGTCCCACCGACATAGAAGTCGTGGGTTTGGTCCAGCAGGAAGGCAACCCCGGGGTGCTCGAGGTTCTTCGTCCCGAAGACGGATTCCGCTTCGGCGGACCGGTCCGGCTTCCAGACGTCCTCGACCTGAAGCGCCGCCACCATCACACCTTCGGGATCGCGCAAGGCCAGGGTCGAGCCGGGTCGCAGCGATTCTGCGACCGCCTCCGGCACGTCGAGCGTGATAGGAATCGGCCAGAGCGTTCCGTCGCTGAGTCGCATCGAGTCGCGGACCGACTCGTGATCGTCGCGGCGCATGAAGCCCCGCAGCGGGGAGAAACCGCCGTTCAGCAGCAGCTCGAGGTCGCACACCTGTCTCGGTGTCAGATCCCAGGACGGCCAGTCCCGGGATGAGCCGTTCAGCTCCGTCGCTCGCTCCTCACTCACCAGAGGGTTGATCAGGGTGCCGCCGTGCGGTTCTATGAGATGGTTAGACAAG
Organism: Gemmatimonadota bacterium; assembly: GCA_036475815.1. Lineage (GTDB taxonomy): Bacteria > Gemmatimonadota > Gemmatimonadetes > Palauibacterales > KS3-K002 > JBDHGH01. Next base: position 4,373 of record JAZGAL010000121.1, read on the forward strand.
TGTCCTCACTTATGATCAGGGATAGTTCCTTCAGTTCTTCAACTCGTCCATGCGATCCGATGCGCCGATCGCATCGATCTGCTCGCGGGCCCGCGCGCAGGCGTCGACCGCCCCAGCGAGGATGCCTTTCACTTTTGGAAAGGCCTGGTTGTAATGGAGCGGTCCACCGAACACATCGGTGGCGAGCCCGCCCGCCTCGGTAACGATCAGCGCGCCGGCGCACACGTCCCATTCATGCTTCGGACCCCGGGAGAACGTGACGGCCGCCTCGCCGGCCGCCACCAGTGCCAGCTTGAGCTCGATGCTCCCGATCGGCTGTACATCCCACGCCGACTCGAAGGGCTCGAACTCGCCCCGCGCGGTCTCGGAGCGTGACGCCAGGATGCGATTCCCCTCTCTGACCTGAATGGGCGAGCCGTTTCGATACGCTCCCAGGCCTCGTGCTGCCGAGAAGGTGTCTCCCGTGACGGGGTTGTGGACAACACCCAGCATGGGCTCGCCATGCTCCACGAGCGCGACGGCGACGCTGTACTCCGGCAGCCCCTTCATGAACTCCTTGGTTCCGTCCAGGGGATCCACCACCCAAAGACGCTCTTGTGCCAGCCGCTTGGGGTTGTCCGCCGTTTCCTCAGAGAGCCACGCGATCGGTGCCAGCCGGAGGAGTTCCTGTTTGAGCAGTGAATCTGCCTCGCGATCGGCACGGGTTACGGGGCTCAAGTCTTCCTTTGATGATGCCTCTACGCCGCCCTCGGCCTGGATTTCCTGGATTAAAGCGCCTGCGGCGCACGCTATGTCAGAGGTTGCCTCTAGCAGGCGTCTCAAATCGCGCATGTCATACCTGACAAGGGGGATATCGCAGTCTCGACCGGGCGGGAGTTAGTCTGGAGAAAGCGCGCTCATAACTTGCCGCCAAGCCTAGTCGTATCCTCGCTTGCTGTCAAGAAACCCGGGGCCGGTATGGCATTGGCCCACTCCACGCTCCGGCCGCCCGAGGGCGGGCGGAGATAAACCCTGGCCCGTCCGCGTGACCGGGTCTACATTCTTCCCATGCGGCACAGGGCTTTGAATGGGAAGGCGCGATGTCGGGGCCGCCGGTCGATTTCTCTCGCAGCCTGCATCACACTGGTGCTGGCTGATGTCGCTCTCGCTGTCCAGCAGAGCGCGCCTCCGGACAGTCAAGAAGCTAGCCCCTCGGAGTCGGGGCGGTTCTACTCCTCGCCGTATCTGCCGCTCGACAGTTGGGTTTACGCCTACGTGGACGTGCTCATATCGCGGGGACGTCTCAAGGACCTACCACCGCTCGTGCAGCCGTACCGGCGGATCGATATCGCAAGGGCGGTACTGGAAGCTGAAGCCGATGCCGAGGCACCGCTCCTGCGGCAGGAGAGAGAGTGGATAGCGGAGATCAAGCGCGAGCTTGAGAGCGAGGTCAGCCTGCTGGAGAGTGATGACGCCCAGAAGCTCGGCTTCGGCGGCGAGTTCAAGGCGGGGTTCTCGGCCGTAAGCCAGCTGCATCGCGATCTCCTTCGCCCAACCGGAGACGAGCATTTCTTCCCCACCCTCGAGCTGGACTTGCGGGGCGATGCCCCGGCGGTTGCGGGCTCACTGCGCTTGCGATGGAACCAGCACTACAACAACGACCCGCAGTTTCCCGGCGGCGAGGCCATAGAGTTCAGGGCCTGCGACCCGATTGTGGATCAGTGCGCCTACCGGGTGGAGGAAGCGTACGCGGAAGTGCAGCTGCGCTACGTGCGAGTCTTTTTCGGGCGCATGTACCGCAATTGGGGGCTGCCCGGTGTTGATGGTCTCCTGCTGTCCGACTACGAATACAGCTACGACCATATCGGCTACCGCTTCGGCAGCGATCGCATCGCGCTGACGGGGATGTACGCGCCGTTCAACGACTTTGGTGGGGACACGGCCCGCCACTTCTCCACGCACCGCTTCGATTGGCAAATTCGCGACAACCTGGCCATCTCGGTTGGCGAGTCGGTGGTGTATGGGGGGGCGAACCGTAGGATCGAGCTCAATCTCACGAACCCGGTCGCTCCCTGGGAGATCAGCGGGAAGCCTGACGGCGATGAGCGGAACGCACTGGGGATGGCGGAGGTTTGGTGGCGGCCGTGGGGCGATCTCGTCACCTACGGAGCCTTTCTTGTGGACAACACTTCGGTCGGCGACGAGGGAAGGCAATCGGGCTTCCCCCAGTACTCGGCGGCCGTCGGGTTGCAGCTCCCGGCTTTGTTGCCCACACTGGCGCTTCGCGGTGATCTGACCGTGGTCAGTAGCCTGGCTTATCGCAGCCGGATCGGCTTTTTCGAGTATTACACCCTCGGCCAGGCTGGGTATGGGATCGGACTGGCCCAGGACAAGACCGACGTCATTCTTGTCTCTCTCTTGGCAGACTGGTTCGTGATTCCGCGTCTCCTTCTGAAGCCGGGGCTCGCGTTCATGTGGAAGGGCGAAGACGATATCACGGACCCCTTTCCCGATGACGCCTTCGGGGATCGCGACAAGCTTCTGGTGGGTGTGGTAGAGAACGAGATCCGTCCGTACCTTGGCGGCCTATGGCATGGCCCCTACGGTACATTGCGTTGGGACCTGGGGCTGAACGTCATCAAGAACAAGGACCATGAGCTGGCGGGCTGGGAGGTGGAGTTTGTCGGGAGCGTTTGGGCGGAAGCGAGAGTGAGATTCTAGTCTACCGTGAGGTCGGGACGGATTGATCGACATCAGATCTCATCGCAGGCTGCTGCTGGCGCTCTACGTCGTAGCGTTGCTCGGCGTCACGCTCACACCCGTCCCGGGCTCGGCGTACCCGCCATCGGGCTTCGACAAGCTGGTGCATGTAATCCTCTTCGCGGGCCTCGCGTTCCTCATCAGCTGGAACGTGGGCGCGCAACGCCGCGCCATCAGTGCGCTGGAGTCGCTGGGGCTGACCGTGGTGGCTGCCGTCGTGATCGAGGCCGTGCAGGGGGTTCTCCCTTTCCGCAATGCGGACGCCGGTGATTTTGTGGCGGGAGCGGTCGGTGCGCTGCTCGGGATTTTAGCCGCTGCGCTTCTACTCAGATGGGAACGATCGCAGGAATCGTCAGAAGGACCTGAGTAGGCTCGAGGCTCACTCCCCGTATGCCTCGGCCTTGTTCCCGGGCTCGCGGACACGCCGCGAGCGACGTTCCTTCTGGATCTCCCCCGGCATAGCGCTCTCGGTCACCTGGGCGATGAGATCGCGGATCTCCTTCTCGATCTCGTTGATCCTCAGTTGCCCGACCGAGATGTTGACTCCGCCGTCGGCCACACCCTGGCAGACGGTGTGAAACTCGCGGATCTTCTTGAGCAAGACGTTGACCCAGTGGCGGAATAGATGGTCGTGCCGGCGGTCGTCCACACCTTGGGGAGCAGCCCCTACCTCTCGAGACGGCCCGCTGGCCAGCAGAGCGCTGCGTGCCAGCAGGAGGCCGATCAGTAGCCCCAGAAACACACGCGGAACAGGCCCATCCACGAGAGCAAGGATCGCCGCGAGGGCGGCAAGCTCCAGCACGATCAGCGGCACGCGTAGACTGTTGTCCATTGAGCCTCTCCCTTCGGTTCATTGAGGGCGGGACGAAGAGCCTCAACGATGTCTGCAGCTGATTCCCGACTCAAACAAATATAGCTGCTCGATCATACGACAGCCACCGCGGGTTCGCCTTCCGATTCCGATTCCGATTCCGATTCCGATTCCGATTAGATGAGGCCCAGGCAGCCAGAGTGACGGTTGCCACGCCGCGGTTCCGGTCAGCGTGACCGGTCCGCCGGGCCCCGTCGGCTAGTAATCCAGCAAACACGGTGGTTTCCGGCTCTGGGGCCATGGCACCGAATCTGCGACGACTGGAGGCCGCGTGAGCTTGCCGCCCCCCAGGTGTTCTTAGTCGGAAGAAGTGGCGAGGATCGGGCTATTTCTGTGAACCTGGGTATTGAGTTGGAGTGGGAAGTTTCACCGGCGACCTACTTGTGGGAGAAGCGGCGCGAGTTTCCCACCTTTGCCGGCAGCGACGTTGTGGCAGCGGCGATTGACGCTGGCATCGCACTGGAGCACTGGCAACTGGAGCGAGCGCGACGATCCTGGCGGGTTGTCGTCGATGCGGCCAGTGAGGCCGGTCGCTCGGCTCGGCGTGAAGGTCTTACGCCGCGGCGGCTGATCTCGGATATCGACCGAGTGCGGGACGCGGTCGAAATAGTGCTCTTCGATGGGCGTCTTCCGCCCGATCTCGCGGCAAGAGCGGCACGCGCGGCGGGAAAGATGTGCGCGCGAGCGGTCGAGCGCGCGCTGGCCGCATACTGGCTGGAAGCGCGGATCGACGCCGCGTCCTAAACGCCTCTCCGTCTCCTCATACAAAGCCTTGCTCTCAGCTCCTGCCTCGGTAGCTTTTTGGATGGGGTGTCTTACTGGTTGCGGCCTGGTCTGGAGGTTCTCGATGAAGGGAAAGGTGAAGAGCGCTGCGCGAGCGACTGCCGCTGTCCTAATCGGGTTGGCCTTGCTGGCCGCCTGCGGTAAGAAGGTGCGCCGTATAGACCCGGAGGAGACCACGGATCTCAGTGGCTACTGGAACGACACCGACTCCAGGATCGTGTCCGACGACATGATCGCCGAGTGTCTCAGCCACCCGTGGATACAGGAGCACGTGGTCGAGTATAACAGGAAGCCCGTGGTGATTGTGGGGATCGTGCGCAACCGCAGCATGGAGCATATCGCTACCGGAACATTTATCCGTGACATCGAGCGTGCGTACGTCAACTCGGGGCAGGTGCGGGTGGTGGCGAATCCGTTCGAGCGGGAAGAGCTTCGCGACGAGCGGGAAGAGCAACGGGATTGGGCGACGGAGGAAACACGTAAGAAGCTGCGCGCTGAGACCGGAGCCGATTATATGTTGACCGGCGTAATAGAGGTGATCATCGACAAGGAGGGCGGCACGGAGGTGAAGTTCTACCAGGTCGACCTCTATCTCACCGACATCGAGTCAAACGAACGGGTCTGGATCGGCCAGAGCAAGATCAAGAAAGAGATCTCACGCAGCGGTCTCGGCCTGTAGCTTCGGCGGGGTCGGCGCGATTGCGTCGAGTCGTGGCAGACGATAGAGCGATGCTCTGGACGTTGGCTCTGTTGGCCGGGAGCGCCTTGGCTCTGGCCGGCTGTGCGAGTCACGCCGGCACCATGTCCGGCGTCCGCGATGCGCTGCTGAACAACGATCTGGATGAGGCCAGGGCGCGCCTGGCGGAAGCAGGTCGTGGAACCGACGACCTGCTCTTCGCGCTGGAGGACGGGCTGCTTCTCCACTACGCCGGCGACCCGGAGCTGAGCAACCTCCGCTTCGAGTTCGTCGAGTTTCGCGTCGATGAGCTCTACACCAAGAGCATCAGCCGAGCTGGATTGTCGCTGATTACGTCCGACCTGGTTCTCAGATTCGAGCCGCGAGGCATCGACAACTTCTTGGTCAATTACTATCGGGCGCTCAACTACCTGGAGTTGTGGGAGCCGGGGGAAGCCTGGGTAGAGTGGCGCAAGCTCGCCCTGAAGCTGCAGTTCAGCCGCGATCAGGGTACCGCGCCGTATCTGGACCCCCCGTTCTTCAATCAGCTGGTAGGTTTGGGGCTGGAGTGGGACGACCCTGGCAGCGGCTACGTCTCGCTGCGCCTGGCCGAGGCTGGCTACCTCGAGCAGGGAATGGCGCCGCCGCCGGACCTCGTCCTCGATCTGATGCGTTTGGCGGCGGCCCTCGGTTTCGCGGATCATCTCGACGTTTACCGCGATCGCTACGGAAGCCAAGCCGTTGGGAGCCTCAGTGTCCAGCCCGAACCCTTCCCACCCGGCGAAATAGTCCTGTTGGTTGAGGAAGGCCTCGTCGCACCCATCGATGAGGTGTCGATCTATATCCCGATCACCGAGGAGCGGGCGGCTGAAAGTGACCGGGGCGCCCGGGTCGATCTGGCTGAGTCGCTGGCTCATGAATATGAAACCGGCCGCTACCAGGGAGTGACGCGCTCCTATGCCGGGAAACACGGGATCGCCTATATCCTCCCAATGTCTTTCCCGGTGTTCGGTTTGGGGGAAGTCGCCTTCGACCGGTTGGCTGCGGTGGTAGGGTCGGATACTGTAGCCGCACGGGTCGTTCTCCATGTCAGCGATCTTCAGGAAATGGCCTTCGAGGATCGCCGGCTGGGGATCTACGTTAAGACCATCGCTCGTGCGCTCATCAAGTATGCCGCAGCCGCCAAACTCGAGGAGGAGGCCGAGGAAGAGGGCGGCGAAACGGCCGGTGATATCGTCGGTATCCTCGCTAATGTGGTTAACGTGGCCACGGAACGTGCCGACACCCGGGCCTGGCTGGGACTGCCCACCAGGATCTGGATGACGCGCCTGAGAGTGAGGCCGGGGCAGCACGAGATAAGATTGCTGATCGACGGTCGGGAAGCAGAGACGCTGGGTCCGGTCGATGTCAGGCCGGGTGAGCGGCGATTCATCACTCATCGGATCTTCTGAAGCAGGCTGAGCGGCCAGTGTTCCTCGCCTCGTCCTCGCGTTTCGTACTGGCATGCGCCATGTGGGCCGTGAACCGCTTCTACGAAGTAGGTCGCGTCGGCCAGGCTATCCCGGAGGGGCCGGCCCTGGTGATCGCCAACCATCCCAACAGCCTGATGGACGGTCTGATCGTCATGAAGATCGCCGGGCGGCCGGTGCGACCGCTTGCAAGAGCGCCGCTCTTCCAAGAAGCGCTCATGGGGCATATGCTGAGAGGGTTGGGCGCGTTGCCGGTCTACCGGCCCCAGGACTTTCCCGGCGAAACCTCGAGAAACGAGGACACCTTCAGGGCGGCGACAGCAGCTCTGCTTCGCCGTGAAGCGGTGCTGATCTTCCCAGAGGGCTTGAGTCATTCCGAAGCTCATCTGGTTCGAATGAAGACGGGCGCCGCGCGCATCGCCTTCGAGGCTGAGGAGGCGGCGAACTGGCAACTGGGCCTCCGCATCGTCCCCGTAGGACTGACCTACCATCGCAAACACGCCATTCGCGGCAAGGTCGCCGCCTCGGTGGGCCGGTCGTTTGAGGTCGCTCGCTGGCGCGAGATGCGGCAGCGGGATGCATGGGGCGCGGTCGAGTCGCTCACCGACGCCATGCGGGAGGCGCTGGAGAAGGTGACGCTCAACCTGCCAACGCAGGAGGACCGCGCGTTGCTCGAGGCCGCCGAGACCCTGTACGCCGCCGAGAAGGGGCTGACCGGACCTCGGGCGCGCCAAGGGCTCGCGCCCCGTCTTCCACGACTGCGGCGATTCGCTGAAGGGCTGGCCTGGCTCCACATCGCGGACCCCGAGCTGTACGAGAAACTGGGCGCTTCGGTCCGCGCCTACCAGGAACACCTCGCGCTTCTGGGCGTCAGAGAAGGCGAGGTGCCGGAACACTTTCGACCGCTCGGCGTGGTCAGGTATGTGGTGGTTCAGGGACTCGCGCTTGTGGTAGGGCTCCCCCTCGCTGTTCTGGGCACGATCGTCTGGTATCTACCCTACAAATCACCCCGCGTGAGCCTTGGCATGTACCGCCCCCCGTATGAAGCCGTCGCAAGCCTCAAGCTTGCAACCGCACTGATCACCTTTCCAGCCACCTACGCCCTGTATCTGGCCGCGGCCTGGTGGATCGCAGGGTTACCTGCACTCATCGCTGTTGCTGTTGTCCTGCCGGTGACAGGTCTCGTCGCGCTGCGCTGGCGTGACCGGTGGAGGATGGTTCGGGAGGACACACGCGTCTTCTGGCGCTCGATTCGCATGAGAGCCCTTCGTGAACAGCTGGTAACCCGTCGCCAGGAGTTGGTTGCCGAGTTCGAGGCGGTTGAGCGGCGCTGGCGCGAAGCGCGGCGTGCCAGGAAGAGCATGGCCTAGCGCCAGGCACGATCGGTCACACTTACCGCTCGTTTGAGGCCGTTCTGTCCGACCCTGCGGACCTCAGAAGACGCGGTTCAATCCGTTCGCTTTCCTAACTCCTTGTCTTAGTGGTAGTTACGACAGCAGCTCGCGGCTGGGGCATCTGGCAGAGTTTCTGCCACTACGGCGGTCGGTGGACTCCGTTCCGGTGGACGCACGAGCGACCGCTGGGACTGACGGCGAGACGAGAAAGACGAGAAAGGACAGGGATCAGGGCGCTATGTGGAGCAGGCTGAACGTGGTTGGGTTGAGGCGACGTTGGGGTAGCCTCCAGACGGCGCCGGGCCGGTCGGCGCGGCCGGACGCGCCGAGGCAGGGCTCTGATCTGGGCAATGGGCGGAGCCGTGCAGCCGAGTCGGTCAAGGTAAAGGTAGCGTTTCTGGCCAAGGAGATTCTCATCGACTGCCCGCGCCCGGGATGCGTCGGCAAGCTCCTGACGATCCGACGCCGGTTTGGTGACACCGCCGGCACGGGCTCGCGCGTTGTATTGCATTGCACGCGTGAGGCGGAGGACCACGAAGTCACCATCACGATGCAGCCCTACACTACGGAAGAGAAAGAAGAGCTAGAGGCCTTGCATAGCACGGCGGAAACTCTGCGGTGCAGGCGCTGTGACACGTCTTTGGAGTTGGGGTCAGTGGAGGCCCAGGATGCGTGGACCGATTCGGTCAACGGCGAGGCCGGGTACTTCTGTCCGTGGTGCGGATTGAAATGGCTGCTGCCCGGCGGTGTGGAGCAATCCCATGCTGGTTAGCGGGTGAGTGATGTTCTTGGAGCCCACAGGAAGTCGTAGACTATGAAAGTTGCAAAAGCGGCAGCACAGGATATACGCGGGATAGCAGCGAACACGGCGCGCGATCTTGCCCTCGGCTTGCGGTTGGCTTCACTACGCATGGAAAATTTCGAGCCGGGGCAAGGGAAAGATGCGGCCCGGGAACTGGCCGAGCAGCTATCCGCATCCGCTCGGCGTGCCGTGGAACTGTACTATCTCGAGTCGCTTACACAGGCGGTGGCGATCAGCGAAGGCCCGCTGAAGGTGCGGCGAAAGAGCGAGCTTGTTTTCTTGAGCCAGACCGACACGCTGGAGATCGAGAAGCTCAAGACGGAGGTCGCCGGCTGTTACAACAAGCTGGGGTTCGCCTTGCTGCTTGAATGTGAACTCGAACGAGCTCGCCGTCGGAAGTCGCCGCTCTCAGTGGCGTTGTTCAAGCTGGAGTCACCCGACGAGAAAATCGTCCGGGAGGTCGCCAAGTTGGGACGGGAGTGCTGCCGCCTGCTCGACGTGTTGGGCACGTTTGACGATCGCGGTATAGGCATCCTGTTGCCGGACACCGGGCCCGAGGGAGGCCAGGTGGCCGCGCAACGCGTGCTCACTTCATTCCTGTCATTCCAGCAGGTCAGCGGTAACGGGGCCCCCGGCGAGCTCAGAATCGGGCTGGCCAGCCATCCTGAAGATGGTGCGGACCCTCGTGATCTGTTGACGAAGGCGGATCAGAGAGCAGGAGGGTGTTCACTGCTCGAGCCGGTCGCAGCACGCTAGCGGCCGCGGACGCGCGAGATCACGTGCGCGTTCGCCCCAGAAGCACCACGCCGATTCCCAGGAAGAGCAAGTTGGGAAGCCAGGCCGCCAGCCCCGGCGCCAGGACGCCTCCGGCGCCCAACCCCTGCGCGATCCTCACACTCAGCAAATAGACGAGCACCGTAGCCAGAGCGATGCCGACGCCCATAGCCGGTCCGGCCCGGCCCGTATTGTTACCAAGCGCCGAACCGAAGAGCACTACGATGAAGCAGGCGAGGGGGAGAGCGATCTTCAGCATGCGCTCGACCTCCAGCTTGCGCGCGTCACCGCCCGATCGCTGGATAGACTCGATGAATCTGCCGAGCTCCGCATAGTTCATCTCGTCCGGATCCTTCGGCTCCGCCAGCAGTTCCTGTGGTGTCTCCGAGAAGTCACTGTGGTGGAGTGTATCGAAAGCGAAGGTCACGGCCCGATCTTGCTCGGGCAGAAAATCTATGTAGCCGTCGAGCAACAGCCAGCGGTCATCGTGCCACTCGGCCTTCGGGGCGAAGATCCTGTAGGTCGGGTACTCCGCTCCGGTGCCCTCTCGATCGATGACGATATCCTGGATCTCTCCTTCCTCCGCGGACAGTCTCCTAATCGTGTAAGCCCGTCCGCCGTCGGCGCCGTACACGAACCGCGTTCGAATCCGACGGCTGGAACGCGCACGTTCCTGGAGCGCTTCGGCCCGCAGGCGGTTCGTGACAGGGACCAGCTCGCCGAGACCGAGTCCAGCGACGCTCACCAGAGCGCCCAGCAGCACCATGGGAGCGATCAGCCGATAGAAGCTGACTCCGCTGGCCTTCGCTGCCGTAACCTCGGAGTGCCGGCTCATAAACGCCACGGCGAACACGGCGCCGAACAAGCTGGCCACCGGCAGGGACAGCGACATCTGGTAAGGGAAGTCGTACACGTATGCCAGGAGCACCTGCTGAACGGAAAGCCCGCGGGCGAGGTACTTGTCGAGGTCTTCTGTGAGCTTGATGATGATGAACAGGAACGGGGCGCCGAAAATGCAGACGAGCCAGACCTTCAGGTACAGACCGGCTATGTAACGGTCGAGCGTCTTCACGCGCTCTCACTCCCTGCATTTGATTCCTGCGGGCTTCCTGTTCTCGGGCGCCCGAGGAGTCGCCCGGATAGTTCGAGGATACGATGCTGGCGTCGCGTGCCTCCCCGGGTGACTATGTAGAGGAGGCCAATGCCGACGAGCGTGAAGATCGCGTTTGGCGCCCACATCGCCCAGAAGGGCGACATGAAGTCGCGATCGGCGATGTCTTCGCCGCCGATCAGAAAGATCCAGTAGACGCAGAAGACACTCAGGCTCACTCCGATCACCATTCCGATGCCGCCGCGGGGGAACCGAACGGCGACGGGCGCGCCGATCAGGACGAACACTATCGCGGCGACGGGTATCGCGAACTTCTTCTGGATCTCCACCTCGTACCTGTTCATCTCGCGCCGCTGCAACTCGCGCCGGGAGGCGAGGCGCTCGAGGCGGCTCCTGACCTGCGCCGCGAAGGCGATCGGATCGCCAGCGGGAGGCCATTCGGAGCGCCGGGAGGGGACGAACTTCTGTCTGAGGCTTTGCACCCGGGCGGAGCTCTTCTCCTTGGCCGGCTGCTGAGGAATCGCGTCCTTACCCCGCGGCGGTTTCGCGCGGATGGCACGGCCGGTCGCCAGTCTCGACGCTCCCATCTGGGCGCGGTCGACCGTATCGGGTAGCGAGATCGTGATTTCTTTCTGATCGTCGCTGCGCGGGACAGAGAAAGGGGTGTAGCGGATCGGCGCCAGGGATGTGAGGATCTCTCCCAGCGTGTCACCCAGCTCGACCAGGCGTTCCTTTTTTTGCGCTACCTGTTCCCGCATCATGGCGAAGTTCATCTCCCGATCGCCACGCCAGTCGACGCCCCCGCCGCGCTCGAGCTGGTTGCTGACTCCATCGACGCGGATCACCTGCTTCTGGTAATAGGTGCGCTGACCCATCTCCCGGTCTCGGGTGTCCAGCTCGTGCATCGAGCCGTCGAACAAAGTGAGATAGAGGTCGGTCTGACTCTCGTTGAAGGCCATGTAACCGGAATCTGCGTAGATTGTCCTGTAGACGTTCGGCCGGCCGAGGTCGAAGATCACCAGGTCCCGAAGGACGCTGCGCATGCGATCGATTCGCGCAGCTTGCAGAAACAGTTTGTCCGGTGCTACCTCGTTGATCACACGTTCTCGCAACTCGAAGGTCGGCTGCTTGCGTCCGATATCTGTGAGGAGTTGCCTGAGCACGTGGTTGGATTCCGGCAGGATCTTGTCGTTGAAACCCACCATGGCTCCCGCGACCACGGAGGCTGCGACCAGCACGGGAATCATGAGACGGAGCAGACTGACCCCCCCGGCCTTGCAGGCCGTGATCTCGTTGTCGCTCGTCAGCCTGCTGAACGAATAGAGCACGGCCACGAGCACGGCCATCGGCATCGTCATAGCGACGATGAATGGGAGCGATAAGGCGAAGACCTCGGCGATCACGTACCAGGGCAGCCCTTTGCCGACCAGATCGCCGAAGCGGCGAGCCAGCTGGTTGAGGAGCATCAGGCCAGTGAGAACGCCCAGCGCCGCGATGAAGGGTCCGGTGTGCTCGCGAAGTATATAGCGCCTGAGTATTTTCATATGGTCCGAGGATTTGTCGGAGTCAGACTCTACTCAGTTACCCTCGTAATGGGCAAAAGGTGCGCCTGAGGCTACTCGTCTTTGGCGGCGCAGCCGTCATTCTGGCTCTGGTTGGGTCGCCACGGCAAGTCGGCCGTATCTTCGCCGCCGATATGGCGCTGTGGGCTTCCGCCCCCGTCGCGCAAGATACGGGTGTGGCCGCTACCCGGGCAGTCGCTCAGGATACGAGTGTCGCGACTCCAGCGGCCGTCCGGGACAGCGCTGCGGTGCGGGACTCTGCTGGAGCGGGGGGCTCCGCTGAACAGGACACGGCGGGGCCCGGTCCTGGGGTTGCGAGGCTGTCTATCGGCCTCAGGACTGTTCCCTTGCCCTTCCCAGTCGATCTGACCTCCGATCTCCCGGACCCGGCCGTCCAGCGGCCGGAGATGAGGTTGCGTGTGAGGAACTGGGGCGACATCTGGGCTGAGAATCTCGGGGAGCGGCTGAGGGAGTGGGAGCACCGGTCCTGGTTGGCGAGTCGGCCGGTCGTTGCGCACCCCGCTGCAGCGACTCCTGAGGCAGAGCCTGCGGTCGCACAGGCCGGGCGGGAGAGGCCGGAGGAGCTGCAGCCAACTCCGACCGGAGGCGATACGCTCGCAGCCCAGCCTCCGGCCGGGGTCCCAGCCGGCGAGCCCCCCGTGGCCGGAGAGGGTCCGGCGGCGGTCCTGCCTGATATTCTGGCCGATTACGCCGATCTGGGTATGGCCATTCAGGGCCGTGTCGAGCTGGGCGGAGGCTGGAACAGGTTCAGACCCTGTAACGTGACCCTGGTGTTGAACTGCGATCCCAGTCTCGTTCCGACGCTCAAACCGGATATCCAGTTTGGGGCACGTGTGGGCGGCACGGTGCAGGATCGGATCCACGTGTTCGTGGACTACGACAACACGCGCGAGTTCGATGCTGCGAACAACATCAACATCTATTACCAGGGCCTTGAAGACGAGATACTGCAACGTGTGGAGGTCGGTGACGTCAGCTTTCCCCTCCCGCAGAGTCGCTATTTGACCCAGGGAATCCCGGCGGGCAACTTCGGGTTCCGGGCCGGCGGCCAGATGGGTCCCATAGAGTTCCAGACCGTATTTGCGCAGCAAAAGGGTGACGTGGGCACCCGCGAGCTACAGGTGGGTGGAAGCGGCCAGGGGTTTGAGCAGACCGCCACGACCGTCCTCGACGACGCGGACTACGAGCGCGGGCGGTTCTTCTTCCTCTTCAATCCACGCCGCCTTGAAGGCTTTCCGAACATCGACATCCAGAAGCTGATGGCGATCGACGCTCCTCCCGATGTGCGACCGGGATCCGTGGTGAAACTCTATCGCTACGAGGTCAGCGGGTTGAGAGCGCAGGTTCCTGAAGGTTTCATCACGGCGATTGCTGTGGCCGAGGACACCCTGGTGTTGGAGCAGGGCGCCGACACGGTAGTGACGGACACGCTCACCGGGTTGTACCGGCCGTTGGTCGACGGCGAGGACTATCTCCTTCACCAGAGCGGCCTTTGGATCCAGCTGAGGAACACGCTGCGAGAACAGGAGGGGCTGGCCGTCACGTATGTAGCCGCCGATGGAAACGAGATCGGCACGTTTGAGGCTGAAGCGCAGAGCGATGCGCACAGCGCCAATCCTGACAGTGTGCCTCCGCCCACCCTGGAGCTGATTTCGGGCCTCAATCCGCGGCCCGGCGCAGCCACCTGGACGCGGGAGATGCACCAGGTCTATCGCGTGTCCGCCAGCCCCGGCGTTGTGGAACAAAGCGTCGAGTTGATCATATCGCAGGGCGACCCCGCCATCGGCAACACTTTCCTGACCGCCGATGGCGACCAGCTCGAGTTCATCAAGATCTTCGGGCTCGACGACGAGCCCACTGACAACGTTCTCGATCGGGTCAAGATCTACGAGACGAGCGGTGGCTCGGAAGCCGCTCCAGGACCGTCGGGGACCTACATCGTCTTCCCGACCCTGGAGCCGTTCAAACTTCCGCCGCCGTTGAAAGACGTCCCCGGCCTCTCGGGCGAGCCCTTTCCTCTGCCGCCCGGCGACCAGAACAAGGCGATCTACGACGAGCCTAACGACCAGGTCCGCCGCGGAGCGAACCTCTACTTGTTGACCATCACCTACCGGCAGCGGTTCGAGGGCTTCCTGTCCACGATCTCTCTGGGCGTAGGCGGTGTGCGGGAGGGGAGTGAGAGCATCACGATCGATGGGGTGGAGCTCATACGCGGCGAGGACTACACGATCGATTACGACATCGGCCAGGTCGAGCTCCGCCAGCCGGAGCGTTGGTTTGCCAACACTCCGAACGCCCGGGTTCATATCACGTTCGAGCAGAAACCGCTGTTCCAGCTGGCGCCGACATCGGTCTTTGGATTGCACGCTCGCTACGGGCTCGGTCAACACGGCGAGTTCAACCTGATCGGCCTGTCGCAGAAGGAGAAGACGCTCCAAACCCGACCCGAACTGGGCCTGGAACCGTCCGCGGTTCAGCTCACGGGTCTCTCGGGACGGCTCAACTTCCGCCCGCAATGGCTCACCGACTTGGCCAACGCCCTGCCGGGAGTGAACGCCGATGCGCCCTCCTCGCTCAACTTCGACGGCGAGATCGCGCTGTCGATGCCGACCACCAACACCGAGGGTGTGACCTACGTGGAGGACTTTGAGGGCGGGCCCGGCTTTCAGGTGGCCGCGCTGTCGCGGCTCTGGCATCTCGGATCGGCACCGTCTACGACGGCTGGGGCCGAGCAGATTGCACCGCTCGGCTTCGGCCTGGAGAACGCGGGCGAACTGGTCTGGCAGGACCAGTACTCGGTAGACACACCGGACGGCCCGGTGATCGTCGGCGGCCTCGAGCCGAGGCAGATAGACAACCAGCTGCTGATCCAGGGAACACAGCGTCCTGAGCCCGTCCTCACCATCACGGCCAGGCTGCCGCAGAATCGGCAGATCGCGCCGGACCCGAACCCAGCCCCCGGTCCGGCGTGGGCTTCGATCACGGCCGTGATCTCGACCAGTGGCCAGGACCTCACGGCGATCGAGTTTTTCGAGTTCTATATCGCCGTCAGCGATGAGCTGGCCGACTCGACGAATCTGATCGTGGACCTGGGCACAGTCAGCGAGGACGCCTTCGCGATCGATTCGCTCGGCCTGCCTTCGGGGATCGGTCAGATGAACCGGGAGGTCGATCCACCGAAGGTTTGGAGCAATGCCGATGACGTAGGCCTGTGGGGCACCGGGTGCGAGGCCGTTCCGGGGCAGACGATCTATCCACTCGGAGATGTGAATGCGAACTGCACGCGCCAGAACGGCCTCGAGGACACCGAGGATCTGAACCGCAACAGCATACTGGATACCGAGGAGCGCTTCTTCCGCTATACCGTTCGGATCGGAGACCCGTCAGGCCCGTACTTTGTCCGCGAAGCCAACGAGCTCGTCCCGGGCGTCCGGTTCCGTTTGTTCAAGATACCGTTGAAGCAGCCGGACCATCGCGAGCGGGTGACCGACGCGGAGTTCCAGAACATCCGGCATCTTCGTCTGACTTGGGTCACCAACTCGGACAACCGGCTGTTGCTGGCGCGTATGCGTTTCAAGGGATCGCGGTGGCTGAAACGAGGTGCGACGGGAGTCGTAGAGGGTCTGAACGATACCACCACGGTAATCACCCCCGGAGCCTCCGTGGAGGTCGGGCCGATCAGCACGACGGATCCCCGTTATGAGCCACCGCCGGGAGTCACAGACCAGGTGGCCAACACGACGGATCCGTTCGGCTTCGGCAGCCAGTCGTTCAACGAGCAATCCCTCGATATCGTTTTCAACGGGGTGGGGCCCAACGAGCGCGCTGAGGTTTTCCTGCAGTACACGCAGACTCCTCGTGACTTCCTCGCCTACCGCTCGATGCTGGTCTGGGCTCTTGGGCCGAACGGCCCCTGGGGTATAGAAGGCCAGCCCCTCGAGTTCGTGTTGAAGCTGGGCGAGGATGCGAACAACTACTATCTGTTCAAGACGTCACTGCCTCAAGTTCCGCAGGGCGCGATCGGCACGGAACTCCGCCAGGCGTGGTTGCCGGAGATCGAGATCAATTTCAACGTGTTCATCGCTCTGCGCACAAAGGCAGAGGAAATCATGCTCTTTGCGAACGGGCTACCGGGAGACACGACGCTGGTGGTTTGGGACGTCGATGTTCTCGAGGATGCCGACAGCAGCTACTCGCTGGTGATCGGGCAGCGGTCGCGAGCGCCCAACCTGGCAGCTATCCGGCAGATCTCACTTGGCGCTTACAACTCGGGCACCGCCGAGCCGGTATCCGGCGAGCTCTGGGTGGATGAGCTGCGGTTGACGAGAGCCGTCGACAATACCGGTATCGTCGGCCAGTTCAACCTCAATTTGCGGGCGTCCAATGTGCTGGGCTTCTACGTCAGCTATTCCAGCGAGAACCCCTATTTCCGGCAACTCGCCCAGGACCCCAGCTTCCGCTCCGTCAAGACGTTTGGAATCGGTGGCAACATGCAGCTGGGAGAACTGCTGCCGGACTCCTGGGGGCTGAGCATGCCCTTCAACATCAACTACTCCAGAGTGTCGTCCCAGCCTGTGCTGCTGCCGCGCTCCGACGTCTTCGTGGAACGGTTGCCCGGATTGCGCACGCCCGCCAGCCGGAATCTCGGCATGAACCTCAACCTGAGTACGCGGCCGTCCGCGTCCACGCCCCACATCGGATGGATCGTCGACAATTCAGCCTTGCGGTTATCCTATGACGAGCGAAAGTCCCAGACCTCCCGGTCACAGACCCGGTCCTACGGCTTCACGGCGGGCTACAGCTTCAGATCCGACGTGGGGGAAGTATCGCTGCCGTTCTTCCCTGGGAAGGATTGGCGGCTGCGATTGACGCCGCTCAACATTCAGTTCAACACGAGCTACGTCGACTCGGAATCGGATACCAAGCGGTTTTCCGAGATCATCGAGTTGCCCATCGACACCGCAACAGTCCCGATCAAGACGTTCGACCAACGCCTGCAGACGAATACAACGATGACTTTCGAGCCGATCGCAGCGCTGACCGGGCGATGGCTCGCAACGGAGACAAGAGGTCTGGTGCCCACAGATGAGCTGGTCAGCGGACAGGCCGCTCGAGATGCCATAAACGCGCAGCGGACCACCTTCCTGGGCACGGATCTGGGCTGGGAGACGGGTCGTACGATCGACATGAACTGGACCTACCGGCCAAGTATCGCGACCTGGCTGTTGCCCCAGTTCTCCCTGGACACCAGGTATCGCTTCAATCGCGGGCCCTCCTTCATCACAGTGCAGGAAGGCGACACGGTGCTGACGAGTGATTTCAACAACTCGCGGGTTCTGCGACTCTCGGCCGGGTTCAACGCACCGGTGCTCTTCCGCGACATCCTCGGACAGGATGGTTCGGGCATTCTCGGGGGCTTCCTGGGCCTGATCGACTGGCTGGACATTCTTACCGCCACCTGGACCCGCTCGCTCGGCTCCAGGTACCAGCGTCAGGCGGCGCAGCCGGACATCACCTACCAGCTGGGGTTCGGCGGCTTCGAATCGTTGAGGGTCCAGGACGGAGATACGGCGAGCCGCGTCACCGACAGCGAGATTCTCACTCTCGGGACGGGATTGCGGCTACCGTTTGGAGCGGGCGTCAACTTCGATTACAGCAAGAACGATCAGCTGATATGGACCCAGCTTACCCAAACGAACAATACCGGCACTACATGGCCCAGCCTGAGCTTCAACTGGAATCGAATTCCGCTTCCGGCGGTCCTGAACCAGTGGGTGAGCAGTTTCGGGCTTCGCACCGGCTACACGGTGCGCAACACCCGACGCGACGTGCTGGGTGCGAACCAGAGCAGCGTAATCGAGAGCAGAACGATACCGTTCAGCATAAACCTGGCCCTGAAGACCGACTGGTCGTTCAGCTACAGCCTGAACTCGACCGACGAAGACCGTCGTGATCCGACGGGCCTGACAGTGGGGAGCCTGTTGAACCAGTCGTTGCAGGTGACGGGACGGCTGCGGCCTCTGACCCGGCAGGGGACCTTCCAAAAGCCCGTCCGGATTTCTCTCCGCCTATCGCAGGATGATCAGGAGCAGTGCCGGCAGCTGGGCGCGGTCTTCGCGGAATTCGCACCGCCGGAGGTCGAGGGTGGGGATCTGCCTGCGTGCGAGCCGTTCTCCGCTCGTCGTATCCGGACGATCGATCTCACCGTGTCGACCGATGTGCCGCCTTTCTCCCTCGGACTGCAGGGCTCGTGGCGTGATACTCAAAGTGAGATCGGGCAGCGGCCCGGCTCCACTCAGCTGGAGATATCGTTGTTTGGCCAATTCCTATTCGAGACCGGAGAGATTCGTTGACCAAAATCGAGAGAAGCCGGTTCATGGTTGCGCTGGCTGTGGCACTACTCGTCCTCGCTTCGGCCACCTGTGGTGGCGCCGACGGCGAGCCGGGCGAGCGGCGGGCAAGCTCCGCCGGAACGTCCTACCCGCGCTTCGACGGGGCCGCCGCGTACGAGCTGGTTAAGCGACAGGTGGACTTCGGGCCACGTGTTCCCGGTACGGCCGGCCACCAGGCGATGGCCGATTGGCTGGAGACGTATCTGTCGGAGCGGACCGACAGGCTGATCGTCCAGCGCTTCGATCACGTGGCGGTCGATGGCGAGACGTTGCCGCTGCTGAACTTCCTGGCGCGGTTCGGCCCGCCCGACGCGCCCGCTTTGCTGCTGCTCGCCCATTGGGACACCCGGCCGGTCTCCGACCAGGCTATCGAGGCGGCGGAGCGCGAGAAGCCTGTGCCGGGGGCGAACGATGGCGCTTCGGGCACGGCCATTCTGCTGCAGCTGGCCGAGATGTTCCGGCAGAGCCCTCCGCCCCGCAGCGTGGATCTGCTGCTGGTGGACGGCGAGGACTATGGCGACTTCGCGGATGGCCGTGATGTCTTCCTGGGGTCCCGTCATTTCGCCGACAACCTGCCCGAAGATTACGCCGCGGAGTACGGCGTTCTGCTGGACATGGTGGGCGATCGGGATCTGGAGATCTTCGTGGAGGGGAACTCCAACCGGCTCGCCCCTGAAGTTGTCGATCGCGTGTGGAACCTGGCCCACCGCATGGGGTTCGGCGACGTCTTCCGGCGTGAGACCCGCCATACGATGAACGACGACCACATACCTTTGAACGAGGCCGGCATTCCGACCATCGATGTCATCGACTTCGACTACGCGTATTGGCACACGCCGGAGGACACTCCGGACAAAGTCTCGGCCTCCAGCCTCGGCGTAGTCGGGGCCGTGGTCACCCGGCTCGCCTACGGCGGTCGCTAGGTAGGTAGTGGCGGCGTCACGCGACCGGCATTCGCGACCGGCGCCTGCGGCCGGGAAGATCGCGGCGTTGACGATCCGTTGAGTCCCGCGCGCGATACTCGCATCGGTTGGTTGGCTCGCTCGAGTGGGCAGGTCACGAGTCCGGAAAGTAAAACGGTGCGGGAGTCCGGTGACTCTGACGGAAGGGGAAACGAAGGCCCTGCTGGCAAGCTCGCTTCTCGTTCTCTTGGCCGCGTTCGGTCGACTCCTATTGCAACCTCCGGCCGCCGAGGTGGGGGGCGCCGGGCTGGAGGCGGGAGATGTCGATTCGGCGCTGGTCGTGGCGGAGGCGGCCTACGCGGAGGTCGAGCGCCGCGGTGCTAAACTGGCGCCTGGGGAGCGCATCGATCCGAACGTGGCCGGCGAGGTCGAGCTGGACCGGTTGCCGGGCGTGGGGCCCGCCTTGGCCCGCGCCATCCTGCGCTCGAGGCAGATCGAGGGGCCGTTCCACTCGCTCGAGGAGATGGAACGCGTGCCGGGTCTGGGGAGTAGAAGTGTAAGGCGTCTGGCGCCATACGTTGACCTGCCGGAAACGGCGGGGTCGAGTCGTTCGCCGGGCGGGGAGGTCGGCAAGTCGAGTCAGCTCGAGTCACGAGATAAGTGGAAGGAAGGACTGGATTTGAACCGCGCCTCAGCTGAAGAGCTGGAGGCTCTGCCAGGGATTGGCCCGTCGCGTGCACAGGCAGTTGTGCGCTGGCGGGCGGAGCACGGTTCGTTTCGGAACCTCGAAGATCTGCTGGAGGTGCCCGGAATCGGACCGGCGACGCTGGAGCGGCTCAGATCGCTGGTGGTCGTCAGACCTTGACACTTACCGTAACTTCTAGCAGCTTTAGGGCTTGCTGTACCACTCCCCCCGCTACCGTGTCCAACTGCGACACCAGCATTCCGATCGAAATGGCGACAACCCGTACGAAATCAAGCGATTTAATCGGCGACCTGCTCGTCCGTGAAGGTCTGATAACGGAGGAGCAGCTGAGGCGTGCCCTTAGCGAGCAGCGGAGCAACGGCTCCCGGCTTGGCTTCACCCTTGTGTCGATGGGGTTCGTCTCCGAGACCGATCTCACCCGGGTGCTGGCCCGCAAGTACCGGGTGAAGGCGGTCGACTTGTCGCGCATAGACAGGGTCGACATGCGCGTCGTCAATCTTGTGAGGCCCGAGATCGCGACACGGCATCTGGTTCTACCTCTCCGCAGAGTGGGTCGCACGCTCACGGTAGCGATGGCGAATCCCACCAACCTGGATGCGATCGACGAACTCCGGTTCTCGACGGGCTACGACATCGAGCCGGTAGTCGCCGGCGAGTACTCGCTTAAGAAGGCGGTGGAGAAGCACTACGAGGTCGTCGAGGACGGGCTGCAGGACCTGCTCAAGGAGTTCGATGAGGAGGACATCGAGGTCGTTGACGGTTCGGAAGAGGACGAGCTATCGGTCACGGCTCTCCAGGCTCAGGTTGAGGAGGCGCCCGTCGTCAAGCTGATCAACGGGATCCTCACTAGCGCGGTGCAGAAGAACGCCAGCGATATTCACATCGAGCCTTACGAGAAAGAGCTGCGCGTCCGCTTCCGAATCGACGGTGCCTTGCGGGAAATCATGCGGCCGCCGAACCGCATGAAAGCGGCGTTGACCAGCCGCGTTAAGATCCTGGCCGATTTGAACATCGCGGAGCGCCGAGTGCCCCAGGACGGGCGCATCAAGATGCGGATGGGCAAGCGCGTGATCGACTTCCGCGTGTCGACGCTGCCCGGTCTGTTCGGCGAGAAGATCGTGCTGCGTATTCTCGACAAGTCGAACCTCCAGCTCGACCTGGAGAAGTTCGGCATGGAGCCGCAGGCGCAGACGGACTTCCTGGGCGCGATCCGCAACCCTTACGGCATGGTGTTGGTCACGGGCCCCACGGGTTCCGGTAAGACGACGACACTCTACTCGGCTTTGATGAAGATCAACACCGAGGAAGTGAACATCATGACCGCAGAGGACCCGGTCGAGTACAACCTGCGCGGTATCAACCAGACGCAGGTCCGGCCGGAGATCGGGTTGACGTTTGCGGCTGCGCTCAGGGCGTTCTTGCGCCAGGACCCGAATATCATCCTGGTCGGTGAGATCCGTGATGCGGAGACCGCCGGGATCGCCATCAAAGCGGCGCTCACAGGTCACCTGGTGCTGTCGACGCTGCACACCAACGATGCGGCGTCGACCGTCACCCGGATGATTGACATCGGCGTCGAGCCCTTTAACGTGGCCTCTGCGGTGAACCTGGTGACAGCCCAGCGTCTGGTGCGGCGCATCTGCAACAACTGCAAGGCGGACACGACTTACGAGGCGGATGTGCTCGATGTCGCTGAGATTCCCGAGCGCAGACTGGCCGAGATGAAGTTCTACAAGGGAGAGGGCTGCGATCATTGTGAGGGGACCGGCTACCGCGGGCGCCAGGGTCTTTTCGAGGTGATGCCCATCTCGGCCAAGATCCGGCGGATGATCATGCACAGCGAGAGCGCGGATGTGATGAAGGCGCAGGCGGTCGAAGACGGGATGCTGACGTTGCGGGACGATGGTCTAATCAAGGTGGAGAAGGGTATCACCACGTTGGAAGAGGTGCTGAAGGAGACGGCGGCGTAGATCTCACGGCACACTGCCCGCCTCCCCCTGCCGTGGGAAGAAGCCTCATTGATTCACCGGCCGCCTGTGCTCGGCAGTCGAGGGTGGTCGGGTAGTGGAATCCCGAAGTAATCACTCAAACAGATAGCCTCAGGACGAGGCGCAAAGGATCGGCACGAGTACATGGCAACACTTAGCGTACGAGCGCTGCTCGAGGAGATGATCGAGCGGCAGGCATCCGACTTGCACTTGACTGCGGGCGATCGTCCAAAGTTGCGAATCGATGGTGAGCTGGCGAATTCACATGTTGACCACGTGCTCATGCCCAAGGACACGCTGCAGCTGACGTACTCGATCCTCGCCGAGGGCCAGAAGAAGAGGTTCGAGCAGGAGGATGAACTGGACTTCTCGTTTGGAATTCAGAACCTGGCACGGTTCAGGGGTAACGCGTACCGGCAGCGGGGATGTGTGGCGTTGGCGATCCGCCTCATCCCCTTCAACATCCTCAGCTTCGATGAATTGGGACTGCCGGCGATTATGCGAAAGCTGGCTGAGCGTCCAAGAGGCCTCGTTCTGGTGACCGGCCCGACGGGCTCGGGTAAGTCGACGACGCTTGCGGCGGTGGTCGACTACATCAACAAGACCCGCAGAGGCCACATCATCACGATCGAGGATCCGATCGAGTTCATTCACCGGCACCAGAACTGCATGGTCAACCAGCGTGAGGTGGGTACGGACACGAAGAGTTTCGGGAACGCCCTGAAGTACGCGTTACGGCAAGACCCGGACGTGCTGCTGGTAGGCGAGATGCGTGATTTGGAGACTATCTCGATGATGCTCACGGCCGCTGAGACCGGCCATCTGTGTCTGGCCACCCTGCACACGAACTCGGCGGCCGAAAGCATCAACCGCATCATCGACGTCTTCCCGTCACACCAGCAGTCGCAGGTCCGGGCCCAGTTGTCGTTCGTGCTCGAAGGGGTGGTAACCCAGACGCTGTTACCGAAAGCGAATGGGCGTGGCCGTTCGGTCGCCTGCGAAGTTCTGATCGCGACTCCGGCGATTCGGGCCGTGATCAGGGATGCCAAGGTGCAGCAGATCTACGGGCTCATGCAGGCGGGCAAGAAACATGGGATGCAGACGCTCAACGATGCCCTCTATCAACTGGTGCTGGCGAACGAGATCAAGCTGGAAGAGGCGTTGAAGCGCTCGGCGGACCCGAACGAGCTGCTGCGCCTGGCGGGCGAGCCGGTTCCGGCGTAGCGAGCGGAGGGGAAGGGCGGCCACCGAGCCGTCGGACACGAAGGCGATATCATGCGGGGAATGAGAGATGCCGATCTTCATTTATAGCGCAAAAACTGTAGCCGGGGACATCCAGACCGGAAACGTCGATCTGCCTAACCGCGAAGCCGTGATCGGTTATCTACGGCGGCAGCGGTTGATACCGGTTACGGTCCGGGAAAAGCCGAAAGATGTGAGCTTTTACTTGGGCCGCCGCGTGCGGATGAAGGAGATCGTTCACTTCACGCGGCAGTTCGCCACGATGGTCAACTCGGGCCTGCCGCTCGTGCAGTGCCTCGATATTCTTTCACAGCAGACGGAAAACAAGTTCCTAGCGAACTCGATCAAAGAAGTGCAGGCGGATGTTGAGTCCGGCGCCACTCTGGCCGATGCGTTGCGCAACCACCCAAAGGTCTTCAACGACCTTTACGTGAACATGGTCGCAGCGGGTGAGGCCGGCGGTATCCTGGATACCGTGTTGCTGAGGCTTGCAATGTTCCTGGAAAAGAATGAAAAGCTAGTCCGAAAAGTGAAAGGCGCGATGATCTACCCCGGGGTTATCATGACCGTTGCGGTCATCGCTATCACGGTGTTGCTCGTCTTCGTGATTCCCACCTTCCAGAGCATGTTCGCCAGCGTCGACCTGGCGCTGCCCGCCCCGACCCGACTTGTCATCTGGTTGTCCGACATGCTCCAGGCCTACTGGTGGTTGATGATAGGTCTAGTAGTAGCGGGCGTCTGGAGCATCAGGATGTACTACAAGACAGCCGGGGGACGCCTGGCGCTCGACAAGCTACTGCTGAGATTCCCCATACTGGGGGATCTCCTCCGCAAGACGGCGGTTGCTCGGTTCACGCGCACGCTCGGTACGCTCCTGTCCGCGGGCGTGTCGATTCTCGACGGCCTGGAGATCACGGCGCGAACCGCAGGAAACCGTGTGATCCACGATGCAGTCATGCGCAGTCGATCGTCCATCGCCGGGGGTGAGACGATAGCCGAGCCGCTCAAGCAGTCGGGTGTGTTCCCACCCATGGTCACACAGATGATCAACGTCGGTGAGCAGACAGGAACCATCGACGAGATGCTCGACAAGGTCGCCGACTTCTACGACGACGAGGTCGACACGGCCGTTGACGCGTTGCTCGCGGCGATGGAGCCGGTGTTGATTGTCTTCCTCGGTGTAGTCGTTGGCGGCATGATCGTGGCGATGTACCTGCCGATCTTCGACATGATCAACGTGGTGGGGGAGTAATAGCCTACAGCGTCGCACCCTTTGAACCGTCGTACACAGAACCCGGCCCATTGGATAGGCCGGGTTCTTTCACTCCAGGTGAGTATCTGTCGGATCAGCGGCGGCTCGCTATCGATCGTCACTTCGCGCAAGCGCGATGAGGCCAATACCGTGCCGACTTCTGCGGAAAGGTATTTGGAGCAGGCAGAACAGTGCCGAGCCGAGTCTGGTTACCCACGCTAGTCTATCGGGTGGCTGCAAGGCACGGCCGCTCTTGGCGGTTCTATTGGCCATCGACTCCCGCTTGTAACTCTCGCGTGCCAATCGATGCCTGGTCCATTCGAGGACGTAGCCGGCGGGGAAGCCGTACGTCCACACGGTTGAGTGGTGAAAACCAGTTGACGCGAGAAGTCTGGCGAAATCCTGAGGCTCATATCGGCGGAAATGGCCAGCCCGCTCGTCCCATGGCCCGAATCTGCGTTGGAAAGCCGGGACGCTGACTAGCAGTGCTCCCCCCTCGTTCAACCTTGTTCGCCACTCACATAGGGCGGCTCTGTCATCCTCGATGTGTTCCAGTACCTCGAATACGCAAATGAGGTCGAACTTCGCGGCTGGCGGCAGGGTCGAAAGCGTACCGTGCAGAACAGTCCCACCAAAGTTCTCAATCCGACTTCTTGCCTTGGCGCAAGAATCCTCATCCTGCTCAATGCCGACGTAAGTGAACTGATCGGCCAGTCGGGCGCCAACAGCTCCTTCGCCAACTCCTATCTCTAAGACTGTCTGTACGCCGTCGAGTTTGCGAAGCAAGCGCTTCACCATGTCATACCGCAGCCAGGCAGTCGGAGTCAGGGGTGGATAGTTCATTGTATTATGGGCTAGGGACTCGGGTGAGATCTAGCCTTCCGGCCGGATACCAAGCGCTCGTAAAGGGCCAGGTATTTGCGGGCCGAGTCTTCGGTGGTCAGGGCTTCTATCTCAACAAACTGTCGGGCACGCCTACCCATCTCTCTGCGAAGGCGCTCGCTCTGGATCAATTCCTCGAGACGGTTGGCCAGGCCCTCTACGTCCTTGGGCGGGAAAACGAATCCAGTGACTCCGTCGTCTACCAACTCTCGAGGCCCCGGTATGTCGCTCACGACTGCTGGTAGTCCCTGTGCCATCGCCTCCAGTATGACAATACCCCGGCCCTCGGACACCGATGGCAACACGAGGACATGTCCTGCCGATAGCCACTGTTGCGTCACAGCCGTTGGCAGTAACCCGGCGAAGATAATGTTGTGCGAGCGGTTTCTTCTTGCAATGGCCCGCAAGCTATCCTGGCTGGGACCGGATCCAATCAGAGCACACGCAACTCTATGGCCGCGCTGTTCGAGTTCGCTGTGTGCATCGAGAAGCGTTTCTATGGACTTGAGCGAGACCATTCTTCCGATGAAGACCATCCGAAAGCCATCGAATGTTTTGAAGCGGAGGAAGTCGGGGCTCTCATCCACCGAGTCAAAGCGCTCCGAATCCACGAGGTCCACACCGAGAGGGATGAAGCTCGTGTGCTCAGGAGGGGCGCCGAGTTCGACGAGACTCTTGGTTACAGCGTGACTCACACCGACACAGGCGCTGGCAGATCTACAGATTCGAGCGCTGAGCCATCGGAGTGGCGGGTAGCGTTGAGCCATTGCGGCGTCGCTGCCGTGACTTGTTACGATAAGAGGGACTTTGTGGCGTGCGCAGGCGATGGACCCTGCGATACCTGCCGGGTACAACCAGTGGGCGTGAATTACATCGTAGTGTCGACTGAGGCGAAGAGCCTTCCAGGTAAGCGCGGAAATCATGCAAGGCACCTGAAGTAGCAGCCAGGGTCGGTTTCGCAAGCTAGGGACGATGCCTCCAAAGCCAGCGGTCAGGTTCTGCCATCTAGGTATCCAGTATCGGGCCCGCTGGACATTCACACCTTCGAGGATTTCATTTGACAGCGCGAACGGCGCACCTGGGGCTATGACGGTTACACCTGCTCCTTCCCGCTGGATCCCGCGGGCCAAACGATGAACGAAGTTGCCGCGGGGGTCGCTTTCGTTAGAGGGATAGGCGGAGGTTACAAAGAGGACCTTCACCGAACAGCCCCGCTCGAGTGGAATCGAGAAAAGGACGGCCACGTCGTGGATTTGAAACGGACGATCGGGACTATGTTGAAGGTCATATTCTTGTTCGTCCTGGTCTACTTCTGTATAGCCTATCTGGTCCCAAAGTGGGAAGCGCTTGAGCTAACTGGATACATCCGGAAGCTACCCATCGGGTGGATCGTGGTGGCCGGGGCGCTCCTATTCTTGCACTACATCTACATCTTCGCTCTCTGGGTACTACTGCTGCGCTTATTGGGCTCACGACGCCCGGAGTTCTTCCCCGTTCTCCGTGCCTATGCCTTGTCACTACTCCCCAAGTACATTCCTGGGAAAGTCGTTGCGCACGGAGTGAAAGCGCAGCTCGCACTCCAAGCTGGCTTGCCCGGAGCTACGGTCTCGTCGTCTCTAATCTGGGAAGCTGCCCTCGTTCTCGGTAGCGCGGCGCTTGTCGGTATGCTCGGGTTTCTTGGCCCCGACTCTGCTTCTATGCAGGAGGCTGCCCGCTGGTTGATCCTTGTTTTTGCCTTCGGGGCCGGTGCGTTCGTAGTTGTCGGCTCGACCCGCATGTTTGGCTCTCGCTGGAAAGAGTGGGTCGGATTCCCACAGATGAGCAAGCGACCGATGGCTGTTATCGCGCTCTTTGCCCTCTACGTGGTCAGTTGGCTCAGTTATGGTCTCAGTCACTGGTTCCTGGCCAATGCCGTTGTGCCGACACACCTGTCGGACCTTCTGCCGTTGAGCGTCGCCCTCGCCGTATCCTGGGGGCTTGGTTTCATTAGCCTTATTGCGCCGGCAGGACTCGGCGTTCGAGAGGGCGTACTCTATCTGTTCATCCTCGGCTGGATGACCGAGGGGCAAGCCTTGCTCTTTGTTACTCTAAGTAGGATCCTTAGCTTCGCTGTCGAGCTCTTAATTACAGTATTGTGGTGGATTCTACATTTGGCGAATCGAGGGCCACGCAAAGACGCCTGAGATTCAACTCTTATCGGTGGTACTCGTTGTCTCGACCGCTTGGTCTCGGTTGTCGAGAGTTTGCTCCATCTTCTGCAAACGCCAGTCCAATCCTTCCAGCAACATGCGGTTGACAGAAATCAAGTCTGCGATTACACCAACGACGGCGAGGAAGAAGCCCATCCCCATCAGCAGGGCTGACAGGATCAATGATTGGACGTGGCCTTGACCACCAGCTGTAACATAAAAGTAGACAAACCTCGAACTTATCAATAGGCCAGTAAGGAAGACGATCAAGCCTAGAGTGGCGAAGAACCGAAACGGATTGTAGGTGATGAAGATCCGGGCCATCGTAAGGACCTGCCGCCCCATGTAGCTCCAAGGGCTCTTTACCAGTCGTGATGGCCGCACGTCCTCGTTTGTGGAAACGGGCACCGAGATGATAGCCATCCCCTTCTGGCCCGCCTGAATGATCGTTTCCACCGTGTACGAGTACCTGTTGAACACGTGAAGTTTCATAGCAGCTTCCCGGCTCATCGCCCGGAAGCCGCTCGGCGCATCTTCAACTTGGGTCTTGCTGATCCTCCGCGTCAGGCCGCTGCCGAGGTGTTGCATGAGTTTCTTGAACGGGGAAAAGTGCCGGGTAGCGGCGATGGGGCGCGCACCGACCACGATCTCTGCTTCCTCTGCGAGTATCGGTGCGACTAGCTTCGGGATGTCCGCCGCATTGTATTGATTGTCGGCGTCCGTGTTAACAACTACATCGGCGCCTGCCTTCACCGAGGCCTCAAGTCCTGCGACGAATGCTGCCGCCAGACCCCGATTGCGCTGAAAACGTACAACGTGGTCGACCCCGTGCTCGCGAGCGACTTCCGCCGTACGATCTGTGCTGCCATCGTCGATCACCAACCACTCCACAAGGTCGATTCCCGGCACCTCTCGCGGCAACTGGCCTAGAGTCGTTGGCAGAGCTTCTTCCTCGTTGTAGCAGGGGATCTGGATAATCAGTTTCTTCATCTTCCCTTCCGCTTCCCTTCCGCACGTTACTGCAGCGCACCCTCGGTCCGTTCGGTGCACAGACGGACCCGTGGAGCTGATGACAGGAGGGGTGGGGGCTGTCCAAAGATGCAGGTCCCGGGTGGAGGACTCAATGGGTGGACAAGTTCTCGCTCCGTGCCCTCCGGCCTGTTTATGTGGAGAGCCTTACATTCGACCGCTGCGATCCCGACTTCGCAGCTCTTGCATTTTGCAATAGGCCAGGCTATTCTTCTTGCCGGGTCCCCCTCCCGTTCAAGCTAATTGTGATATCTCCTCGCTTAACTCCCCCGGCGACCGTTCTGGAAGCGGCTGAATCGCGACAGGCGTCAAGCTGTACGTCGTAGCACGCGAACCGTGGGCAGTAGCCTGATGGCACGAGCAAGTACTGATCCGAAAAGCGGTGATGGAGCTGTCCCTTCGTCGAGTCGAGTCCGGCCGAGGGCGTCGGTGGGAGAGGGCGGCTTTCGACGTCGTGACGTTCTCCGCTGGGTCTACATGGCTAGAATCGGTCTCTCCGGCGGCCTCTTCGCGGGGGCTGTTCTCGCCTGGTCGGCGGCTTCACCAAGTCAGACCCTCGCCACGTCGCTGGCATTGGTTCTTACGCTTACCCTGACCCCGATCTCCTTCTGGCTGACCCATATCCGCAAGCAGCGGGTGGGCTCGAACTTCGTCTATGCACAGGCGATCTTCGATGTCCTGCTGCTGACGCTTGTGGTGCACCTGACTGGAGGGCGTGAGAGCGTTGTTGCGCCGTTCTTTATTCTTCTCATCAGTGCGTATGCGTTGATGCTCCCGCTTGGTGGTGGACTTCTTGTCGCCGGTATGGCATGCATGGCCTACATCGGTGATGTGGCTTGGGTTCAGGGCACGGAAATCGATACCGTCGTTGCGCTGCAGTTGACAATCTTCGCGGTAGTGGCGCTCGTAGTCGGCCTGATCACTACTAAGCTGACGCAGACCGGGGTGGAGCTGACCTCCGTCGAACGCGCCCTCGAGCAGCTGCGCCTGGATACCGGCGACATCCTGGGGAACATCCCGACAGCCGTGCTGACGGTCGATGGGAACGGTCGTCTCGCTTACGCCAACCCGGCGGCAGAGAAACTGCTCGCCATACAGGCCGACGTCTGGATGGAGAAGCCGGTCATGGATGAGCTCGGCCGCCGCTCAAGCGGTTTACAGCAAGCGCTGGAGCGTACCCGGAGCTACAGGATTCCGGTTGCGAGCGCAGAGATCGAGGTGCGGCGCAACGGCGAGAGTATCCCGGTCGGCGTTAGCACAGCGCTGTTGGAGCGGCGCGAGGGCCCGCCCTCCGTCACGGCGATCATGCGCGACATTTCCGACGTGAAGCGGATGGAGAAGCTACGGCAGCGGACCGAGCGATTGGAAGCGATCGCGGAGCTTTCCGCTTCATTGGCTCATGAGATCAAGAATCCGCTGGCGGCTATCAGCAGCTCGGTTCAGCAGCTGGAGTTCAAAGAATACGCGGATGTGGACGACCAGTTGCTGTCGAGGCTCATACTCAAGGAATCCGATCGACTGTCCCGGCTGCTCAGCGACTTCATTGACTTTGCCCGCGTTCGCGTGGAGCGACTGAGAAAGCTCGATCTACGAGATGTCGTCCGCCATGCGATGGAGGTTGTGCGTCAGCATCCGTCGTACCGGCCTGAGATCGAGTTGGATGCGAAGCTCGATTCCAAGCCCGTGCTTCTGAGCGGGGATGAAGATCTGCTGTACCGCGTGGTGACCAACCTGGTGCTCAACGCGGTGCAAGCGGCGATTCCGGGCAGGAAGACTACGGTGAGAGTAGAGGCATTCAACGAGAGCAAGGATTGTCTCCCTCAGAAGTTGACGATGTCAAATCCGGTCCTTCTCAGGGTCAGCGACGACGGGCCGGGCATTCTGGACGAAGACCTCGAGCGCATCTTCGATCCGTTCTTCAGCAGGCGTCGCGGCGGCACCGGACTGGGCCTGGCGATAGTCCACCGGGCGGTCCAGGAGCATCACGGCACGGTCATGGTCTCGTCCAGCCGCGAAACGGGTACACAGTTTACTGTTTGCCTGCCGGGGGAAGGCGGGCCCCAACACGTGTGATAGTGGAGGGATTTTGTGAAAACGAGCAAGCCCAGGATCCTGTTGGTAGATGACGAGGAGAGCCTCGTCGAGACGTTGACGGTCCTGCTGAAGCGTGAAGGGTTCAGAGTCATCTCCTGCTTGTCGGGCAGCGAAGCCATAGACAAGCTTGTCGAGAAGCCGGATGTCGTCTTAACCGACATCCGGATGCCGAAGGTGAGTGGCATCGACGTGCTGGCGGAGACACGGTCCAGACACCCCGATTTGCCTGTAGTCCTGATGACGGCGCAGGCATCCTTGCGATCGGCGATCGACGCCGTGAACCAGGGCGCCTTCTACTACGTGCAGAAGCCGTTCACTAACGATGAATTGTTGGCTATCCTGCGTAAGGCGGCGGATTTCGGGCGTGTAAAGTCCGAGAACCGCAGCTTGAAGCAGGAGATTCGTAGGCGCGACAAGTCCACCACGCCGACGCCGATCGGACAGTGCCGTAACTTCCTGGAGGCGGTCGGCGTCGCTGAGACCGTCGCACCTACGGAGTCGACCGTTCTGGTTCAGGGCGAGAGCGGTACCGGTAAAGAGGTACTGGCCAGGCACATCCACGCGCTGTCGGAGCGGTCGGAACAATCGTTCTTGAGCATCAATTGCGGCGCATTACCGCAAGGGCTGCTCGAGTCGGAGCTGTTTGGTCACGTGAGAGGGAGTTTCACAGGAGCGGTGCGCGACAAACAAGGGCTCTTCGATGCCGCGAACGGTGGAACACTGTTCCTGGATGAGGTCGGAGAGATGGTGCCGGCGACCCAGGTTCGGCTGCTGCACGTACTCCAGAACGGCGAAGTGATTCCAGTCGGCGCCACGGAGCCCGTGCGGGTAGATGTACGCATCATCGCAGCGACCAACGCTGACCTGGAGGAGAAGATTCGCCATGGGACGTTTCGCAGCGATCTCTTCTACCGGCTGAATGTGATTGCTATTCAGATACCTCCGCTCCGAGAACGCCGGGACGATATTCCGCTGCTGGCGGAGAATTTCCTGATCCGCTTCGCCGAGCAGAGGAACGCCGAGCCGAAGCGCCTGGCCGAGGATGCCCTGCAGGCGCTGATGGAGTATGACTGGCCGGGCAACGTCCGGGAACTGGAGAACGCCCTGGAGCGCGCCGTGGCTATGGTCCAGGGAGATGCGATCAATCGTGACGCGCTCCCACAGCGCGTGATCGAGCGGCAGCCCACCCCTCTCGTGAGCGGCGAGGCGCCGGTCAACCCGCCCCTGGAAATCATCGAGCGCGCCTACATCGAGTGGGTGCTCAGGTCCGAGGGCGGCAACAAGACCCGGGCTGCCGAGGTCCTCGGTATCGATCCGTCCACTCTCTACCGCAAACTCGCTCGCTTCGATTCTGGCGGCAGGGACTGAGCAGGGCGCTGTATGCGGAGGAACATGATCTGGCGGCCATTGCGAACACAGGGCGTACTACTCAGGCTCCCTAATGGGATCTGCACTCCCGCCCGACTCGGACTTCAGGCTGAAGATGATAAAGCCACGGCTGCGGAGCAGCAGGGTGAGGCATCTTCGTGTGAAGTCGGGAAACGCATTGATCCCAAGAGTTTGCGGATTAGTTCCGCGGCTCACGTAGTAACGCACAGCGAGGTCGTTTAAGAGAATGTGGGTGATGTTCGTCCCTTCCAAGCACGACCCATCTTCAGTGACTTTCAGGGCGAGCAATGCCCAGTTGGTGATCGCATTGTCCTGAATTACCTGAGGCTTGAAGTAGTAACCCCGCGCCTCGAAGAGCATGAGAACTTTGCCGTCTCTTGGCACGAGGGTGTTAGTGGCTTGCACCAGCTGGCTGTACAGGTGAAACCCGGTTTCAAGGTACTGATTCTGCGACGTCACACCGGCCAGATACCCGAGGACGTCGCTCTTGCTCAGCCAGAAGCGCATGGCCTTTGCCGAGGGAAACAGGGATAGGGCCGCCAGGGAGATGAGCAGCAGACGCGCCGCGCTGGCGGAAAGGGCACGATGGGACAGCCTGTCCGCGATGTGGGCGGCGACGATGGTCAGCGGGGCGAAGGCTGGAATGAGGTAACGGAGATTCGTTGCGGGGAAGGGCACGAGGATAAGCGCCAGGTAGCCGACAGCTGGAATCACGAGCCAGCTGAAGACCCGGTTCTTGACGAAGAGTACCGACAGGGGAAGGAGAAGATAGAGCAGGTTCATGTGATAGTGCACACCTTCCTGCTCCACGGTCAGTCGGCCCGGCGCCATGAAGAGATCGACAAGGTTGAACGGCAGCCTGGCGTTTGCCAGTGCTCGAAGGGCCTCCGGGTCGAAGCCGGCAGGGATGACGCTGCTTCCGTAGAACGAGGCAAGCCAGGGCGGCAGCATCCGCGCGCTGAAGAACGGATACAGCGGAGCTTGGAGGAGGAGCCAGTTCTTGGCGAGCCACGGTAGGGCCGCCGCGAGAAGAAGAAGCCCGAACAGGGTCAGAGGCTTGGGCAATTCTCGGAGACTGTGACCGCTCGCAAACGCGACCCAAAGAATCAACGGGCTCAGCGCCAGGATGTACGCCAGCGCACTGTATTTCACACCGATGGCCGAGCCTAGGAGGAAAGCTGCCAGGTAGAAGTAAGGCCGGCGCGAGGGCTCTGATAGCGCGACTAGCAGCGCGTAGTGTGCGAGAAAGAGATAGAGGGCCAGGGTGACGTCCAGTCGCGGCGTGATCGCCACGAGCAGGATGCCGGTGGTGGCCCAAACGGTCATGAGACTGATGCTGGCCGTTGCGCCGCCGAAGAATCGTGCGGCGAGTGAAAATACTGCAAGACCGAGAAGCAGGGCGAAGAAAACACTAAGGATCGCAGGTGAGGCGGGGCTGCCGAGGGCGAGGAGCGGAACGTACAGCATGTGCACGAGCCCAACGTATGCAACATGCAGGTTATCTACAGGAACGTATATCCTGCCTTCCTGCAAGAAGTGCTGGGGCACTTGCAGGTGATACATCAGGCTGTCCCAATCTGCAGGCGGAGCGATGGCCTGCATGATCAACACCACGGCGACGATGACCAGGACCCCGATGCCGGCGACCGCGTATGCGCCGTGGACGCTGCGGCTTCGTAACTGGGCAGCGCCTCGCGCGCAGAGGCCCGGTAACTCCAGGATCTCCCTGCGGGCGATTAGGGTCCAAGCAACCAACACAGCCGCTATTACAGGTGCCCAAAGCACCGCCAGAAGTCCGCAGATCAGTATGGAAGCGGA
>JAZGAL010000122.1:0-31283 GCA_036475815.1 Gemmatimonadota bacterium
TTCTGAGACCGCGAAATCCGCCGGCGCGTCTTCTGCCGACGGCTCAACAGCAGATTCACCCACAGCGATCTCGGCGCCGAACTCCTCCGCGCCCAGTTCAGAGTCGACATCGTCGCCAGCCACTTCCACTGTCAGCTCCCAGACATCAGCGGCGGGTGGAGCCTCGTCGTCCGGGGACGTCACCGCCAGCTCCCATGTCGACTCTTCGGAAACGGCCTCTACAAGCTCTTCCTCGTCCTCCAGCGCGGCGACCGGCGCTTCAGCCTCCTCAGCAGCCCCCGGCACCGGTTCCTCCAGCGCAGACGCGGCAAGCTGTTCCGCTTCGTCCACCACTATGGCTTCCGCCAGCTCCTCGACGGTGGGAACGACCGGTTCGTCCGCGGGCATCGCTTCGGCCGGCTCGGCCTGTTCATCGACGGCTAGCGGTTGGGCGGGCTCCTCCTTCATGGCCATGATGTCGAAGGAGGCCGCGAACGGATCGAGCTGCTCGAAACCGGCGACCGGGGCTTCATCGTCGAACTCGAAGGCGCCGTGGCCGCTCTCGGCCAGCTCCGACCGGGCTACGCTCAACGGGGGGCTCGCCTCAGCCGCCGGCTCCAGGTCCCCAGGCTCATCGGCCACCGGCTGCGTCAGCTCAAGAAGCTCGGCCAATTCCTCCTCGCCGGCATCGACCTCCGAGGGGGCTCCGGCAAGCCGCGCTTCCAGTTCGCCGATCCGCGCCTGAATTCGCTCGTCATCCGGCCGGCCCTCAGCCAGCTGCCGGTATACGCCGATCGCATCCTCGTACAGCCCCTGGGCGGCATAGAGCTCGGCCATGGTCTCCGTCACCACACCCTCCTCCGGCTTGCCCAGCTTCTCGGCTTCCTCTTCGCCCAGGCCTTCCAGAATGCTGTCCGTCTCGAACGTCTCTGCGCCCGCTGGTTCTTCGCCTCCAAGCAACCCGGGCGTCCAGTCGTCCATGATTCCGAGGTCGAGATCCGCCAGGTCGAAGGCCTCCGCACCCGGCTTGGGCCCATCCGTCGAGACTCCCTCCACCTGCTCGGCGGGCGGCATACCTGCGGCCTCATCGCCATCACCGGTGTCCGGCTCCCCACCAGTTGTCTCCGCCAGACCCGCCGGCGGCGACTCCTCTTCAGCGGGCTCTTCCCACGGCGCCATCTCCGGCGCGGCTGCATCCTCGACGGCGGCCATCCCGTTGTCTGACAGCAGTCCCTCGACCGGCTCGCCCATGAGCTCTGCTACGCTCTCCTCGGTCTCACCGGCCAGGAGCTCGCCGAAGTCCCAAGGCTGCGGGACTTCCTCCGCCTCCTCCGTGGGCTCTTCACCCGGATGCTCGGCTGCCAATTCCTCGGTTCCGGCCGCAGGTTCATCGGCCGCCTGGGGCGCCAGGGGCTGTTCAGCCGATTCCACAGCTGCTTCGCCCGCGACTTCAGCCGCAGCAGACTCCTGGCCCGCGGCCTCCAGGCTGATCATCCCCTCCTGTGCTTCTTTGCTGCGAGGATCGATCTGAAGCATGCGCTCGTACCACGAGCGGGCGTCCTCGAGACGCCCGCCCCGTGCCGCGAGATCGCCGAGCGCTTGCAGGGCGATGAGGTTCTGCGGATCGAGCTCGAGCACCTTCGAGAACTGCTCATGTGCGTCGGCGAAACGTTCGCTCTCGAGATAGACGCGCCCCAGAACGTTGTAGGCGCTCGTGTATGTCGAGTGGGTCTTCAGACCATGGAGCAGGAGGCCTTCAGCTTTCGCGAACTCTCCGGCCCGCCGGTAGGCGTCAGCCAGGTGTGCGAAGACCAGGCCCTGCGCATTCTCGGCGAAGCGCTGCTCGAGTTGCTCGATCTCTTTCTGGACGTCGCTGTCCGGAGGCATGCCGTGTACTCCTGGCGCGGATACGTTAATTAAAACAGGGGTAGGCAGGGACCTGCAAATATAGCCCGCCCAAAGCCTTAGTGTCAACGCCAGCGCCGCACCGCCTCCTGGTGGCAACGCTCGCTGATGACATCGAGCCCGCTCCCCGGGCGGTAGCTTTTTGGGGCCCTCCAGCTAAATTCAGTCCGCACTCTGAGAAAAGAACGGACTGGCTATATGCTCAATTCAATGCGTCGCAACACCAGGTACATAATGCTTGTGGTGGCGGTGGCTTTTGTCGGCCTCATGGTGTTCCAATGGGGCATGGACATCTCCGGCGGCAGCAATCCGCTGGCGGCGGGCGAGGTGGGTCGCGTGAATGGAACGCCCATCAGCTACCAGGTTTGGACTCGCACATTTCGGAGCCTGACCGACCAGGCGCGCCAGCAGAAGGGGTCGCCGCTCAACGATCTCGAGATCGACTACGTCGAGGAGCAGACCTGGAACCAGATCGTAAGCCAGGTCCTGATAGAGCAGGAGATCAAGCGGCAGGGCATCCGAGTGACGGACGAGGAGGTCCGTCTAGCTTTCCAGACCAGTCCCCCGCCCTGGCTGCGGGAAAACGAGCTATTCCAGACCGGAGGCGAGTTCGACTTCGAGAAGTATCGCGCCTTCTTTTCCGGGCCGGCGGTCGACCCGCTGCTACTGCAGCAGATCGAGGCGTACTATCGGGACGTGCTGCCTCGCGCACGTTTGTTCGAAGAGATCGCCAGCGGCATATACGTCTCGGACTCCGAGCTGTGGAATATTTACCGCGACCGGTCCGAGCAGACACGGGTCAACTACATCGTCGTCGACCCGGAGACACGGATCGAGGATTCGGAGGTGTCCGTTACCGAGGTGGAGTTGCGGCGCTACCACGATGAGAACCTGGAAGATTTCCACCAGCCGGCTGCGGCGCTGGTCACATTCGTCCAGTTCTCGAGAATGCCAGAGGCGGCGGACAGCGCGGCTGCGCTCGAGACGGCCAGCCGCATTCGACGGGAAGCAGCCGAAGGCGCCGCTTTCGAGGAGCTGGCCAGGACACACAGCGCCGACCGCGGTTCGGCTTCACGGGGCGGTGATCTCGATTGGTTCGAGCGCGGCGATATGACGCCGGCGTTCGAGGAAGCCGCATTCGAAATGGAGCCCGGCGAGATCTCCGAGCCGGTCCTCACGCCGTTCGGTTACCACATCATCAAGGTGACCGAGAGAGAAGAGGACCGCGTACATGCCTCTCACATCCTGATCGAGATCGGGCTGCGCAGCGAGAGCGAGGAGAATCTTCTCTCCACCGTCGATCGGCTCGAGCGGATTGCGCTGAGTAGAGGGTTGGACGCCGCGGTCGATTCCGTCGGCGCCGAGCGCACGCGAATCACGCTGAGCGAGGGCAGCGACTTCGTACCGGGCCTGGGGCCGTTCAGCCCGGTTCAGGACTGGGCGTTCCACGATTCCACGACAGTCGGCGACCTCAGTCGCGTGTACGAGACCGCCGACGGGTTTGCGGTCTTCGAGCTCATCGAGCTCACCCCGGAGGGCTACCTGTCTTTCGAGGAGGCGGAGCCTTCGATCCGCCGGCGCGTACTGATCGAGAAGAAGTTGGAGACGGCCGGCTGGCTCGCGGAGCAGGCCGCCGCCGAGATTGCCGAGGGAAAGTCGCTTGAGCAGGCCGCCGCTGACAATGGACTGGCTGTCCAGACCACCACGCTGTTCTCTCGACTGGACTTCGTGCCGGGCCTGGGCCGGTCCAATGAGGTGATCGGGACCGCCTTCGGTCTCGATCTCGGTGGCCTCACCGGGCCGATCGAGTCGGACGGCCGTTTCTACTTCATCGAGGTGACGGAGCGGGTCGAAGCCTATCGTGCAGTGTTCGAGGCCGGCAAGGAAGACTTGAGAGCACAGCTGACACTGCAGCGCCAACAGGCCGCCGTGAATGAGTGGCTCGCTGACCTGCGGTACCGAGCCGACATCGAGGATTGGCGGCGCGATTTCTTCACGCCGAGATCCTGAGCGACTCACCCGGCGCGAGCCGTCAGAGCATCATTCGCGACACATAGGCCACCGCGACCACGCCGGCCACGCTGAACAGGTTGACGTTCAGCATGATCGGCCCCAGCGTGAACGCTATCACGAGCAGATCAACGCTCAGCGGGCCAACGCTCGCCGAGACGGTGGTGGTAAAGAACTCGCGGAAGGGGCCCTCAGGCACAAACCAGAGGGATAGCTTCGTCAGGATCGCGCCGAGCAGGAACCCCACCACAAGTATCGTAACCACCCGCCAATGTGAGCGCGCGGTCGGCCGTACCAAAAGACCATCGCCTCGAGTCACTGTTGCCGCTCGATGGTGTAGTTAACCGCCTCGGCCAGCGCCGTAGCGGAGGGACTTTCCGGCAGCCCATCAAGAGCCGCCAGAGCTTCATCGGCGAATGCTCGCGCTTTGTTGCGGGCATATTCTATCCCACCCGCTGCCACCGTTGCTTCAACCACCCTGAGGATCAGGTCGTCATCCGGCTCCGGGTCGGCGAACAGCGCGTTTACCGCGAGTCGCTGCTCATAATCAAAACTGCGCAAAGCCACTATCAGGGGGAGCGTGACCTTGTGCTCGCGCAGGTCATGGCCGGACGGTTTGCCGGTGACGTCCGCGGTCCCGGCGTAATCGAGTATGTCGTCCACCACCTGGAAGGCCATTCCCAGGGCGAATCCGTATGTCTTCAGGCGACCGCGGTATACCGTATCGCCTACCATTGACCCGAGCTCACACGCCGCCGACATCAACGAAGCCGTCTTGGCACTGATGAGCTGATAGTAGTCGCCCTCGGTGAAATCAAGCGCCTCGTGCATCGCGAGCTGTCTCATCTCCCCGATCGTCATGGCGTTCGCCGCGTCAGCAAGCACCTTGATCACGTCAACACGCTGCAGACGCGTCATCTCCATTATCGATCGTGAATAGAGGTAGTCGCCCATAATGATGGCGATCTGATGGCCCCACACCGAGTTTACCGTCGGCATACCGCGCCGCAGCACGGAGTGATCGACGGCATCGTCGTGAACGAGTGTGGCCAGGTGAACCGCTTCCACCACCGCAGCCAGCAGTAGAGCCTCGCTGCTCGGCTTATCACCCACCTGGTTGCTCAGAAGCAACAACGTGGGCCGGAATAGCTTGCCGCGCTTGAGCAGGAGATAGTCATTGACCTCGTCGATGAGCTCGAATTCATCAGCTACCAGCTGGTGAAGCACCTGGTCAAGCCGGCCGAGACGGTCCCTGACCGGATCCTGAATCTGGCCTAGTTCTGGCAGAGCTGTTCGCAGCATAGACGTTTCTTCAGGGAATACCTTCGCCCCGAGAGGCAGAACACGGCCCACACTTTAGCGAGGCCTGAGCAGGCTTGTCAAACAGTGCGATCACTGTCTCAAAGACGACACTCTCCGAGACGCATCCTTGAAGTGCACATCGCACCCCAGAACTCGCTCGTACCACTCCAGCGCCGAACCGGCCTCACCGAGGGCCTCGTAGGCCTGGCCGAGTGAATAGAAGATGCCTATCAACTCCTCGTCGACGTACCCGGGCACCTGCAGCGCCCGGCCCAGAACCTTTAGCGCGATTCGGTAGTCTTCTTTCTCGAGGAAACATGCTCCAAGCATCTCGATGGCGCGCAGTCGATATTCATGACCGCGCGCCGCGATCTGAAACTCGGCAATCGCCTCATCGATCAGCCCCATATCTTTGAAGGCAAGCCCGAGGTCATAGTGGCTCGATGCATCCTCCTTCTCGATCGCCTCTGAAACCTTCGACCTAAACTGGTCCAACATCTCCGCGAAGTTGACGTCCGATTCACTCTGTGGATCCGCCGTCGGCACGATGAACCGCGTGCTCTTTTCCTCCGGCTCCTCCTCGGCCACCAGTGAACCCAGATCAACGTATTCGTTTGAGCTCGGCTCGCCGCCCCGCGCCTGTTCCGGCGCCGTCTCCTCCACGAACATCTCCAGGGCTGCCGCGGCCCGCTCGTTGCCCGGATCCAATTCCAGGACGCGGTTGAACACGACCCGCGCCTTGTTACTGGCATCGGTTCTGTCCAGACAATCGGCCAGACCCAGATAGGCTTCAACGAGCGCGCCCCGATCACCAGCCTTGAGCGCCAGCTCCACGCGCTTCTGGTACGCCCTCACGTCATTGACGTTCAGCCTGAGAAGCTCGTCGAGCACATGCCCGACACCCCGGGGCTCGCCTCGAGCGTCGTAGATTCCAAGCGCTTCCTCGAGGTATTCCGTGGCCCTATCCGTTTCGCCGATCTCGAGGAGAGCATCAGCGTATTCGACAAGAAGACCCGGCTCTCGTCCCTCGATTCCAAGCCTCGCTTCCAGCTCGGCAATGCGGTCGACCGGTACCGCCTCGACCTCCGCCCCAACGGCGGCCGCCGGCTCCTCTTCGGCCCCTTCCCCAAGGCCGAGTTCCGTCGGCAGGATCTCCAAGCCCTCCTCACCCCCCGGCGTTTCCAACATCGACTCGGTGTCCGCGCCGTCACCGGCGAGCGAGGTCGGCTCGACCTCGAGTGATTCGCCGGCTGGCTCAGCCTCGAGCTCCTCGACCTCGATCCCTTCTTTGACCACCCCTTCTACATCGATCGGCACGGTATTGAGCGTCTCCACAGCCGTGGTTTCGACGTCGAGCTCCTCGAGTTCCTCAGATCCGACCTCTATGGCGACATCGCCTGCATATCCCGAATCGGACTCCAGTAAGGGCTCCGGCTCGATCTCAGATTCAGGGTCTCGCTTAATGCGCGACCTCGGCTCGTAGGGCGGAAGCTCAGGCAGTTCGAGTATCCCCTCGGCGTCCAAGCCGGTGTAGGTTGATGCCTCTGGTGGATCGACCTCAGGATCCCGATCCGGCGCCATATCGAGGATCCGTTGCCGCACCTCGTTAGCGTCGGACTCGCGACCGTCGTTGCCTAAGTCCCGCCAGGCAAGCCGGAGCTGATCCACAGCCATGTCACTGCGGCCGTGCTCAATCAGCTGGTCGGCAATCATCAGCCGGACTTCCGGATCGGGAGAGAGGTCCGCAAACTCGACCAGTGCGGAAAAGGCCTCATCGAGCTGACCCGCCTGTTGCATCCGCTCCGCATACTCGAGGAAGTGCCTGCGCGCATCGGAGAGGAAACCCTTGGCTGCTCCGATCTTCCCCAGCTTGAGATATGCGGAGTGAAAGTTCGGCTTGTTACGGAGGATCTTGTTGCAGAGGGCGATGGCGTTGTTGTAGAAACCCGCGGCTAGATGGCCGTCGACGGCCATCTCGTAATACTCGACCGCCTTGTTCACATCGCCGATGCGCCGGTACAGATCGCCGACACGGTTGTACAGAGCAAGGTCGACATCCCTGTCCATCAGATGATCGGACTCGATGGCGAGCTCGTACGCTTCGATAGCGCGTTTCCAGTTCTCGCGCTGCTCGAAATCCCTGGCTTTCTGCCTGTAACGAGCGCCTTCGCTCATCGATTCCGTTCCTGACCTTTGCCTATCTTAAGCACGTCATTCACGGCCCCTGCCGACGGCTGAGTACATCACGAAAGCCTAGTGCCAAATACCCCCTAAGACAAGGCATACAGCGTGTTCAGTGGACCCGCACGCCGCCCTTCCACACCGCCGCGCAGTGATTGGTCCCATAAAGGTAGGGAACAAGACGGTAGTCGGGAACGCGGAAAGCCGCAATATCGGCAGGTGCCCCGGGTTCCAGAGATCCGCGCCCGTCCGAGAATCGCAGCGCCGCAGCCCCGTTCGCCGTTGCGGCAACAAACACCTCGGCCGGCGACATACCCAACTGGCTACAGCCGAGACTCATCACGATCTGCAGGTTGACGGTGGGTGAGGACCCGGGGTTGAAATCAGTGGCGAGGGCGACCGCAGCGCCTGCATCAATGAGTTTCCGGGCGGGTGGATAGTACGTCTTGCCGAGAAAGAAGAGGGTGCCGGGCAATAGCGTAGCGACGGTGTCAGAGACAGCCAGCGCCGCTATCCCCGCCTCGGATATGGCGCCGAGATGGTCCGCGGAGGCCGCGCCGAAAGCGGCGGCAAGCTCGGCTCCGCCGCTCGATTCGAACTCATCGGCGTGAAGTCTCGGTATGAGACCATGCTCGAGCGCCGCTTCCATAACGCGCCTTGTTTCCTCCGGCGTGTAGGCGCCGGGTTCCATGAACACGTCGCAGAATATTGCGAGGCCGGACTCCGCAACAGCCGGAATCATCTTCTCGGCTACCAGCTCGACGTAATCGGGGCGCCGGTCCCGATATTCGGGCGGGAAGGCATGCGCACCCAGGAAAGTGGGCACCACGTCGATCCAATCTTCCCCGGCCAGCTCCCTGATCACACTTAGCATCTTGAGCTCATCATCCAGCGTCAGGCCGTAACCGCTCTTCACCTCGACCGTCGTAGTTCCGTGCTCGAGCATACGTCGCAGGCGCGCCCGGCCCAGCTCGACCAGTTCCTCCTCCGACCGTTCTCGAAGGTCCCCAACGGACGCGTTGATGCCGCCGCCCTGCCGAGCGATTTCCATGTACGGAACCCCGGCACAGCGCAGCTCGTATTCGTCCAATCTCCAGCACCCAAACACAGCGTGCGTATGCGAGTCGACCAGGCCAGGCGTGACAACGTGGCCGCTCAATTCGACCCGCTCAGCGTCAGGGAAGCGGGCACGGAGCTCGTCTCGCGGGCCGACAGCTTCCACAAGCCCATCGAAGATCGCCACGGCACCCTCTTCCACCAGGCCGATGCGCGACATGGCCTCGCCCCGACGCGCTCCAGCCCCGCCAGCACAGGTCAGTACCTGCGACGCTTCCAAGACCAGCCGTCCAGATTCAGTCATCGGCCATCGGGATCTTGATTCCCTGCTCCCGCGCCGTCTCCCGCGCACGTTCGTACCCCGCGTCCGCGTGCCGGGCCACGCCGATTCCCGGATCATTGGTCAGCACACGTTCCAGCCGCCGCGCGGCTTCCGGGGTGCCGTCGGCAACGATGACCTGCCCCGCGTGCAGCGAGTCGCCGATCCCCACGCCAC
Organism: Gemmatimonadota bacterium; assembly: GCA_036475815.1. Taxonomy (GTDB): domain Bacteria; phylum Gemmatimonadota; class Gemmatimonadetes; order Palauibacterales; family KS3-K002; genus JBDHGH01. Next base: position 8,930 of record JAZGAL010000122.1, read on the forward strand.
CACCGTGGTGGAAGCTCACCCAGGTTGCACCGCTCGCCACGTTGAGCATGGCGTTGAGCAACGGCCAATCGGCGATCGCATCGCTCCCGTCCTTCATCCCCTCGGTCTCGCGGAATGGACTGGCCACCGAGCCCGTGTCCAGGTGATCCCGGCCGATCACGATGGGCGCCTTCACCTCGCCGCTGGCGACCAGATCGTTGATGGCCAGCCCGAACTTCGCCCGCTCGCCCTGCCCCAGCCAGCAGATCCGCGCTGGAAGTCCCTGGAACTCAACCTTCTCGCCAGCAAGCCTGATCCAGCGGCCCAACGCCTCGTCATCCGGGAACAGCTCGAGCACCAGTTTGTCAGTCCGATGAATGTCCGACGGTTCGCCGGACAACGCCACCCAGCGGAAGGGTCCTTTGCCCAGACAGAAGAGCGGTCGCACGTAGGCCTGAACGAAGCCGGGGAAGTCGAATGCGTTCTCGACGCCGGCGTCACGGGCCTGGGCCCTGATGTTATTCCCGTAGTCGAACACAATCGCGCCCCGACGCTGCAGCTCGAGCATACCGCGCACGTGCGCGGCGATGGAATCCATCGCCCGCTCCACGTAACTTTCGGGATCGCGTTTCCTGAGCTCGGCCGCCTCCTGTACCGACAGCCCCTGCGGCATGTAGCCGTTCAGCGCGTCGTGTGCGCTGGTCTGGTCGGTTACCAGATCGGGAACGATTCCCCGTTGCGCGATCTCCGGCACCACATCGGCACAGTTGCCCAGCAGTCCCACCGACAGCGCCTCGCCGCGCTCACGCGCCGCCAGGACCAGATCGAGGGCCTCATCCAGGTTCTCCGAGGCCCTGTCGAGGTAGCGGGTATCGAGGCGCCGCTGGATTCGTGCGGGGTCGACCTCCACGCCCAACAAGACGCCGCCATTCATCGTCGCAGCCAGCGGCTGGGCGCCGCCCATGCCGCCCAGTCCGCCCGTGAGCACCAGTCGTCCCGAGAGCGAGCCGTCGAAATGTTCACGCGCCGCAGCCGCGAACGTCTCGAACGTGCCCTGCAGAATTCCCTGCGTCCCGATGTAGATCCAAGAGCCTGCGGTCATCTGCCCGTACATGATCAGGCCCTTGCGCTCCAAGTCCCTGAAGTAGTCCCACGTAGCCCACCGGCCGACAAGGTTCGCGTTGGCGATCAGCACTCGCGGCGCGCCGGGGTGTGTTCGAAACACCCCAACCGGCTTGCCGCTCTGGACGAGCAGCGTCTCGTCATCGTCGAGCTCACGCAGCGACTTGACGATCGCGTCGAACGCTTCCCACGACCGCGCCGCTTTACCCGACCCTCCGTAGATGATCAGCTCGTCCGGCTTCTCAGCCACTTCCGGGTCGAGATTGTTCATCAACATCCTGAGCGCCGCCTCCTGCTGCCAACCCTTGCAGGAGATTTGTGTGCCGCGCGCCGCGCGTACCGTTCGCCGTGCACCGACCACCGTGGACATCGATTCCTCCACTTGCTCCAGCTATTTGGCCTCGATTAGGCTCGTCACCATCTAACCATCATACGCGAATAGGGCAAGCAGCGATCACCCGCTCTCCTGCCGATAGTCGAACTTCACGTCCCGCAGATCGTTGAGGTTGACCTGAAAACTGAACACGAAGTTCCCGTTAGCCGCTCTCGAGAACGCGAATGTAGCCGACCAACGATGCAGGTCTCGCCTCAACGTGAGTATCTGATCCACGAAGTCACCCCTCGTCAAGTCGTACTGGGTGCGCCACGCCATAGTCCAATTCTGGGTCGGGCTGAACCCGAGGTTCGCCCTGATCGACTGCCGGTCGGCCGGCGGTTGCTGTCCAAGCACAGGCCGCTGCTTCAACAGGCTATAGTCCAGACTCAAGCTCCAGGGCCGGCGAGCTCCACTTTCACGCTCTTCGCGGGGTCGCTCTTCCTCCTCCAGCGTCGGCACGATGCCCTGCGGCCCGAAGTCCTCGAGCGCCTCAGTTTCCGGTATGATACCCGGAATCCGAGCGATGCCGGTGCTCGGACCACCAAACAGACCGGCGAACGTCCGCTCACCCAGAGAGAAGCTCACGTTCAGCTGAGTCAGGAAGGGATCGAAGACACGGCCAGTTGGCCTCTCGTCGAACAGGTCGTGCTCGACACGCAGAGTCAGCCCTCTGAGGAGGTCTGACGTCATGTTGTTCGACACCCGATCAGTTATGAGTCTCCCGGCGACGAAATCATAGGTGAGCGATGTGGTTCGGATGGCCAACAGAGTGATCTTCCGCACCTGAGGCGGCTGGCGGGCCTGCGCCGAGTCTTCGGGCGCCGCTTCCTCCTCTAACTCCTTACGTGGCTTGAGCTTGGCTTCGAAGGTTTGCGACACGGTTACCGCCAGCATGTGTCTCGCCTCGGCCGTGACCTGACTGATAATCCCTTCCAGTTCGGGATTCGGCGTAACCTTCGGGCTGTAATTCCAACTGAACGAAGGAGAGAACTTGTGCCGGATTCTCTGCGCCGGCCCGATGCCCGGGTAGAAGCCGAACAGGTCGGCGTTCAGCGTTGCGTTTGCCGAGATGCGGGTCGGTGCCGCCACGAAATCGAGGCCCGTTTGGTTGGAGCGGAACAGTGAGCCGTCCAGACTCACAGCCGGCGTCAGGCTTGTGGAGCCGACAAGACGCTGACGGTAGCCCAGTGACGTCCGCCACGAGAGCGTCCCCTCCGTTATTTTCGGCCCGATCACCACACTGATCGGGGGAAGCAGATCGATCCCGTCATCCGGCGAGATGGTCACCGTGTCGGGTGTGTCTATGACTTGCTCGCGGTACGATCCGCTGGAATTCCAGTTCAGAAAGCCCAGGGCAACGTTAGACTGCACTCCCGAGGCAGTCACCGTACGATCCGGCTGGAGCGGGGCTTGAACGAGCGTGCGTGTGAAGTTCGTGCTTCCCGACCACGTAAGCCCGTTGTACCAGCGAGCTTCCAGCGGGGACCGCGCCGGAGTCAGCACGATCGGCGATAGCGTTATCGAAAACTGGGGTAGCGTCGTCGTAGTCGGTTCGCCTACCGAGATCGGCTGAATCCGCTGCCCGCTGAGGTTCAGCATCCCCCAGTCGAATCGTCTGGTGAACCCGATGTTCGAGCGGATCTGCTGCGTCAGACGCTCCGGATTGAACTCGGCCTCACGCTCGAACTGCTTGCTCGAAACGTACTGTACCGACGCCCGCATGTCGCTGCGCTCACCGAACTTCTGATTGTGATTCCAGGCCGCTGATATCTCCCTGGCACCGTCGGGCAGCAGAAAATGGGAGTATCCGAGGCGCCCGTCCAGGAATTTCTTGCGCCAGCGATAACGGAAGAACAGGTCGAAGCGTGTCCAGGTGTCGCTCCACCAGTCCATGTTAAACTGGGCATCCATGTAGTTGCTGATCGCCCAGTAGTATCCGATGTTCGAGATGTGACGGTTGTGGCCACTTGTATTGCGGACGATGTCGTTGACACCGAATCGCAGCGTCAGGATTCCGCTGTGACGGCCTTGCCGAATATCCTGGGCCATGAACGGGAACCAGAAGACCGGAACGTCGCCGAAGTAGAGGCGGACGGGCCAGGCCACGATGATATGTCCCAGTACAAGCTTTATCCTGTCCGACTCGAAGCGGTAATGCGGCTCGGGAAGGTCACATGACGTGAAGAACCCATCCTCGACCCACAGGGTATCGGTGCCCTCCAGGGTGAAATTACCCGCCACGTTCCAGGCTTCCCAGTGGGTGCGACCGCCTATGACCGTGCCGATCCTCCGCTCTGTATTGTAGTAGAGCGGGCCTTCCTCGCTGGTCACTTCCTCGCCTTTGGCGTTCACGAGCTTGGAGCTGCCGTAGCCGATGAAGTACTTGTTCTCGCCATCGTAGACAACGGAATCCGATGCCAGTTTCTCGCCAGCACGGTCTATGCTCGCCCGCTGCCTGATATGGATCGATCGATCCTGCGTCGAAAACTGAAGCGTGTCGCCGCGATAGATGACGGGACGATAGCCCGGCCGTTCCATAAGAGCCTGCATGATCGGGTCGGGATTGGGAAAAGGATCCCTCGGAACGGCTAGCGAGTCCGCCTCGAGAGAGTCGGCCGCGGCCCACGCACTGTCGCGCTGCGCGGGAAGCGGCTCTCGCCCCTCCTTCACGTCCCGGCCCCTCCTGGCTCGAACCCTGCTGGTGTCCTGCCGGACTGAGTCCTGCACGAAAGTCGCCACAGCGGGCAACTCGCGCGCCGCCGTCGCGGCTCTCGATTCGGAGACGGATGCAGGCAGACAAGCCGGCGCGATCGCCATCAATGCGACCAGCGCCCGCGGCAGGGTGATGTCAGTCCGCGGTAGCTTGCGGGCTGCGCTCGGCGATTCGCCGGCGATCCACCACAGCGACGAGCAGAATCGAGAACTCATACAGAAGTACGAGCGGCACCATCATCATTAACATGGTGAGCGCGTCGGCCGGTGTCAGGATGGCCGAAAGAACCGCAACACCGACAATCGCATGCCGCCGAAATCGTCTCAACGTTTCTGCCGTAATGATGCCGAGGAACGAGAGCAGCAGTGAAACGAGCGGCAACTCGAAGATGACGCCAAACGCCAGAATCAACCGCGTGGCAAAGCGCAGGTACTCGCCGATGGTGATCATCGGAGTGAGAGCTTGCGTCTGAAAGCCGAGCAGGAAGCGCAGACCCAGCGGCAATACCAAGAAATAGGCCATCGCCACGCCCAACAGGAAAAGCACAAACCCTCCCAGCACCGCAGGAATCACCACCTTCTTCTCGCGCGCGAACAGCGCCGGTGATAGGAACGCCCAGACGTGGTAGATGATGATCGGCATTGCGGAGATGAGTCCCACAACGAACGAGAGCTTCAGCGTGACCGACATCGGCTCGGTGGGGCTCGTGAACAGCAACTGACCATTCGGGATGATAGACGTAAAGTCCGCCGAAGCGGAGAGGTCCTCCATGGCTGAAACGAAGGGCCTCTTGAGCAGGCCGATGACATCGAAGTGCGTGACTAGGAAGAAGCCCACGACGGACAGGCTCAGCACCGCCACACTCACCCATATGAGCCGCGAGCGCAGTTCCTCGAGGTGATCGAGGAACGGCATCTCCCCCCTGGCCCGGGTCTCCGTCACCTCTTGCTCCTCCTGTCCTGGTGGTTCTTCTCGGGCCCATCTTCCGACAGCGCAGATTCGAGGAAATCGAGCTGGGCGGCATCGTATTCCCCACGCGCCGCAAGCTCACGGATTGTCTCCAAGTACTCCTCAGGGTCCTGAAAGTTCGTATACACCGACGCGAAGCGAACGTATGCCACCTGATCCAAGTCCCGCAGGGCATCCATCACGTGCTCACCGATCTGCCAGCTCTCTACCTCGCCCGACTCGCTCCGCTGCAGGCTTTCTTCTATCCCGTCGGCGATATCCTCAATCTGCTTCAAGGTAACAGGCCGCTTGGCGCAAGCCACCTGGATCCCGCGAATCAGCTTCGCTCGATCGTACGGCTCGAAGCCTCCGTCCCGCTTCATTATCGACAGAGGGCGTTCCTCGACAACCTCGTACGTCGTGAAGCGATCACCGCACTGCTGACATTCGCGCCTGCGGCGTACGGCATGCCCCTCGCGACTCGTCCTCGAGTCGACGACCCTATTCTTCGTGTGACGGCAATAGGGACAGCGCATTTCATTTAAGGAAGGGATAGGTTGCCCGGCGACCCCGCCGAGCGCAACGCTAGCGGCAGTTCAACCGCTCAGCACGATCGCGGGCCAACCGGGATTCGTCGCTTCGCGGATAGCCTGCCAGCACATGTTGGAAATACTGACAAGCGCTGTCTTTGTTCCCTCGCTCTTCCTGCAAGAGCCCCGCCTTGTAAAGTGCCGTTGGCGCCGCCCTCGAGTTGGGGTACAGCTCCACCACACGGTTGTACTCCCGTATCGCCAGTCCTTCGTCATGCTCTTCGCGATAGGTTTCGGCGAGGTAGTACTGAGCATCGGGAGCTAGCTCGTCACCGGCGTAGGTGACGAGGAACTCCTGGAACCCGGTCCTCGCCGTGTTGTACGCCCCGCGACGGAACTGCTCGATGGCCGCAGCGTAGAGGGAGCGGGCGTCTCCACCCGCTCCCTCCGTCGGTTCACCTCCACCCGCAGTGAGGCTGTCGGCCCCGGGCATCACGTCTGCCTCAAGCCGGTTCGCCTGCCGCTGCTCCATACGCTCGCGCAGGCTGTACAGCGCGATCTGGCTCTGACCCAGGAGTTCCTGGATCTCTACGAGTTGGCGCTCCATATCGTCCAACTGGCGCAGAAGGTCACCGCGCACGGTAACGAGCAAGGCATTCTGTCGCTCGAGCGCCAGCGAAACCGAGCTTTCCAGCTCAGTCATCGTGGCCGCCACCGAATCCTGCTTGGCCCGCAGCGATGCCAGCTCCGCCTGAATGCTGTCGACATCCTTCTTGGTAGCGCAAGCGACAGCACCCGCCAGCGTGAGGATCGCGGACAGTCCAGCGGCACGCACCCTCATACGGCGTAGTCCTTGAAAGAGACTAGTCTCCAGCCCCTAGTCGCCCGTAGTTGGTAATCACGAAATCGTCACGGCGGTTCTGTGCCCACGCTTTTTCGTCCTGCGCTCTATCGAGCGGTCTCTCCTCGCCATAACTGATGACCGTGAAGCGACTCGTATCGAGACCGTAGCTGATGAGGTAACGACGCACGGCCTCCGCACGACGCTGCCCCAGCGCGAGGTTGTACTCGACAGAGCCGCGATCGTCGCAGTTCCCCTCTATCCTGATCGTGATATCGGGGTACTCACGAAGCACGCTCACCTTACGCTGCAACACCGGCTCCGCGTCTGCCCGGATGTTGGACTTGTCGAAATCGAAGAAAACGCGCTCGGTAGCGATGGTCACCACTCGATCGCGCTCTGCCTCTCGACGACGCGCCTCTTCCGCCTCAGCACGACGTTTCGCTTCCGCCGCGCGAGCCGCGCTGTCCGCCGCCGCGTCCCTGGTGTCCGCCACCTGAGGCTCGGGCTCCGGTTCAGCTTCCGGAGTGCCTCCACCGCAAGCCGCGATGACCAGCGTCAGCGCGATCGCGCCCAGCAGCCAACCCACGTTCTTCCTCCCGATGCTCGCCATAGACCGCTCCCTAAGGATTGTTGCTGCCTGACCCCACAGCAGCTTCATTTGATGGGTATGGGTTTGGGTAAGTATAAGACAAAGAATCTAAGTTGCCGGACCAGGCAGGCAAGCGCACGGCCCGCCCTCGGACCAGCTCGCGAATCCGACCGCTCACGACATCGAGAACCCAGAGCCCATCCGAGCCGCTGCGAGTGGACGAGAAGACAATGTGCCGGCCGTCCGGCGCCCAACTCGGATCCTCATTGCGGCTCGTCTGCGTGAGCTGTCGAAGCCCCCGGCCGTTCGGTGCCACGGTGAAGATCTGGGCCGTACCCCGGACCCAGCCGTGGAAGGCAATTCGATCGCCTTTGGGCGACCAGTCCGGGCCCGCGTTATGGACACTGCGGTCATAGATATACGGCGTGACCAGCTCTGCCGAGACATTCTGCATATCCTTGACGAAGATGTGCAGCTGGCCCAGCCGGTCCGAGTTGAAGGCGATCCTCTTGCCGTCCGGAGAGAAAGTCGGTGACAGAGAATTAGAGTACCTAGCGAAGGTAGCCCGCTCCGGACAACAGCGCCGGGTCAGATCGTAGGTGAAGATTTCCGTTCGACCTTCCACCGTTGAGCCGAACGCAAGCACAGTTCCATCAGGCGAATACGCCGGCGTCAGATCCATACCGGGAAGATCGATCAGCAGGGTCGAGCGGCCCGGGTTCAGGCTGAGCCCGTAGATGGCAGGATCTCCGTCCTTGTACGACATGAAGGCGATCCGATCGCCGGAAGGAGACCAGGCGGGTGAGAGGGCGATCGAGCTGTCATTGGAGAGACGGCGTACTCCATAACCATCGCTATCGACCACGTAGATCTCCGAGCCCCCGGGGCCTTCAGCTACGTAGGCGACCTTGGTGGCCGCCATGCCCGTGCTGCCCGTAGCCCAGCCGACCACGTTATCGGCCGCGATGTGGAGTGCCAATCGCATGTCCGGGTGGTGGAGCGGCGGCAGCTCGAAGGCCTGCACTTCCTGGAGCAGCTTGAAAACGACGTCGTGCAGGGACAGCCGTAGAACCGGCGAGTCCGGCGGTCCTTCGATCGCCGCGATCAGAAGCCAGACAGCACCCAGTTGGTCCCAGAGCGCATAGTTGACCGGTCCCTTGAGGGGCACGTCTTCGCCCACACCCATGACCTGAAAATGGTCGCTCTGGTCGAGGTCCCGGAGAATGATTGTGCGAGTGCTGTCCGCCAGATCCCTGAGCTCATCCGGGGCCGCGACCGGCGGCATAACGATTCCCGGGCGGAAAGCGGGTTGGTAAACGATCCCCACCCGAACGTCAGTGGGAATGCTGTCACGCTCCGGTTCCTGTGCCACGGCCGGGTCAGGTGCCAGTATCAGCGCAGCGACGAGCAGGACAGCTGCCCTAACGAAGAGCGCCTGCCCCACAGGTGCCGGCATTCCCCACGAGCCGGGCCTGGTCATCCGACCGGCGAGTCGCATTGAAAGACGCATCTATCGGAGCTCACAACTTTCTAGTATCGAGTCGGGTCGAAGAAAAACGAGATCCGCAGCCGGTCCGACGGGTAGTCGTCGGGCAGCGGACCGAACGTTCCCCGTCGACCTGCCGCCTCGATAGCCCCACGGGCCTCGAGGTCGAACGCCGGACTACCGGACCGCCGAACCCACGCAACGTCACCCACCGACCCGTCCCGCTTAATGGTGAACGCGAGCTCGGCGCGCAGACGACCACCCGCCGGCGGCCGCCAGTGCCGCTTGATCTGCAAGATAACATTCGCCAGATACTCCGGGTACGGGAAGGGCGCGCCTTCCAGTCGCACCGGGGTGCCCTCCACTCCTTCCCGGCTCTGCTCCGGAGTCGCCGCCGGCTTCACTTCCACCTGAGGTTTGGGCTCTTCCTCCGCTGCCTCTCTCTCTCTTTCTGGCTCGATCGGCCTGCTCTCCTGCCGCTGCTTCTTGGCCGGCGCGACCTTCGTCTCCACGGGCCGCGCCTGCGGCTTCTCCTCCGGCGCCGGCCGCGGTCTGTCCGGCACCGGGACCGCCCGGACAGGAGCTTCGCGCGGCGCTGCCACGAGCTCGACCTGATAGACCTGCGGCGGAGGAGGAATAGCGAGGCGATTCGCTCCCCAGAACATGAAGATCAGGACGATTGCATGTACGCTCAGCGAGCCGACCACCGCGCGTGCCGGCACTCCGTCCCCGGCGCCGCGGGGCTCCCGGCGGACGATCAGTCGAGCCATCGACTCAGCGCCTCGAGGGCACTTCCGGCTCAGCGATCAAGCCGACCGCATCGATCTCAGCGGCCTTCAGAGCTGCGATCACCTTCAATACAATCCCGTAGGCCGCACCTTCATCACCCTGCACGTATACAGCCGGGGTGCCCTTCTGCGTCCAGACATCCCGAATGGCCGCCTTGAACTCATCCAGGGTGACCGGTGCGTCGCCGATATAGATCGCGCCGTCGCGATCGATCGACACCACGATCGCGTCACTCGCCGGAAGGGGTGCGACCTCCGCCTTGGGGATCTGCACCTGCACACCGCCTTGCAGTGTCGGCGCCGTTATCATGAAGATCACCAGCAGCGTGAACGCGACATCGACCAGATTGACCAGGTTGATCTCAGCCATGAGGGGCATCGACCGACCATCGTACAGTCCTCTGAACCGCGCCATCAGATCTTGCCCTCTCGGGCGAGCGCACCAATGAACTCGTGCGCGAACCCCTGCAGCTCGCCGGCGAAGAGTCCCAGCCGGCTAGCGAAGTAGTTGTAACCGATGACTGCGGGAATCGCCACGGCCAATCCGGTCACGGTCGTGATCAACGCCTCCGCAATGCCCGGGGCCACAGCCGCGATACTGGCTGTCCCCTGTACGGCGATCCCCACGAACGCGTCCATCACGCCGACCACCGTGCCCATGAGCCCCAGCAGCGGGCTCACGCTCGCTATGGTCGCGAGCCAGGGAAGCCCATGCGCCATCACATCCTGCTCACCCACTTGCTCTTTCTCCAGCACCAGACGCAACGTTTCCACCTGAGCGGCCGACAACCCTCCACCGGGATTCTCGCTGCGCGGCTGCAGGCCAGAGAAGAAGTTCATCCCGTGCCTGAACACGCGAAGATAAGGCGAGTCCGCGAGCGCGATGACCGCCTTGTAGGCCTCATCGAGGTGCTGAGCCTGAGCCACCTGGCTGAGGAATTCTTCCTCGAGCAGGCGGACGCGACGAAACTGGATCCACTTCCAAATGATCAAGATCCACGAGGCCAGCGAGAAGACCACGAGCACCGCCAGAATAATCTTCGTCACGATGGTGGCACCCGCCACCATGTCCCAAGCAGTGCTAGGCAGGGGGGTGGGGGTCTGCACTACGGCCACCGACAGCAGAACCATCACTCCGCCCCCTCGGCGATCCACTGATACGTCCGCCTCAGCCCGTCAGCCAGTTCCACCTCCGCCTCCCATCCGAGATCCTTCAGTCTATCACACAGTAAACAGTTCCACTCGAGTTCACCGGACCGCGCCGCTGCGTACTCCACACGAACACTTCGACCGGCAGCCGTCATCAACCCCTCGGCAAGCTCGTTCACACTAGTCTCGTTGCCGGTGCCAACGTTGAAAGCCCTGTCGTCAAGCTCGTTCCCGTCGCTCAACGTTGCTTCTGAAACCAGCATGTTGGCCTGGACCACATCGCCTACGTACACGTAGTCACGCGTCTGCTCGCCATTGCCGAAGATGGTTATCGGGTCATCCCCCAAGATCCGCTTCGCAAAGATCGCCACCACGCCCGCCTCCCCATGCGGGTTCTGCCGCGGCCCATACACGTTGGAGTAGCGGAGAGCGGCGTAGTCGAGTCCGTGCAGCAGGCGGTAACAGCGCAGATAGTACTCACCTACCAGCTTGCTTACCCCGTAGGGCGACTCCGGTCGCTTTGGCGCCGTTTCCGGTATGGGACGCTGGTCGGCGCTGCCATAAACGACGCCCCCCGACGAGACGAAGACGATGCGCTTGGTGCCCGACCCTTTGGCCGCATCCAAAACGTTTAACAAGCCCACGATGTTGACATCGGCATCGAACCGCGGCCGCGCGACCGACACTCTGACATCGATCTGTGCCGCGTGATGATTCACCAGATCGAACCCGCCATGCTGCTCGAACAATTCGAGGAGCCGTTCGTCACGCACATCCAGCTTGACGAATTCGACGCCCTCCGGCACGTTCTCGATCCGGCCGGAGGAAAGATCGTCCACTACCGTCACCGACCAGCCACGCGAGCGGTATGCCTCGGCAACGTGTGAGCCTATGAAGCCGGCACCACCCGTGACGAGAACCCTCTTAGCTTTCATCGCCCTCTCCCATCCCCTCCTCCTCCATGGCGAACAGATACTGCGCCGCTTCCAAGATGTCGTGCTCGCGGCCGTCTTCCGCTGCCGCGCGCATACGCGCCGTCGGCTGGTGCAGAATCTTCTGCAGCAGGTCTCTCGTGAGGCGCTCGACGCGCTTGCAGTCTGCCTCGGAGAGAGTCTTCATCTGGGACAGCGCCCGTTCGAGCTCGGCCCGGCGCATATCCTCGGCCCGTTCACGCAACCGTCGAATGAGCGGAACAGCCCGGAGACCGGAGTACCAGCGCCAGAAATTGTTCACTTCATCCTTGATGATCGCCTCGGCCACGGGGAGCTCTGCCTTCCGGCGCTCGAAATTGGCGCTGACTATCTGCTGCAAGTCATCGATGCTATAGAGAAAGACGTTGGGCAGATCGCCGACCGCGGATTCCACATCCCTTGGAATCGCTATATCGATGAAGAACAGCGGCGACTTGAGCTTTTTCGGCATCCTCCGCCGGAATTCTTCCAAGGTTATCATCGCGTGAGGCGCTGCCGTTGACGTGATGACGATGTCTACTTCAGGCAGGTGTTCCCAGAAATCGGAGAAAGCGACGCTCGTCCCACCGAGTTTCTCCGCGACCTTCTGCGCGCGTGCGATACTGCGGCTGGTCACCAGAACACTCGCCACGCCTTCCTCGACCAGGCACCGAAGCGTGAGCTCTCCCATGTCACCCGCACCCAGCACCATGCCCCGCCGGCCACGTAGCGAGCCGAAGATCTTCTTGGCCAGTTCCACCGCCGCCGATGGGATCGACGCCGCGCCTTCCGAGAGCCGTGTTTCGGTTCGCACGCGGCCACCGACTGAAAGAGCGGACTGGAACAGCCGGTTGAACACGGCGCGCACCGCCTGGCGCTGTCCCGTCAGGCTTCGCGCCGCCTCGTACGCATCGCGCACCTGGCCCTGAATCTGCACTTCACCGAGCATCATGGAGTCGAGTCCGGAGACGACGCGATAGAGATGCTCTACCGCCTCCAGCCCACGCTTCACATAGATGTAGCGCTCGGCGGGCTTGGGAAGCCCATCCGCCTGATCAGCGAGCGATTGAATCACAATGGGAATGGCAGCTTCGGGGTCAGTGAGATGCAGGTAGAACTCCGTCCGGTTGCAGGTGGAGATGAGCGCAGCTTCCGCCACGCCTTTGCTCTCAAGCACATGTGCGAGTGCGTCAGATATCTCGTTGGAGGCGAAAGCGAACCGCTCCCGAATTTCGACCGGCGCCGTGTGATGACTCAGTCCGACTGCTGCGAACGGCATACCCAGGCCTCAGATCCGCCTGCCACGGCGAATTAGCGTTAGGCCCTCCCGGAGATCCTGGATCACCCTGGAAGCCTCCCCACCCTACAAGAAGAACTGGTTTTCGGGGATCAGCATCTTGGCCACGAAATATGCCACAGATACCACGCCGAAGCCCGCAACGTTCCACAACGCCGCCTGGCGGATTGTCCGCCGGCCACCGAATCGGGCCCAGAGCGCCAGCAGCAACGCGAACCACGTCAGAACCCCCCAGACAACCTTTGGATCCGACCAGCGGAATCCTCCCTCAAAGCGAATTGTCCACGCCCACCCCAGTGAGATCCCCAGAGTCAATGCCGCGAAACCGGTCACCAGCGCCCATTCGCTTAGTCTATCGAGAGTGTCGAGGGGTGGGAAGAACTCGAAGATCGCGCCCAGGTGCTTATGCTTGAGCTGGCGCAACTGCGCCAGATACATCAGCGCGGCCGCTGCTGCTACTATCCAACCCGCGTATCCCAAGAAGCTCAAGGAGATATGCAGGCCGAGCCAACGTCCGCGGAACGACGATACGGAGCCGGCAGGCTCGATGCCGGCGAGGATGGCGACGATAAGGAGCAAGGCGGCCACCGGTGCCAAGAGAAGTCCGACCGTCCTTGCCGAAGATGAGAGTCCCAGCCCGGCTAGAGCCAGGGCGATCAGCAGGGCCAGCGTGGCCAGCGAAGGCCCGAGCCCGACCAGCGGTGGCTCACCGTACTCCGCCCAGAACAGTGCTTCCCCGGCGATGTGGCTGGCGAGGCCGAGGCAGATGACGACCGCCACCCAGACGGTTGCTCCCGGGCGCGCTCTCGCGAACCGAATGGCAAAACGGGCTGACGCCGCCAGATAAAGTACGGCGGCGATGGCGTAGGCAATCACGTGCATGCGAAGTGAATATAAGAGACGCGGTGACAGAAACTAGGCCGGCCGGCTCGTTGAGCCGGCCGGCCTAGTTTCTTAGCTCCCGATAATTCAGGACTCCAAGTCCAGTCAGGACGGCATCTTGCGGACCAAGCGCACGGGCAGACCCTCGGCAATCGCCGCGTGCTGCAGATGAACGACCCGAAGCGTGGCCGTCTCTTCGGTGACGCGAACCACACGCCCCGTGGCGACGTGTTCTTCCGGCAGCCGCAGACCGCCGGCAGACCGCCTACTGGCAACATAGAGCTCGAACTCGTCACCGACGACGACACCCTTGTCCCGACCCACGTTGATGAACGCGATGTCACCGATCGCCGGCACCCACTGCTCATCGAGGAAGGCAACGATCTCTCCGCCCGGACCCGAGCCGACGGGTTCCGGGAATACGCCCCGTTCCATCTCGAACGGTCGCAGAATCGTCGCCTGATCGCCGACATGCACACGATCGAACAAATCGATGACCACCGCCGTCGACACGTCCTCGTGCACAGCCGCGACCGTTGCTATCCCCGTGGGTCTGACGACGTAGCCGTAACCTTTCACGCGGCGCTCGATCCGAGAGAGCAGCAAACGATCTCCGGGATGCGGCGGCTCGCCGCCTGGGTGGCTCACGTATATGTGACCATACTTGGGTGGGCTCTCCGGCACCGAAACAACTATGTTCTCAGGCACCGTGGCGTCGATCACTTCTCCGCGAGGTCCAAGCTCAGCCAACTGGATGAGCATGCCGCTGCGGTAGTAGTCCATCGGGGTCACCGCCAGCGCCGCCAGCGGCGGGACTGGCTCATACCTGAGCGTCTGCCTGGTGAACTCGCGAGGTATGAAGATCGACCTCAGCTCCTGCATCTCTAAGGAAGGTCCTTCCACCGCCACCTCCCGCACCTCCTCAACAGCCTCCTCACCCGGCACCCTCACCTCGCCCGGCACCGGTTCGCCGACCACGACCTCCACGTGCCCGGGCAAAAAGAGTTCCTCGGACGGGTAGATCCAGTGGGGATCCTCCACGACCATGGTGTTCAGGCGGTAGATCTCAGGCCACAGGAACGGATCGCTGAGGTAGAAGCTTGCCAGGTCCCACAGCGTGTCACCTCTGCGCACGACGTGCACACGACGACCCTCCTGGGTCGTCTGTGCGGCCTGCTGATCTTGCTGCCTTTCTTGTGCTTGGAGGGGGAGGGCTTCAGGCAGTAATCCCGCGATCAATATCGCGATCGCGGTAAAGGACAAGAGGTGCTTAGAAGGGCAAGTCGTCGCCCTCCTCCAGCGATTCCGCCGGGAAATCATCATAGTCCTCACCCCCATAGGTCGGTGCCTTCTGCATCTCGGAGGCACCCTCTCCGCGGCCACCCAACATCACCATCTCATTGGCCACAATCTCGGTACTGTAACGCTTCTGACCGTTCTGGTCTTCCCACTGACGGTACTGTATCCGCCCCTCGACGTACACTCGGTCACCCTTCTTCAGGTACTGCTCGGCGATCTCCGCGAGCTTGTTCCAGGCCACTACCCGGTGCCACTGTGTTTCGTCCTGCATCTCGCCGGTCCGGCTAGTCCAGCGACGACTCGTGGCGACGGAAAGCGTGGTCACCCGCGATCCACTTGGCGTGGTGCGGATTTCCGGGTCGCTGCCCAGGTTGCCGATTATGATCGCCTTGTTAACGCTACGTGACATGATACCTCCAATTGAGGCGGTTGGCGCCGGTACTGCTTAACCTTGACGCCGAACAGCATTATACCCGACCGTCAACTTATTGTCAACGCAAGGCTTGCCGGACCCATCCTCCAGCAGAATCTATTTGGGCCGGCTCAGGTCGAGGCACATGACCCGGGCATCCTCCACCGGCGACCGGTAATAGCGCCGGCACAGCCCCACCTGGACGAAGCCGCACCGTAGGTAGAGCTCCTGAGCACCCCGATTGCTGACCCTGACCTCGAGAAAGATGCGCTCAACGCCACGCTCGCGCGCTTCACTCGAGGCCCAATCGAGGAGCCAGCGCCCCAGTCCCCGCCTGCGCCACCCGGAGGCCACAGCCACGTTTCCCAATTCAGCCTCGTGCGCCACATACCACAGCACCGCATAGCCGACCACCGTTGTGTCGACCACAGCCACCCAGAGGCTGGCATCGCTGCGTCTCATGAGGTTACGGAAACTCTCGCGACTCCACGGCGTCGAGAAGGACACCCATTCGATCTCCATCACCGCATCGAGGTCCGACTGCAGCATGGGCCGCCCCTCAGGCATCAGCAACGGCTCAACCGCGCTCATCGGCGCTTCCTCTCCTCCGGCACCCGCCAGTCGCGAACATACAACGGCTCCCAAGTTTCGGGCTCGGCGACGCGGCCAAGCTCGGGAACAGCGTTCCGCAACCACAGCAGGCTCGCCGCGCGTGGCACGGCCAGGTGTTCGGGCAGTATGGTCGCCGTGTCGAGCGTGCCAAGAATAGTCTCGCGATAGAGGCTCGCCCCATCACCCGTGAAGGTCAGCTCGAACTCCCAACTCGAAAGCTTCTCCAGAAGTTCCTCGATCAGCCAGGCCCCCGGCGCCAGAAGCTCGGACGGCTTACCGCACGACACCTGATAGCAGGCGGCATAGACCTGATCGCGTCGGGCATCAAACATAGAGCAGACCGGGCCGCTTACCCCGCTTCCGGCAGCGGTGGCGAGGAGACTGGAGTAGGCGAAGAGCGGGGTCCCGCGCGCCATCGCCCATCCCTTAGCCAGAGATGCGCCGATTCGAACGCCCGTGAACGATCCCGGGCCGCTGCCGACCACGAAAGCGGCCACCTCGCCGGGCGACGTCCGAGTGGACGACAGCGCGTGATCGATGGCGGGCAGCAGGAGCTCCGAGTGTGTGCCCTGAATACGCAGCGTCTGTTCGAAGGCCAGCCCGTCCTTCCAGATCGCGACCGACCCGGTCGAAGTAGCGGTCTCCACAGCCAGCCATGTCTCCGAGGACCCTTCCGCCGCGGGCCTCGCTCCCTGTTTTCGACCTCCCGTCACCACTCTATCAACCCCTGCGCCGTCCCGACCCGGGTCGCCCGCACGACTCGCTCATCCGCACTCGCCCCATGATCTAGCGCCACCTCCCAGCGGTCGGCCGGCTGCCGGTCACCGGCTCGATCCGCCCACTCCAGCAGCACGAGTCCCGGCACGCTCTGGAGCTCCGCCCAGCCCAGCGGTTCGAGCGAGTCGCCCGGGCGGAGCCGGAAGAGGTCGACATGGTGGACGTCGAAGCCCCTGGGGCTCCGGTACCTCTGGAGCAACGTAAAGCTGGGCGATGGGATATTCCCGCCGATTCCCGCTCCCCGGCAAATCGCCCGGGCCAGCACGCTCTTTCCAGCGCCGAGCGGGCCGTTCATAGAGATCCAGAGTGGCGGATCGACGCGCTCTCCGATCCGCCTGCCCCAGTCAACCAGCTCGGCCTCGCTAACGCTCCGGGGCTCCAAAGATTCCGCTCGATTCATCCCAGTATGGTTGACCCACAGCGCGTGCCTCACTTTCCGCGCCGACCGATTCAGCGGGCTGATCCCCGACCGCGACCCGTGTGCTCCGTGCGGCCCCGCGTCTCCATATCGGCCTTGATCTGAAAGATGTGATCGCGGAGCTCGGAGGCCAGCTCGAAGTCGAGGGCCTCCGCAGCGCGCTCCATCTCCACGCTGAGCCGCTCCACAAGCTCCTCTGGATCCAGCTCGGGAAATCCGGCTAACGTTTCTACAGCACGGCTACCGGGGTCGAGCCGGGTATCGGCGACGGCCGTGGTGCGCCGCACTTCGTCTACGGACTTGCGTATCGACTCCGGGGTGATGCCGTGTTGGAGGTTGTATTGTTCCTGTATCTCACGGCGCCGGTAGGTCTCCTCGATACACCTCCTCATTGACCCGGTTACGGTATCAGCGTACATGATGGCCTTGCCGTGCTCATTGCGGGCGGCGCGCCCGATCGTCTGGATGAGGCTCTTGTCGGACCGCAGGAATCCCTCTTTGTCCGCGTCGAGAATCGCCACCAGCGACACCTCGGGGAGATCGAGCCCTTCCCTCAGAAGGTTGATCCCCACCAGAACATCGAACAGGCCCAGTCGAAGACCGCGCAGGATATCGACCCGCTCTATGGCATCGATATCCGAGTGCATATAGCGCACCCTCACGCCAACACTGAGGAGATAGTCGGTGAGATCCTCGGCCATGCGCTTGGTGAGCGTCGTCACCAGCACCCGCTCACCGTGGCCGGCCCGGTCGCGGATCTCGCCGATCAAGTCGTCCACCTGGCCCTGGACCGGCCGCACTTCAATTTCCGGGTCGAGCAATCCGGTCGGCCGAATGACTTGCTCTGCCACCACTCCGCCGGAGCGCCTGAGCTCGAAGTCCCCGGGAGTCGCTGAGACGAATATCACCTCCGGCACGAGGGCTTCCCATTCCTCGAATCTCAGAGGCCGGTTGTCCAGAGCGCTGGGCAAGCGGAAACCGTACTCGACCAGCGTCATCTTCCGCGAGCGGTCCCCCTTATACATCCCACCGATCTGTGGGACGGTAACATGCGACTCATCGACGATGGCCAAGAAGTCGTCGGGGAAATAGTCGATCAGGCAGGCCGGGCGCTCTCCTTCACGCCGCGCCGAAAGGTGGCGGGCGTAGTTCTCGATCCCGGCGCAGAAGCCCATCTCCCGCAGCATCTCGAGATCGTACCGCGTCCGGTGCTCAAGTCGTTGCGCTTCGAGAAGGCGGCCACTGCGGCGGAACTCGGCGAGCCGGTCCTCCAACTCCTCCTCGATCGCCCTGATCGCCCGCCCGAGAGCCGGCCGCCCGATCGCGTAGTGGGTTACCGGATAGATCGCGGCACGGTCGAGTTGCGCGATCACCTCTCCGGTCAGCGGATCGATCTTCGTCAGGCGGTCCACCTCGTCACCCCAGAGCTCGACCCGTACCGCTTGTTCCTCATAGGCCGGGAACACCTCCACCACATCCCCACGCACCCTGAAGGTGCCGCGCCTCAAGTCCAGATCGCTGCGGTCGTACTGAATCCCCACGAGCGAAGCCAGAACCTCTTCCCGTGATATTCGCTGGCCCCGCTCGAGCAGGACCAGGAGCTCGCGATACTCCTCCGGGTCGCCCAGTCCGTAGATCGCGGAGACCGAGGCAACCACAATCACATCACCTCGCTCCATCAAGCTCGACGTGGTACGCAAACGCAGCCTGTCGATGTCCGCGTTTATGGAAGCGTCTTTCTCGATGTACGTGTCGGTCTGCGGTACATACGCCTCCGGCTGGTAGTAGTCGTAGTAGGAGATGAAATACTCCACCGCGTTAGCCGGAAAGAACTGCTTTAGCTCTCCGTAGAGCTGTGCCGCCAGCGTCTTGTTATGGCTCATCACCAACGCGGGGCGACCCCATCGGGCGATCACGTTCGCAATAGTGAGGGTCTTGCCCGACCCTGTCACGCCCATCAGTGTCTGAAAGCGCTCGCCACATTCCAGGCCACTTACCAGCTCTTCGATCGCTCTCGGCTGGTCGCCTGTGGGCTCGAACGGAGCCCGCAGCTCGAACGGAGCGCAGCTGAGGCCGGCTGGACGCCGCCGGTCATACATAGTAGCCGCCGACTGCCTTACCCCTCAAAGCTATCGAACCACTTGTCGACCTGGTCTTCGTCGATCCCGGTTGGCTCAGACTCGGGCTCATCTGCCAGGGCCTCCACCATCGGCAACGCATCGCGGAACTGTTGCGCTCGTCTCAACATCGGGGCTGCGCCCAGCTTCGTGAACAACTCAACGGCGCGCTCCACCGCCTGTCGTGCTTCCGCCGGCCTAGCGCGGGCGAGGACGCAGGCCCTGTGGTATTGCAGGAAGCCTTCCCCGTAAGGGTCTTTGTCGGCGGTTTCTCCGATTCCTTGATCCGCCACCGTCCCCGCCAGCCACGCATCGCTATCCAGATCGATGACGCGGATCCGTACCGCATCGCCCTCAGCGCGGCGCTCGAACCAGCCTTCCTTCCCTTGATAGAGCTGCTCCAGGCGCGCCGCCTCCTGCCAGGCCTGCAGCTCATCGCCAAGCTCCAGGTAGGCCAGCGCCCGGACTGCGGTCGTCTGGAAGTCGTCCCTCCATGCGCCGCTCTCCGGAAGCGTCTTGCGAATTTCCTCGGTTTGCTCCAGAACCCGCGCGTAATCCCCACGCTCGAATTCGAGGCGAGCGATACCGGTGCGACAGCGGCGCGCGAGCCGCTGATCATCGAGCTCTTGCGCAAGCCGCAGGCCCGACGTGAACAGGTCCAGCGCTCTATCGAATTCACCTCGGAGTGTCAGCAGCTCGGCGATGTTGAACTGCATGGCGATTTTCTCGTCCGGTATTCCCGCCACCTCCATGGTCTCGAGAGCCGACTCCCAGTGGTGCAGGGCTCCGTCCCAATCGCCGGCGCGGAAGTTCGCCAGCCCCAGAAGATCGTGGCACACCGCCACGCCACTCAGCTCATCCATCTGCGCGAACACGTCCAGCGCTCGCTGTGCCAGCTCGCGCCCTTGCTCCGGGCTATCCCAGGAGACATGTACGCGGGCAAGTCGGTACGCCGCCTGCGCCACTATCTCAGCGTCTCCGCTCTGCCCGGCGACGTGCAGCGCCTCCTCGGCCATCAACAGCGCTTCTTCGGCCCGCCCGATCCGCTCCGCGACCACGCAGGAGAGGTCGAGCGCCATCACAAGCCCCTCGGGCTTCTCCGCGCCCCTGGCCGTATCGACGAGCTGTCCGGCCAGCTCCGACAGCTTCAAGGGCGGCACGCCACGCTCGAGCAATAACCAGCCGAGCATCGTGCCCGAACTCACTTCAACTTCCGTCTCCCCAAGCTCACGGGCCCGCTTGTGAACCGCCTCTCCCAGCGCTTCCGCCTCCGGTTCCCGCTCTGTCGCGGCATACAGCCGAGCCAGACGATTCTCGATGCGCAGCCGATCCTGCTCGTCGCCCGCAGTCCGTGCTGCGACCCGGAGGAAGTCTTCCAGCTCGTACACGGCATAAAGGCGCTCGGCAAGATCAGCCGCCTTTAGCGACCAGAGCCGAACCCTTTCGGTCATATCGGTACCGAGGTACAGAGCAGCGATCTCACCTGCGATCTCAGCGGCCCCATCACCAGCTAGCTGCTGCAGCATCTCAGCGGCGCGACTCGACAGGTGGTTCAGGCGCTTCTCGGCAACGCGTCCACGAAGCAACCTTCGGATCAGCGGATGACGGAAATGGAAGCGCACCGACCAGCGCCCATTCGCCCAGCGGCGATCCCCTACCCCGTCGATCAGTCCGTGAGCCTCTTCCGCGGTGCGCAAGAGTGCGAGGACCTCCTCTTCGCTCTTGCCGACCTGACCCGTAACCACAGCGGAATCGATGACCGAGCCGGCAAGCGCTGCCGCTTCCAACGTCCAGCGCAAGTTAGGCTCCAGGCCATCGAGGCGGGAAACGATGACGCTCTCGATGTCCTCCGTCAGGCTCGGAAGCTCCTTCTCGCGCACAGAGTAGCGGAAGAGCCGCTTGCGGACGATCCGCCGCTCTACCAGCCAGCGCAGGAGCTGCTCAGCCCGCAGCGGATTCCCTCGCGCCGCATTGACGAGCCAGTCGCCCAGTTCGCTACTGAACGCGCCGTCCAGCAGATCCTCGGCCAACTCGAGAATCGCGTCCTTCTCCAGCTCGCGTATAATCAATTCGATGGAATTCGGCCCGACGCGGGATAGAACTCCCTTGATGGAGACGGCGTTCTCTGATGCTGTCTCCTCGTAGGTTGCCAGCACCAGAATCGGCAACGACGCCAGCGCGCTCACCAGCCGCCCCAGCAGGTCCAGCGAAGAACGGTCGCTCCACTGCAGGTCATCGATGAAGAGTACCAAAGCCCGCTGGCGAGTGATCGCGCGGCAAAGAGCCAGGAACTGGTCGAACAGCGCGTTACGGCCCGCCGACTGCCTGGCGTTCGGTAGCCACCCCGGTGCTTCCTTCCCCACGATGGTCGAGAGCCCGGCCTCACCTCCGGCGGCTCTCACCTGGGCGAGCAGGTCCCTGAAAGGCGCGTAGGGTCTATGCGCGGTCTGGTCCTCCACACACTGCGCGCCCAACGCTAGGGCCAGGTGATCCATGGCCTTGACCTGCTTGAGGAAGACCTGAGCCAGGGCGGTCTTCCCCACACCACCTGCACCCGTCAACATCACAAGCCGCCCGCGACCACCCTTTCCGCCGCGTATCTCCTGAAAGACCCGGCTGAGCTGTGTCAACTCAGTGGCCCGAGCCGCCAGGTGCTTCTCCCTTCCGGTTTCACTCGTTCCCATCGAATCCCACGTAACTGGCTTCGTCCCCGGCCATGTCCAAAGCCGTCAGCCACAAGGTTGCGGCAATACTCGCTCGTAGGTTGAGACACGGGGGAGTGGCAATTGACGTCCAGGCACCGATCACCAAGAAGGTATCCCAGAAGTCAGTCGTCCTCAATGGCGGGGGCAAGGCCGAGGGCGGGGGCAAGGCCGAGGGCGGGCTGCATTCGATAAGCACTACGGCTCTGACATCGAGAGGATCTCCAGCCAGAGCCGCTTGGGAACCGGCATGACCGAGAGGCGCGGCACGCGTACTAGTGTAGTGTCGCCAAAGTCTTATTGGCTTTATTCACCTTTTTCAGGATCTGCCGGACACTGGCAGTCCAGACAAAGGGCTTGGGAT
>JAZGAL010000123.1:0-5199 GCA_036475815.1 Gemmatimonadota bacterium
GGGACGACGGGGCAGCCGTCAAAGACAAGAAGGTCAAGCTGGGCATCCTCGGCGTTGGACTGCGCGGCACCTGGCACCTCAGGTTGTGCCTGCAAAGAGATGACGTCGAGGTGAAGGCGGTCTGTGACATCGTCCCCGAAAAGGTGGAGCGCGCTCGACAGATCGTGGACGAAGCGGGGGGCAAGAAGCCCAAGGGTTATTCCGGTGGCGAGGAGGACTTCCTCAACCTGCTCGATCGCGAGAAGCTGGACGCCGTCATCATCGCGTCGCCATGGCTCTGGCACACGCCCATGGCGGTCGCGGCGATGAAGAACGGTATGGCCGTGGGCGTCGAGGTGCCCGCCGCCGTAACGGTCAAGGAATGCTGGGACCTGGTGGACACTTCCGAGCAGACCGGCATGCCGTGTATGCTGATGGAGAACGTCTGCTATCGCCGGGACGTCATGGCCGTGCTCAACATGGTCCGGCAGGGGATGTTCGGCGAGCTGATTCACTGCCGCTGCGGTTACCAGCACGACCTGCGGGCGATCAAGTTCCAGCCCGGTGCCGAATACGGGCAGCAGGGCCAGAACGAATCGGTCTGGCGCACGGAACACTCGATCAAGCGCAACGGTGACATCTATCCCACCCACGGCGTCGGACCCGTCGCCAAGATGCTCAACATCAACTCCGGCAACAAATTCCTGACGCTCACGTCTATGGCCACCAAGTCGCGCGGCCTGCACAATTACATCGTAGCGGTCGGCGGCGAGGACCATCCCAATGCCAAGATCGAGTTCGCACTGGGCGACATCGTGACGACGATGATCAAGTGCTCGGGCGGCGAGACCATCATCGTGAGCCACGACACCAACCTCCCGCGACCCTACTCGCTCAACTTCCGCGTCCAGGGCACCAGGGGGATCTGGACGGTCGACAACAGCTCGATCTACCTCGAGGGCGTCAGCCCCGAGCCTCACCGCTGGGAGCCCTTCGCCAAGTATCAGGAGGAATACGATCACCCGCTCTGGAAGCGATACGCGTCCCGCGCGGAGGGGTCCGGCCACGGCGGAATGGACTTCTTCGTGCTGAACGCGTTCATCGAGTCGGTCAAACGCGGTGTGGAGCCTCCGATCGATGTTTACGACGCCGCCGCATGGAGCGTCATCAGTCCGCTATCGGAACGCTCGGTCGCCGAGGGCGGTGAGCCGATGAGCTTCCCGGATTTCACCCGGGGCAAGTGGGTCACCAGAAGAAAGATCTTCGGACTGAGCGGGGAGTTCTGATATGAAACGCCTGATACCTCTCCTCTGCGCGGCGGCCTGGCTGCTGGCAGCCGCTTGCGGCGAGCCGGCGCGCGACAAGAAAGTCCTCGTGATCGGCATCGACGGCGTCCGCCCCGATGTCCTGGCGGAGGCCAACACACCCAACATCGACGCGCTCATCGCCGACGGCACGTTCGCCGGTGAGATCGAGACCAAGGCCCAGACGATCAGCGGTGCCGGCTGGTCCAGCATGCTGACCGGAGTCTGGCCCGACAAGCATCGGGTGACTAACAACGACTTCAGCGGGAACGACTACGCCAGCTATCCCGATTTTCTGACCCGCCTGGAGCTGGTGAACCCGGAGTTCTCGACCTTCGCCGTCCTTGATTGGCCACCGCTGGGAACCAGCGATTCCGGCGGCCCGCTGATCAGCGACACGCTCGATGCCAAGCTCAACTTCGACGGCGAAGAGGGCGAGGGCGGATACGCGGCCGCCGATGCGGCCTCTGTCGCCGCTGCCGTCCGCTATCTCGAGCATCAGGGGCCTGACGCCGCGTTCGTCTACATCGGCAACCCCGACGTAGTCGCGCACGAGTTCGGGTTATCACCGGAATACCGCTCTTCGATCGAGCAAGCCGATGCCCACGTCGGTGAGCTGATGGAAGCCCTACGTCGCCGGCCCACGTACGACCAGGAAGACTGGCTGATCCTGGTCAGCACCGACCACGGCCACAAAGACGAGGGCGGTCACGGCGGTGACTCGCCGGAGGAAAGGACGGTATTCTTCATCGCCAGCGGCCCGTCGGCCTTGAAGGGCACTCCCGAGATCCTGCCGAACCTGGTGGACGTTGCCGTCACCGCGCTCGCGCACCTCGGCGTGGCGGCCGACCCGGCCTGGCAACTGGACGGAAGGGTCATCGGGCTGGCAGGCTCGAACTGAGGAAGGAGCAGCGAGACGGCGGCGAAAGCGGAGCCCCACCTCGAATCGTTACGGCTGGCGTTCGAGCAGCACTACGGCTCGCCGGGCGGCACGAACATCGTGCGGGCGCCGGGGCGCGTCAACCTGATGGGAGACCACATCGACTACAACGGTCTCTCCGTCCTGCCGATGGCCCTGCAGCGTCACGTGTCCGTTCTCTACCGCGAGCGAGACGATGCGACCGTTCGCATCGCGAGCACCGATCCGCAATACCCGCCGCGCGAATTCGTGCTGAGCCTATCGATCGATCCCTTCGAGCGCGGTGACTGGGGCAATTACGCGAAGGCGGCGGGTCAGGCGCTCGCGCAAAGTTTCAACATCGAGCGGGGCTTCGACGCCGTAGTGCATTCTGACATCCCGGTGGCCGCCGGCCTGAGCTCCTCGTCGGCGCTGGTCGTCGCCAACACGCTCGCCATGCTGCACGCCAACGACGTCTGGACGAACAGGATGGAGCTGGCCGAGCTGCTGGCCGAGGCCGAGCACTACGTCGGCACGCGGGGCGGCGGCATGGACCAGGCGATCTGTCTCGCCGCGCGCAACCACTCCGCCAGCCGCATCGACTTCCATCCGCTGCGCCTGACCGCACATCTGATCCCGCCCGAGTGGAATTTCATCGTCGCCTTCAGCCTGGTGCGGGCGGAGAAATCGGGCGTGGCGCGCGATACCTACAACGCGCGGACCCGCGAGTGCCGGGAGGCGCTGGAGCGGGTGATCGAAGCCGAAGGGCTGGCCGGCCGCGTCGACTCCTACGCCGCCCTGATGGCGGAGTACCGCCCGGCCGCCCTGCTGCGGAGCGCGAGCGAGACCCTCGACGACTCACTCATGCGGCGCTTCCGGCACGTGGTGACCGAGGCCGCGCGGGTCCGCCGGGCCGAGAAGGCGCTCGCGGCGTACGACCTTCGCGGCTTCGGGCACCTGATGTCCGAATCGCACCGCAGCCTCCGCGACGACTTCGAGGTGAGCTGTCCCGAATTGGACGAGCTAGTGGAGATCGCCGAGCACGCCGGCGCGGCCGGAGCCCGCCTCACCGGCGCCGGCCTGGGTGGCTGCGTTGTTGCCCTCTGTTCCGACAAGCGAACGAAGAAGGTCCGTAAGGCGCTCGCGGACCGTTACTACGCGAAGCGGCCGATCGAGGGCAACCTGGAGGACCAACTCTTCGTGGCCGAGCCATCCGGCGGCGCATCCGTGACAGCGCTATAGAGTCAGAGACGAAAACGCATCACGAAACGATCTAACAACGGTATGGCCGCTCACGCAGGACAAGATAATGTTAGGCCGCTCGCTTAGCTGTGTCATGACTTCGCCTGTCTCCTTGCTCTCTGCGATTCTACTAGCCGTGAGTACCGCGGCGTGCAGTGAAGCGCCGAATTGGTGTACGTCCTCTGTCCCGAGTGCGCGCGTGGTCTTCAATGAGGGAAAAGGTTCATGGACTAGATCCGGAGTCAGTCCAAGGCTTAGAGAACTCTGGAGAGTTGGCGGCCTCGCAGATGACGAAGCCCTCGCAGGCCCCCAGATGCCGGTCGTCAGCACAGGCGGGTGGGTGGCCATCCCAGACGCGGTCCTCTCTGAGGTTATCATCGTGACTCCGAGCGGAGAGTGGCGAGGGTCGGTCTTGCGCGAGGGCGAAGGCCCGGGCGAGGTACGTTGGCCGGTGGCTGCTGGCTGGACAGCAGAACACATACTCCTGGTTCTGGATCTTTCCGTGGCCAAGGTCGTGGAGTTCGATCTTTCCGCGGACCGCACGGTTCTGGAATGGAGGATCCCACAGGAGGTGTTTGCGAAGATAGCCCTGTCCGGCTCCCTGCCAGGGATTCTGCTTACCTCAAGCGGCACGGTCGTGCTGGAAATGCCCTGGAGGCCAGTTGAGGGAGGCTCCCCGGTCGACCGGTATGCCGCTCTTCTCGAGGTCGGCCCGTCTCACGCAGCGCCCGAGACCCTTCTGGTGACACGGACTAAAGTGCTGGGAGGTGAACGCTTCACTGACTGGCCCCTGCCCGGCGCCCCACGACCGTTGATGGCAGCTGGCGCCTCGGGGTCCATGGCCATTGCCGGACAAGACGCCAGGTATCGGGTCCGTCTTCTGGGTTCGGCAAGGAAGGATTCTTTAGTAATCTGTCGGGACGCCGCCCCCTTCCCACTTAGTCCCGGCGAGACCGGAGAGGCCGAGCCTGCGGGGACACAGTTTTCAAAGGAGGTGAAGGCAGCTCCACGCCCTGATTCGCTCATGCCCTTTGGCAGGATGTTCCTCGGAGCGGGAGGGCGCCTATGGGTCCAGCGTGAGCGATCGATTGCCCACGGTTATGAAGCTTCGGTCCGCGGAGGAACTTACGATGTATTCGAGGCGGGAGGGGAGTACCTCGGAGTTATCCACGCCGGGGACGGGGTTCTCATAGTCGGCGAGGCCCACGGCCTGGTATTCGGAGATGAGAAGGGAGAATTCGATGAGGTCTCGCTCGTCGCATACCGTCTCGAACTCGTATCTGAATCGGAGGAACGATCTAGGTGAGTGGCCACCGATTGCTGAGGTCGTGCCTCCGTGGCGAAGCATTCGGGAGGGCACGAGATGATGGATCTACGAAGAGGGTTTCAACATCGATCGTTTTGGTGCGGCGTATTCTGAGTACATGAATCGCACGAAGATGTTCATCCCGTTCTTGCTGTGAGAACACGGGAGTTTGGATGCATCGACACTTGTGGCAAGGCGGCCTAACCCCATGCCGTTAGACGGCTCCGGTTCCAAGGAGGATACCATGACTTCTGTATCCAGGGCGCTTCTGTTCGGCTTCTTCATCTGGCTCGTTCCGTTTGCGGTTGCGTTCGTGATTTTCCCGCTCCGCGAGTCGGCGCGACCGCTCTTCGAATCCATCATGCCGGTCGTGGTCACGCTCGCCGCCGTCACGTTCGGCGTCCTGTACCTCAAGCGGGTCGATCAGGATTGGCTGAGAGAGGGGGCGCTCGTCGGGCTGATCTGGTTGG
>JAZGAL010000124.1:0-2811 GCA_036475815.1 Gemmatimonadota bacterium
AGGCTGATGATGTCGCGGCCCTCGGCGCGCAGCTCCGCGGCCCGCGACGCGACCACCAGAGTCGGCGATGGTTTGATGGCCCGAACGCGGTCCGATAAAGCGATGTCCAATGCAAGCGCCCTCAGAGTTTCGTTAGCCGAGCAGGTACTATACGCGCCCGGCGCTTGTAGGAGCGAGTCCCCGAAGGGGGCTCGCTCCTAACAGGTGTGCAACACTAACTGACGGGGAATCCGATGCCTGACCGACCTTTCAAAATCGAAGCCGAGTTCGAGCCCGCCGGGGATCAGCCGCAGGCGATCCGCGCTCTGGTGGCGGGATTGGAGGACGGCCTCGCGCACCAGACACTGCTCGGTGTGACCGGCTCGGGCAAGACGTTTTCCATCGGTAAAGTCATCGAGGCCGTGCAACGCCCGGCCCTGATTCTGGCGCCCAACAAAACCCTCGCCGCCCAGCTCTACGGTGAGATGCGCGCCTTCTTTCCCCACAACGCGGTGGAGTACTTCGTCTCCTACTACGACTACTACCAGCCCGAGGCCTACGTGCCCAGCACCGATACCTATATCGAAAAGGACGCCTCCATCAACGAGCACATCGAGCAGATGCGCCTGTCGGCCACCAAGGCGTTGCTGGAGCACGGCGACGCCATCATCGTTGCCACCGTGTCCGCCATCTACGGCCTCGGCGATCCGAAAGCCTTTCACAGCATGGTGCTGCATCTGGTGCGCGGTGACACCGTCGATCAGCGCTTCATTCTGCGCCGCCTGGCCGAGCTCCAGTACACCCGCAACGAGGTCGATCTGCGCCGGGGCAGCTATCGCGTTCGGGGCGAGGTCATCGACATCTTCCCGGCGGAGTCCGACCGCGAGGCGGTGCGGGTCGAGCTGTTCGATGACGAGATCGAGCACTTGAGCTTCTTCGATCCCCTCACCGGCGAGGTCCTGCGGCGGGTGCCGCGGCTCACCATCTACCCCAAGAGCCATTACGTGACACCGCGCCAGACCATCGTCGACGCCGTCGAGCAGATCAAGCAGGAGCTGACAGAGCGGCTCGCCTGGCAGCGGGACAACGACAAGTTGCTGGAGGCCCAGCGGCTCGAGCAGCGCACGCGCTTCGACATCGAGATGATGGTGGAGCTGGGCTTCTGCAAGGGGATCGAGAACTACTCGCGCTATCTTTCCGGGCGCGCTCCCGGGGAGCCGCCGCCGACGCTGTTCGACTACCTGCCGGACAATGCCCTGCTCATCATCGACGAGAGCCACGTCACCGTGCCTCAGCTGGGTGGCATGTACCGCGGCGATCGCTCCCGCAAGGAGACCCTGGTGGAGTACGGATTCCGGTTGCCGTCGGCGCTGGACAACCGGCCACTGCGTTTCGACGAGTTCGAGGCCCTGGCTCCCCAGGCCATTTTCGTTTCCGCCACGCCGGGACCCTACGAGCATGAGCACTCCTCCGAGGTGGTGGAGCAGGTGGTGCGTCCCACGGGCCTCGTGGATCCGCCCGTCGAGGTACGGCCCGCGTCCACCCAGGTGGACGACCTGCTCTCGGAAATCCACAAGCGCGTGGAGGTGGCCGAGCGGGTGCTGGTGACCACGCTCACGAAGCGCATGGCTGAGGATCTCACCGACTATCTGTCCGAGCACGGCGTGCGGGTGCGTTATTTGCATTCGGATATCGATACCGTGGAACGGGTGGAGATCATTCGCGATCTGCGCCTGGGCGTATTCGACGTGCTGGTGGGTATCAATCTTCTGCGCGAGGGGCTGGACATGCCCGAGGTGTCGTTGGTGGCGATCCTGGACGCCGACAAGGAAGGTTTTCTGCGCTCCGATCGCTCGCTCATCCAGACCGTCGGGCGCGCCGCGCGCAATATCAACGGTGCCGCCATTCTGTATGCCGATCGGATGACCGGATCCATGCAACGGGCCCTGGACGAGACCGGCCGGCGGCGCGAGAAGCAGCAGCGCTTCAACCAGGAGCACGGCATCACCCCGCGCGGCATCCGCAAGGCCGTCAGCGACATCATGGAGGGCGCCCGTTCGGGTGCGCCGGGCACACCCAGGCGATTCGCCCAGGTGGCCGAGGAGATCGGCCGCTATGGCGAGCTGTCCCCGGAGGACGTTTCCCGGCGTATCCGGGAGCTCGAGAATCGCATGTTCAAGCACGCCGAGAATCTCGAGTTCGAGGAGGCGGCGAAGCTCAGGGACGAGGCGGCACGGTTGCGCGATTTCGGGCTCGAGCTGAAGGCGGGTTGAGCTTGCGACAGAAGATCCGAATCGGTATCTTCATCCACGCCCCCAGGCGCGTAGCTCAGTGGTAGAGCACTACCTTGACATGGTAGGGGTCGGTGGTTCGAACCCACTCGCGCCTACCAATTTACCCTTCTACAGGGGTTGAGAATCCCCGCCATCGGACCTAAGATCCGTCGATACGCCTGTCTGTGCGTGGCCCGCGGGTCGGGGAGGCCGTCCGGGGGCGCACAGCAGAGTCCGGTGGCCGTGCGCACGCGCACCCGTCGACACAGTCAGGGCCCGGATGCCTTATCTCCGGAGCGGGGCTGTAACGGGCGATCGCGAGCCGCGGCCTCGCTATTTCTGGAGGAATACAGGTATCGCAGCACCTAGGAAGAACCGGGTCAACCAAGACATCAAAAGCGAGTCCGTGCGTCTCATCGACGCCGTGGGCGGCCAGGTGGGCGTTGTGCCCCTGACAGAAGCTTTGGAATCCGCACAAGAAACGGGCTTTGACCTGGTGGAGATTTCTCCGAACGCCGAGCCACCGGTTTGCCGCTTGATGGACTATGGCAAATTCTTG
>JAZGAL010000125.1:0-2013 GCA_036475815.1 Gemmatimonadota bacterium
ACATTGAAGCCCTACCTGAGGATCGTGAAGCAGCCGCGCTAGGGTTTGCGCTGCACCGACACCGGCATCCGGCGATCCTCGCCTGTATCCGTTTCGTCAGTGGGGGCGGTTCCTTCGGGGCCGCCCCCTTCTCGCATCTGGCCCCTCTATAGCGCTCCTGATCTCGTCCTCGTAAGGTAGCAGCTCGCATAGCTGGAACTTGAAGCGACTGCATGCTTCCTGCCCATTGGTTATCGTGGTGGGGACGAAGTGGGTTTCTCCGATCCCGCTTTCGAGGCTTTTCCAGTGTGCTCTCTAAATGTCATGCAGCGCGGCGTGAAGCTGGCCAGCCCCTCCGCTGGCCCCCGATCTCCATACTCTGGATTCTGCTGCATCTGCCGCCGATTAGCTCCGGCGGGACTCGCGTTCATCAGTGCTATGCTGCTAACCGCCTGCGGAGCGGGCTCGGCTGAGGTAACCGGCTGCAGCGGTTTCGCGGACAAAGTCGCGATCACTCGGGACGAGTACGGCCCTTGTGCGCAGGAGATCATGTCGGCGCTCGACACCCTACAAGAGCAGCTGAGGGAGCTGGTGCGAGGCAACGCGGCGAAAGCGGAGGAAGCCCGCGAGACCTCTCGGCGTCTGGAGATGCTCTGGAGGCAGGCCGGTCTATCGAATCCCCGGTTGCCAGCATCGGCCTTCGAAATCTGGCCGGACCAGCGCGTAAGGTCGTTCAACAGCTTTAGCCAGCGTGCATGGAGATCCTACAAGACCGCGCTACGCTACGTCATACGCCCGCCGGAATTCCCATTCAACATCCGTGAAGAATTCAGCGAAGGATCTAGGCTCCATGCGGAGGCCGGGAATGCGTATCGACGGTCTTGGTAAGCTGGCGTACGCTGGCTTGGCTTCGGGGCTGCTGGTGGCCGGTTGCGCCGGAGAGCCCGCCCCCGAGCCGATCAAGTATTCCACCGGTGATCGGATCGCGCTCTCAAAAATCGCCTTGACGGTCGAGCGCATGGAGCCCGTGCGGACTACCAGCACCAACTCCAGGCGGCTCAAATCAAACCTGGCGGGGCCCGGCGAGAGAGCCATCGCCGTTTTCGTACGCTGGGGCGGACTCCAAGATCTCGGCCAGGCTGAGCGCGGCTTCTTCATCCGCAGCTTTCTCGAGAACCGGCTTTCCGTGGTCGATGATGCAGGCGACCGTTATCGGACTGTGGACGTATTGGAAGCAAGCCAGTACTTCGAGCAGATCGGCGGCAGCGGCAGCACGATAGTGGCCGTCTTTCACTTGCACGAGGACAGCCGCGAGCTCGTTCTGCTCATCGAGCACCCTGATCCACCAGAGGGTCAGTCACCCTTCGTGGCGGTTTCCCTGGAGGAGTAGCGCACGATGAACTCCTTGACTTACCGGAAGAAAGCTCGCGTTCTCTTCGTCGCGACTGCAGGAGGCGCAGCGCTCGCCGGCTGCTCGATGGCCGACGACTACGAGATGGAGCAGGCAATCGAGATGGGGCCGTTCACCTTCGAGGCCCGGAGTGCCTCGCCGGGCTTGGACGTCCGGGATACAGGGCGGGTGAGGGTCATCAGCGTCACATTCCGCGTCCTGAAAGACGAGTCACGTCCGAGGATCGATTTCGGCGAGTTCCTGAGCGACATGGTCGGCTTTCAAGCGGCGCCGAGGATAATGGTGTTCCCTCATACCACGCTGGTGGATAGTCACGGACATAAGTTCAAGTCAGATGTTCGTGGTGCCCCCCCGCGGGCGAGGTTTCTGATTACGTCGGCGCTCGACCTCCTCGAGGTCGGAGCCGACGCCGAGCGAATCCAGCGCTTCAACGACGTGCACCTGGAGACTCAGCCGAGTGATTATCGGCTGATCATCGACAATCCGGAACGCCGGAAGGGACAGCCCCGCGCCGTCCGAATCCAGCTTCAGTAGCGTCCCATGTGCCTTCCCTTGTAGCGCTGACAACTGCTGCCGATCCGTGGCTTCCGCATTCCAGCTTTCCGGTAGAGTCGCTCTCCTTG
>JAZGAL010000126.1:0-7873 GCA_036475815.1 Gemmatimonadota bacterium
TCATGTGGCCAGGAAGCGTCCGCGGGCCGCGGCCTTCGCAGCCACACAGAAGCGACAACGGCAAGACGACTGACAGGAACCGGCGACCCGGGGTACGCCAGCGCTGTCGAAACAACGAAGAGACAGTGGTCGTGGCGATCCTCACAGGAGTTGAACTTGCCGAACCCGCAGCGACTTGATTGCCGACTCACAACGAAGGTGCCACACGGTCAAGTCGGCTAGCCAATGTCGCAACTACGTTTGTTGCGCCAACCTTCTCCGCAACCGCCGCGACGATGAACTGGTTCAGACTGGTAGAATCCTGGTAAGCCAATTCAGCAGCCCGTTTATGTAGACTCTTCGGCAGGCGCAGAAGTACACGTCCGCTGTATGTCTGCTCTTCCGTTGGCGCAGGGATCTCCTGGCCGAGATCGACCGCAGCCACAATCCAGTCCTCAGCTGCTCTCTCTAGACACTCATAGGCCTCCGCCACGCTATCGCCTTGCGCAACGCACCCCGGAAACTCCAGAATCCGAGCGGTATAAGTACCAGTCTCGTCGTCGGGAATAAGGACACGCGAATACGGAGCCCGAAGATAGTCCCGCGGCTCCGTCTGGACCTTCTTAGACATCACGGCACCTCCAGTTGATGACTTCTTCAAGGGCATCGAGGTCCGCTTCGAGCTGATCAAGTATCGCCTTTGCCGTGTGACGGTTCAGGTCACCTGGATGGCTTGGGATAGCAAGGGGTCGAGCAGTGGGCAGCAGCGTGCTTTCCTCAGCCTCCCTATTTTCTGCCTGTTCATGATATCGTATATGATATCATCGAACTGCACAATGATAGTGCGCTCGCCCCTTTCTGGCAAGCTGGGAAAATGGGGAGCCGTAAGGCGGGGATACCCACAGCATGCCAAACAGACTGCGACTATCCCGTCAACCTTTCGTCAACAACGGAACCAATCGACCCGATCAGGGCTGCCGCGCCGCTTTAACCACGGGCTGGCGGGCGGCGCGGCGCGCCGGGAAGAACCCGCCTATCAAGCCCATGACCAGGGCGAAGATCACGCCTCCCAACAGCAGGTCGGGCGTCACGCGGAAGGCGAACGCCACCTCGCTCATCGACTGCCAGTTCGTGGTGCTGGTGACGATCCCGTTGAGCGGTAGAGAGAAGAGGCAACCCAGCAGCCCACCGATCAAGGCGATCAGCAACGCCTCGAACATAAACGACGACATGACGCTGACGGGGCGGAATCCGAGGGTGAGGAGCACCGCGATTTCCGGGGCACGGGCGCCGACCGCCGCATACATCGTGTTGACGGCGCCGAAGATGGCCCCGATGGCCATGATCCCGGCGACGAAGATCGCGGCGAAGTTCATGATCTGTGTCAACAGATACGACTGGGCGGCGTAGAAGTCGTACTCGCGGTGCGCGCCCACCGGCAGGCGCGGATCGTCCTCGAGCGTCTTCTTGATCGACTCGAACTGCGAGGGGTCCTTCATGCGGAAGGTCAGCGACTGGAAGAACTCGCCGCGGAACGCGGGCATGAACTGCTCGTTCTCGCCCCAGATCTCGGACTCGAAAGCCGAGCCGCGCGCCGCGAAGTGGCCCACCACCGTCCAGTCGCGGTTGGCAAAGTTGATCGTCTCGCCGATCTGGGTGCCGGCGAAGCGGCCGACGATGCTCTTCCCCACCAGGATCTCCGGGGCGCCGGGGTTGAACATGCGGCCGGCGACGATCTCCACGTTCTTGCGGACGTCGAAGGCCTCGGGGTTGATCCCCCGGGCCACCACCAGCGCGTCGCCGCCGCCGAGTCGGTCGAGGCTGATGAGTACGTAGACCTCGGGGCTCACCAGCGGCCGCCCGTCGGGCCCTTGTGCGACGAACGGCATCGCGGCGATCGTCGCCGCCGTCTGCCTGCCGATCCCGCTGATCAGCTCGCTGTCCGCTCCGCTGCGCAGGACGATCACGTTCTCGCGCGAGCCGGTCTCCGCCAGCGCGGCGCGGAACCCGCGGGAGAGAGCCATCATGGCGATGAACACGAGCACCACCAGCGCCATCCCCAGGGCGGTGGTGAGCGTCGAGACGGGCCGCTGTCTGATGCTCCGCAGGTTGTAGATGAGCGGGATCGCCATGAGCCCTCCTCAGGCCACGCGCCGGAGCGTTTGTGCCACGGGCATCCGCGCCGCCTGCCAGGCGGGCACGATACCGCTGATCAGGCCGAGGAGCAGGGCGATCGCCATCCCGGCTATGGCGGTGCTCCACTTGACCTGAAAGCCCGGCAGGAAGCCGGCGCCCTGGAACTGCGTGCCCTCGAAGATGAGCTTGGCGCCGAACACGCCCAGCAGCCCACCGATCAGCGTGATGGTGGCGGCCTCGGCGAGCACCAGCCCGAAGAGCAAGCGGTCGCTGAAGCCCAGCGTCTTCAACACGGCTACCTCGCTCGTGCGCTCGCGCGCCGCCATCATCATCGTGCTGGCGGCGACCAGCAGGATGGCGAAGAAGACGGCCAGCCCGACGGCGTTCATCAGGAATCCCACATTCCCGTACATGGTGACGAAGCCGGTCTGGAAGGCGCGTTCGGTCTCGGTGCGGGTGGCCGCCCGCGAGTTCCTGTAGTGCTCGTCGATGGTCTCCGCCACCGAGGTGGCGACCGCCGGATCCTCGAGCTGCAGCACGTACCATCCCGGCTGCGCGCCGCGTAGCGAGTGCTCGTACACGTACTCGTAGTGGAAGAAGAAGAGGTTGTCGCCGAAGCTCGGATTCGTCGGCGTGTAGACGCCGCGGATCGTGAAGGGCCAATCGTTGTCAGCCGGATAGATCGGGCTTCTCAGAGTGACGGTCTGGCCGAGGGACCAACCGAAGCGCTCCATCAGGCCGGTGCCGACGATCGCCGCAGTCCGCTCCGCCATGAACGCCTGCCTTTGCTCCTCCGGTATGACCATCTCCGGGTACATGGCGAGGTAGCTGTCCGCCTGGATGGCGAAGCTTGGGAAGAAGTCGCGGGGATCGCGGTAAATCCCGTTGAACCAGACCGCCCACGACACGCGCTCCACGCCCGGGACAGCGGAGAGCCACTGGTAGTAAGCCTCCGGTAGAGAGAAGACGATGGAGATGGAGTTACGCGTGACCATGCGCGCCTCGCTGCCCACCTCCGCCGCATCTTGAAGTGTCGTGTTCACCGACCGGAGCGAAACGAACAGGAAGAGCGCCGCCGCCACGCTCAGCGTCGTGAGGATCGTGCGCCGCTTGCTTCGGCTCAAGTTCACCCAGACGAGTCTTACGAACTTCATCGCGTCAACACCCCTTTATCGAGGTGCATGATCGCGTGCCCGCGTTCGGCGGCCCGGGCGTCGTGCGTCACCAGCAGGATCGTCTTCTGAAACTCGCTATTAAGGCGCTGCATGAGCGTGAGGATCTCGTCCGCCGACTTCGCATCCAGGTCGCCGGTAGGCTCGTCGGCGAGTATGACGGTCGGGTCGCTGACGATGGCTCTTGCGATGGCGACCCGCTGCTCCTGACCGCCCGAGAGCTGGCGCGGGAAGTGCTCGGCACGGTCGGCGAGCCCCACGACATCGAGGACCGTCATCACGTGTTCGCGCCGCTCCTTCTTCGACAGGTGCGTGAGCAGCAGCGGCAGCTCGACGTTCTGATAGGCCGTCAGGACGGGCAGCAGATTGTAGAGCTGGAAGATGAAGCCGACGTGCCGCGACCTCCAGGCGGCGAGCTGCCGGCGCGACATGCCGGTCACCTCTTCGCCGCCGACGGTGATCTGTCCGGTTGTCGGTTCGTCGAGTCCCGCGATCAGGTTGAGCAGCGTGGTCTTTCCGCTCCCCGACGGCCCCATGAGCACCAGGAAGTCACCGCGCTCGACATCGAGGTCGATGTCCTCGAACACAGGGATGGCCTGGCTGTCCCGATGGTAGACCTTCGACAGGTTGCGTATCTCCAACAGCGCCATGGTCAGGATCCTATCTTCCGCTTATCACGTTGACCCGCGAACCGTCCTCGAGACCCTCGTGGCCCGCTATCACCACCCGCTCGCCGCCCGTCAGGCCCCTGCGGACCTCGCGCCAGTCGCCGGTGACCGGACCGGCCACCACCTCGCGTCGCTCGACTCTATCATCCCGGACCACCCAGACCACCTGGCGTCCCGCCTCGTCGCGCACCGCCGCCGCCGGCACGAACACGCGCGCCGGCGCGCTGGGCTCGGCCGCGCCCTCGACCTGCTCCAGGAACTCCACCTTGGCGCCCATCTCCGGGAGCACACGCGTGTCGCGCTGCACGAAGCTCACCTTCACCAGCACGGTGGCCTTCTGCCGGTCCGCCGTCGGCACGATCTGCCGCACGCGTCCCGCGAAAGCGGTGTCCGGGTAAGCGTCGAGCGTGATGGTGGCCGACTGCCCGCGACGTATGCGGGCGATGTAGGCCTCGTTGACGTCGACCTCGACCTCTAGGGTCTCGAAGTCGGCCATGGTGACGACGGCGCCGCGGATCAGGCCGCTGCCGGTGGCGACCGGCGCCACGACCTCGCCGACCTCCGCGTCCTTGCGCAGGATCGTGCCGCCGAAGGGCGCCCGGATCGTCGTGTTATCCAGGTTGGCGCGCGCCACGCCCAGCGCCGCCTCCGCCGCCATCACCGTCGCCGCGTAGCGGCGCACCCTGGCCTCCGCCGTCGCAAGCCGCGACTGCAGTTGCTCCGTCTCCTGGTCGGAGGCGAGGCCGCGGGCCAGGAGATCTTCGGCCCGGGCCAGGTCGCGGACCAGCTGGTCGCGCTCCGTCTCCGCCTCGATGACCCCCGCCCGGGCGGTCAGCAGGTCGGCCTCCCGCTGCGCCAGCGCCGCGGCGTAGTCGTCGGCCTCCAGCCGGGCGATCACCTCCCCCTTCTCGACGACATCGCCCTCTTCGACACCCAGGTACTCGAGCCGCCCGGTGATCTTCGATGACACGGACGCTTTGGTGCGGGCCACGACGTAGCCGTTGGCGGTGACGCCTGTGGAGGTCGCGGCGCCGCCGCCGCGCAGCTCCGCCAGGGCCACCTGAACGCCGGGAGCACCTCTGCCTCTGAGGGCGAAAAAGAGGATCAGGAACAGCAGCACCGCCGCGCCGGCGATATAAGCGCTCGTGCGCAGCGCGCGATTCACGCCGGGGGGCAGGCGATCGCGGTCGATGCGCAGCCGCGAGAGGTCCTGGGTCGTTTCGCTCATCTCGTGTGTCTGCATCATAGGGAGTCGCGCTCGCCGGAACAACCGCGCCGGTAGGGGTGCCGGGGCGCTGACCGTGCAAGTGCTCTGCCGCTAATAACGATGCGGACGGTGGCGGGTCGAGAGGGTCAGGATAGATCCGCGTAGACGCGCCCGAGGTTCGCCGCCCTGATGTGGGACGTCAGGCGGAAGGCGAGCTCGCTGCGCTTGTTGGGCAGCAGCATCGTACGCCACTTTCGCTTTCATGGCGAACAGTATCGCGAGGACCCATCATCAGATTCATGGCCGCCCTACGGCGGCCACGGGCGCCCTCTTCCACAGGCTCCGCCGCGGCAGTTGGCTGCTCGCTACCGCAGGGCGGTATCGCGGTAGGGTAATCGCTGCCCGTATAGCTCCAGGCGGGCGCCGATGTTGTTTGCCAGGTCCGTCGCCCCAGCGAGCCTGGCCACGGTGAGCGCCTGCTCCGCGATGGGCACCGCCCGGTCGAACCGTCCCGCCGCCGCGTAAGCTGCGGCAAGGGCGTCCAGGGCGAGCGGGTTTCGATTCTTGGTCAGCTGGACAGAGCGCTCGGCGAGCACTATCGCTTCTCCGGGGTCGCGGATTCTCTCGTCCCGGTGGGTGGCCAGGATCCAGGCCATCGTGTAGATAGGCATCGGCGCACTGGGTTGGAGGCGGGACGCCTCACGAAACTCCCGCATCGCTTCCTCGGTTCGACCACTACTGAGAAGAGCCAGGCCCACGTTCTGCCGTAGGCGCGCGTCGCCCGGACGCGACTCCACCATCCTCCGCAGGTGCGGGAGAGCGTCCTCAAACCGGCCCATCGACTGAAGGCCGAGCGCCAGATTGTAGTTTGCCTGCGCGTCGTCGGGATCAATACGCAGCACTTCACGCAGCTGTTGGAGCGCCTCGTCGGTTCTTCCCTGCGATTGCAGCAAGATGGCCAGGTTCTTGTGAGCGGCGGCGAGGTCGGGGTCGACCGCGATGGCCATCCGGTACGTATCAATAGCCGACTCGATTGCCCCTTGAGCTTCGAGAGCGAGCCCGATGTTGTTGTGGGCCGCGGCCAAGCTGGCGTCCGCTTGCAGGGCGCCGCGATAGTGGTCGATTGCCTCGTCGAGCCTTCCCAGCGCTCGAAGGGTGTTCCCCAAGTTATAATGCGCTGCCGCGAATCCTTCATCGATGTCGACGGCGCTAAGGTAGTGTTCGATCGCCTCGTCCACCTTCCCATGGGCGGCAAGGGCATTCCCCAGGTTGTAGTGCGCCTCGACGTAGTTATGATCGGCTTCCAACGCCTGCCGGAAGTGCTGCACCGCCCCGTCGAGATCACCGCGCGCCTGCAAGGCGTTCGCCACGTTGTAGTGGGCCTGGGCGAAGTCCGGCTGGACAGCCAGCGCCCGCCGGAAGTGTTCGAGCGCTTCATCCGCCGCGCCGTTTGACTCGAGCAGTGTGCCCAGGTTGTTGTGGGCGGCTGCGTAATCCGGCTTGAGCTGCAAGGCCAGCCGGTAATTCTCCATCGCCTCGTCATCCGCGCCCAGAGCCTGGAGCGCCATTCCCAGATTGTAGCGTGCCTGGACATCGCTCGGGTCGACTCTGGACAAGAGCTCGAAGCCGTCGGCCAACGCGCGTAGCTCCTTGCGGTTGAAGTCCGCGTTCAGGATCGCCAGATCGGCGCTGTTGCGCGGCAGGACCTGGATCCAGAGGTCGCCCATCTCATCGGTGGAGGCAGGACCGTACACGACGCGAACTGGCGGGTCGCTCGGGTTGAGGGGATTCTCAGCCGAGTTGTCGTAAGTGTATCGCATCGACAGGGTAGTTCCCTTGGGGAGAAAGATGGGCTGGGTGTACCGGTACTCCCCCTGCCAGTTGAAGTCCCAGTCGTCGATACGAAGCAGCCAGCGGTTCTTGCCATCGGGCAGCGTGGCGAAGGCCTGCATCTCCTTTCCCAGGTAGTGAGCGTGCGGGTAGAGGCCCAGCACCTGGACATCCACGGGAAGCACGTACTCGTCTCTGATTGCGTAGTGCTTCTCCCCGGGTGGAATGTCCATCGTTTGGGAGCCTAACCTGAGGAGTGAAGGAACGCGGGCAGGCGGACCGTCGGCGAAGTAGAATCCCACGGCCGCCTGGATCGTCTCCGGTTGGCCCGTCGGCCGCATGTGTAGCTGCAGCACGAGGTCGGTACCCCGCCGCAGCTGCCAGGAGATGTCCTCCTCGCCCTCGCTGGGAATCTGCCCCGGCGTCCAACCGAGAAAGAACCCGTCTGGGCTGAAGGCTTCGCCGATGGAGAACATGCCGCCGTAACCCGGCTCAGGGTCATCCTCATCCATCCTGCGCGACGCGGGGCTGCGATCCACCATCATCACCGCGTGATGGACGGCCCGGGCATTGCCGGGGCGAAGCTCTACAGCTTTGACCCAGCGGGTCCCGGTCACCGGGATCGGGAGCACGAAATTGCGAAACACCTCCGGGCCCTCCGCATAGAGCGCGTAAGGCTCGGGCATCTCGATCACCAGGTCGGGCTCGCCGATCTTCCAGCCCTCGCTCCACTCGGGCAGCGGCGGCAGATCAGAAGGATCGCCTTCCAGCGCGCCTTCCTCGGCCAACTGCTGGATCATGCCCAGCTCGTCTACACTGAGCCTTCGCTCGCCGGAGAACTCACCGTAGCCGGGCACAGGCAGCCATGGCGGCATGCGCCG
>JAZGAL010000127.1:0-5960 GCA_036475815.1 Gemmatimonadota bacterium
TGCGTGATTGTGCGCCCTGTGCCTCACCGTAGTTGGGTGCCGGTGAGGTGCCGCAACGAATCAAGTGTCCGGCGACATGCTTGCCCACGCTTGTCTTGGGCAGCGCGTCTGCGATCCTGCAGGTCAAGACGGCAAACGCTATGAGCCGTTCCTCGAGGTCGTAGTTCCTATCCCTATCCCGCACTTCGCACTTCATATTTCAGAGTTCATCACTCTACATTCGAGAGACCGCATCAACGGACTATCAACGCAGATGATTGTCGAACGGCAAGAGACGACCGCGGGAACGGACCAGCGCTGCCCGCGGTCTCGAGCCCCACCCGAGGCCGGCCACTCAACACTACTGGATTTCAGAAAGGCTCGCCTGGTAGCGCTCCGCGCTGAGCGGCACGTACCCGACCTGCGGGACGAACTCGGGCGCGTTGGTGAGGTAGTAGCGCACGAATGCCTTTACCTCTGGCCGATCCAAAGCGGTCCTGTTGAGGTAGATGAACAGGGGCCGCGAGAGCGGTGTGTACTCGCCGCCCTGGACGGTCTCCGGGCTGGGCGCCACGCAGCCGTGACCGTCGTCGATGGCGACCAGCTTGAGCTTGTCGGTGTTCTCGGCGTAGTAGGCGTAACCGAAGTAACCCAGCGCGAACTGGTCGCCGGCGACTCCTTGGACGAGCACG
Source organism: Gemmatimonadota bacterium (assembly GCA_036475815.1). Taxonomy (GTDB): domain Bacteria; phylum Gemmatimonadota; class Gemmatimonadetes; order Palauibacterales; family KS3-K002; genus JBDHGH01. The sequence goes on from JAZGAL010000127.1 coordinate 672, forward strand.
TTGTCGTCCTCGCTGGCGGTGAAATCGGGCCGGCTGGCATCCTCCTCACCCACTATCGCTTCGGTGAAGTAGTCGAAGGTGCCCGAGTCGGTGCCGGGACCGTAAAGCTTGATCTCTTTGTCCGGCCAGCCGTCACGCACCTGGCTCCACCTGGAGATCGTGCTGCCGGGCTCCCAGATCCGCTTCAGTTCGTCCACCGTCATACAGGACGCGAAGTCGTTCCGGGGGTTGACCATCACGGCGAGACCGTCGAATGCGACGGTTACCTGGATGGGCTCGATCCCATTCGCGGCGCACATCTCCCGCTCGATGTCCTTGATCGGCCTCGAGGCGTCGGAAATGTCCGTCTCGCCGTTGCAGAACTTCTTGAAGCCGCCACCGGTCCCGGAGATCCCGACCGTCTCGCGGACCCCGCGGTTCTCGATCTGGAATTCCTCGGCCATGGCCTCGGTGACCGGGAAGACAGTGCTGGACCCGTCGATCCGCACCATACCGGTCAGCCCTGTCCCGTCGCCGCCTTCACGGCCGCCGCAAGCGCTGAGCCCGGCGATCAGGAGCGGTGCGAAGATCAGTGAACTGAGTAGCTTGATTGAGCTGTTCATCTCTGTGATATCCTCTCGTCCTTGTTTCGTTTGCTAGAAGTAGAGGTAAGACATCACCTTGACCGAATACTCGGTGTCGCGGTCACCACCGGGCGTGTAGATGTCCATGTTCACCGCGAGCTTGTTGCGACCGGAGAAGAAGACGACGAAGCCGGGGGTTATGAGCAAGCCCCCATCATCGCTTACGTCCGTGTCCGGATCGCCGTAGCTGATACGGGCCACCGGCTCGAGCGCCTCCACGCGATGGCCGCCGGCGAGCGGGAACTTGTAGACGACGATGGCCTGGGTAGTCCAGAAGGTGCTCGGGTTGCCGGCCTCGTCGAGATTCCGCCAGTTGTCACCCGTCGTGATGCCGACCTGCAGGTGCAGGCCCGAGGTCCAGTTGCCCCAGTCGACATCGGCACCGTAGCCGATCCCGTAGTCGACCCTGTCCAGCTTGACCGGATTGGCGTAGTCGTGAGCAGCCACGTTGGCGCCCACCCTCAGGTCCGCCGCGCGGTACTCGAGCCGGCTGCCGAACGACTTACCTTCGGAGAAGACTTCGAAGGTGTCCGCCTGGATGAAACGAACGGTTTCTTCGAACTGGTTGCCGTTGGTCATCGATGCGGACCACACCCAGTGCCCGGCAATCACGCCGCCGATCTCGACGCCGACGTCACGGTCGGAGTAGGCGAGCTTCTCGGTGAAGCGGCTGTAGCTGCACAGCGAGCCGACACCGGCGCAGTCGTCGGCGCCGCGTACGATGCCCGTGCGTTCGATCGCCAGGATCTGCGTCGAGCTGGTCAACTCGAAGATGTCGAAGGGACGCTTGAACTGACCCATCCTCAAGATGAGCTCGGGCGCGAAGTCCATGTCGATGTAGGCGTCCTTCAGCCGCAGCCCGTTCGAGAACCCGAAGCCGGTCGAATAGTCGGGCTGGATCTTGCCGCTGATGAAATCGTTGATCTTGATCTCCAGCGTTATCCGGGCTCGGCGGATCAGGAAGACGGTACTCAGCTCTTCCGCCGCCGAACTGTAGGCATACTGCGCCTGCAGGCGCCCGGTAATCTTGATCTCCGCCGCTTTCGACGTGATCTCCACCTGGGCTGCCGCGTTCGTCGCTGAGAGAGCGAGGGCTGCCAGCACGAGTGCCCACAGTCGTCTGTTCATGCTCAAACTCGGTTCTCCTTGTTCGGGTTCTCCACTTGCTTCAATCCCGGTTTCTCACCGGTCGCCAGCATTCTATCAAGCCCATGTCACGGACGTTGTGAGTTCGTGTAACGATTCTGTATCAGCTGTCCTGGTGAGGTTCTGCAGGGGCGGCGGTGGACTCAGCACGTTTCGGGACGTGTGACGGGTAGGCTCACATAGACGCGCGTCCCCTGTGCGAGAATGCTCTCTATCCAGGCACGTCCGCCCATCGCTTCCGTCCAGTGCTTGACGATGGACAGTCCCAGGCCGGTGCCGCCCGTCGCGCGAGAGCGGCTGGCATCGACGCGGTAGAAACGCTCGAAGACGCGCTCGAGGTTGGCCTCGGGAATGCCACGCCCGTTGTCTTCGACGCTGAGCTTGATTTCGCCGGAGGGCAGACGCCCGGCACGGACCCGTACGGCGGTGGCGCCGGAGTGACGGATCGCGTTGTCGATGAGATTCTCGAGCACTTGCCGCAGTCCTTCGGGGTCCGCGACGACGTCCAGGTCTGCTGGATCCACATCCACGGACAGGGCGATCCCCGCCGCTTCGGCACGTTCCCTGGCTTTGCCTGCGATTCCGTCCGCCAGCGGCAGCAGGGCGATGCGTTGCTGACGTATCGTTCTGCCCGGCTCTTCCAGGCGCGCCAGGGTCAACAGATCGTCGACGATCGCCGTCATCCGTTCGGCGTGATCGACGATCTTGCCGGCGAAGCGCACCCGAGCGTCCTGCGGAACGTCGGGGTCGGTGAGCGTCTCGCTGTAACCCCGGATCGCGGTGAGGGGCGTCTTCAGCTCGTGCGATGCGTTGGCTACGAACTCCGTGCGCACCGTGTCGAGGCGGCGAAGCTCGGTCAGATCCGCAAAGACGGCAACCACCCCGCCGGTAGGAAGGCGACGTGCCGCAACCAACATGGTGCGTCCGTAGACCTCGAACTCGCCCTCGACTCCTCCCTCGGGCACCGCGGCCGGGGCGAGGAAGTTGACCAGCTCCGGGTTGCGGAAGATCGTCGCGACAGCTCTGCCCTCAATTGGCTCGTTCGCGCCGATCACGGAGCGCAGCTCGGCATTCACCCTGACGACGTTCCCCGCCGGGCTTATGGCCAGGACGCCTTCGCCCATCTCCTGCAGCAGGAGCTCGGTCTCGGTCCTCTCAGCACCCCGCAGCTCGTGGCTGAGTCGATGGGCTTCGGCGAGGCGATTGAGCGCCCGGTAGAGGTCGCCCGCTTCGCCGCTAGCAGTCTCGGGAAGTCTGGGGGGCCGCTCGCCGCGGGAAAGCGCTGCAGCAAAGGGCGCCGCTCGCTGAAACGGTTGGTTGAGCAGCCGTGCACCGGCTGCAGCCAGTATGACTATGAAGATCAGATCGATGGCGGCCGCTCCCGGTACGCCTGTTCCATCGAGCACAGCGTAGAGCAGCAGGGCCAGGACCGCGAGGCCGGCTAGGCTCAGGAAGAGCCGGGCGCGCATGTGCCGTCAATCCTCGGGGCGAAAGCGGTAGCCGAACCCACGCACCGTCTCGATCGATTCACCGGCGGGCCCGAGCTTGGAGCGGAGGCGACCGATGTGCATGTCAACGGTTCGCGTTTCGATCTCGGCCGTCGTATCCCACACAGTCTCCAGCAAACCGCGCCGGCTCTGAGTCCGACCACGCCGTTTGAGGAGGCAGACAAGCAATGCGTACTCCTTCGGTGTGAGCTGTACGTCGGTGCCATCGACGGTAACGCGGTTCGCCTCCACGTACACTGCCAGTGGCCCCGCCCGCAGCACGCGACCTGCACCGCTGCTGCTTCCCTCGGGCGCGGAGCGGCGCAGTATCGCCTTCACTCGCAGCACCAGTTCCTTGGGGCTGAACGGCTTCGACATGTAATCGTCGGCGCCCAGTTCAAACCCACGGACCCGATCTTCCTCCGCTCCGCGGGCGGTCAGTATGATGACTGGAGTGTTCCCTGTCTCTTTGCGCGAGCGGAGCGTCTGCAGGACCTCGATGCGGCTGACCTCGGGGAGCATGAGGTCGAGGATGACCAGATCGGGAGGGTCGGACTCCAGGGCGCGCAGCGCCTCGCGCCCCGTGGATGCGGTTCGCACCTGATAGCCGGCGTGGGCCAGCTGGTAGGCGACGAGCGCGGCTATGTCCGATTCGTCCTCGACGACAAGGACGCGTGAAGGAGTTGCCTCGTTGATGATCGCTTCCTAACTGTCCAGGCTCGAATGTTACCCTCCCAATCTAGAAGTGAAGTCCCATCGGGGACAGGCTGACAGAGCCCTGTCGGGCTACCCGTTGCGCCGGACCCGTAAGCCCTTGATTTTAAGGCGATTCTCGGCAACGCGTCATGGCGCACCCAGATCAGAGACGCATGAAATACTTCGTGGAAATCGAAGGTCGGACTCACGAGGTCGACATCAGCTCGGACGGCCTGCTCCTGGACGGGCTTCCGGTGGAGGCCGATCTCAGGTCAAACCATGACTCGCACCTCTTGAATCTGGTGCTCGACGGCCGGTCCTACACGCTGAGCGCCCGCCGGCGCGACGGGCGAGGGGAGTGGGACATCGAGATTGAAGGCCGGCGCCACGAGGTGCTGGCGCTGGACGAGAGGCGAAAGGCGATCCGCGAGCTGACCGGCACCGTTGCCATGAGCCACGGACCGATAAAGATCAAAGCACCCATGCCTGGCCTGGTGATCAAGGTTGAGGTGGATGTGGAAGAGCAGGTCGAGAAGGGTCAGGGGCTCATCGTTATGGAAGCGATGAAGATGGAGAACGAGTTGAAGGCAACGGCCGCGGGACAGATCTCGGAGGTGTTGGTCGAGCCAGGGCAGACGGTTGATAGAGGGGAGACGTTGCTGGTTATCGCTCCAGCTGGGGAACGGTGATCACATAATGATTACTGATTACATAGATGGCCAGATCAATAGGTAAAGTCGAGAATACAAGCGGAATCGAGATACGCCCGACGTACACGCAGGAAGACACACTGGCAAGCGGCGCGCCGGACCCGGGCCTTCCCGGCCGGTTCCCGTTCACCCGCGGTGCGTACGACACGATGTACCGGGGACGGCTGTGGACGATGCGGCAGTACGCCGGTTTCGGTACGGCCGAGGATACGAATCGCCGCTTCCGTTTCCTGCTGGATTCAGGTCAGACCGGCCTCTCCGTAGCCTTCGACCTACCCACGCAGATGGGCTTCGACTCGGACAGCGATATGGCCGAGGGCGAGGTCGGCCGGGTAGGCGTCTCGATCGATACGGTGGACGATCTTGGCGTTCTCTTCGACAGCATAGATCTCGCGCGAGTCTCCACCTCGATGACTATCAACGCCACCGCAGCCATTCTGCTGGCCATGTACGTCGCCCTGGCCGACGAGCGGGGCGTCACCCGCGGTTCGCTGGCCGGAACGGTTCAGAACGACATCCTCAAGGAATTCATCGCGCGGGGTACGTACGTCTATCCTGTCGAGCCGAGCCTTCGGCTGGTCACCGACATCTTCGATTTCTGCGCCCGCGAGCTGCCGCGCTGGAACA
>JAZGAL010000128.1:0-4497 GCA_036475815.1 Gemmatimonadota bacterium
GCCCATCTCGTCCCGGGTGAACTCCGCGACCGTGATGGCGTGCCCGCTCGGCGCCACCGACATCATGGGGTCGAAGTAGCGCTGCGGGTCCGTGACCATGTCGGCGTACTCGGCCACACTCATGCCCGCCGCCTTCTGGAAGGTCCACTCGGCAAGATCCCTCGCCATCTCGCCCAGGATATCCGGCACGAGGTAGTCCGCCGCCTCGACTATCACCTCGATCGCGGCTCCGGTGGCGTCCGGCTGGCCCATCATGGAGAGGAAATGATCCGTTACGTAGGTACCGAAGGGGCCGCCCACCGTGGCCCTTGGATACTCCTGCCCGAAGAAGAGAGCCTTGATCACCTCATGACTGACCTCGGGCCAGGCGAGAAGACCGTCCTCGATGTCCTTGAGCCATGCGGCCAGGTAGGCGTCGGTCGGCCCCAGTCCCACCCAAGTAAGCAATGGGGCGTCGTCGATCTTCTTTCGGTACGCGCTGACGTCGTGATGCAGATCCGAGAACTGTCTCGGAACGGAGAGCTCGAGCGCCTCGCGGATCAGGAGCTGCTCATCGAGTACGCGTCCCTCCTCCGCAAACGTCATAAGGTCATACAGGCGACGCTGGATACCGCTGAGCGACGCCGGCAGGAACCCCGAACCCGGCCGCGGAGTGCGCTTCGCGATGTAGGACTCTATGAGTAGGTGCTTCGGAGCATTGTCGCTCGCGAGGTCGAACGGACCGCCCGTCCAGTAGTTCACGTACGAGTGGCCATACATGTCGCCGGCCGCGTGGATCAGGTAGCCCACCACGAAGGCCTTCCAAGCGCTTGGGCCTTGATCCGCGGAGGTCCGTTGATTCGGCGGAGGAAAGGCGTTCTGCCAGAGGTGCGCGAGCCACGCGTCCGTACCGGATGAGGAGGTCCCCTGCCCACTCGTCGCTCCCGCCTGCCAGGACGTGGAGACCGGCCGGCTGAGGTCGGGATGGATCTTCCGCTGCCCTGTGAGGATGTCCGGATAGGCGTCGGGCCCGATCACTCCGGCTCGGAAGTACTGCTTGTAGGTGCAGATCGAATCCAGGATCTCCGCTTCGACCGCAAATGGTCCGATCGGGCCGATGACGTCCGTCCCGTCGACGCGGAAGATCGTCAGCTGGCCATCATCGCATGCGTCTTGGAGAACCAGCTCGGCCAGATGCACATGGGTCACGACACCCCACACCGCTGAGCTGGGCGGAGCGCCCGCCGGAAGAATCCCGAGAAGAGAACCGACAAGAAGCGCTACACCCGTCACGGCTACCTCCTGGATCGACGGTGTCGGTCAGTCGGCTGAGATCGCGCGGGAGCGGCCCAGCACGCACGCGCCGAAGGCCGACGTCGAGTCGGACGCCGTGCCTTCCAGTGCCACAAAGCTCGCATCCAATCTCAGCTCGCCCGATCCATCCTCCATCGGTAGGACGGCCTCGATGCGTCCTCCGATTCTGGTCCCGGAGCTTTCCGAGATGACGAGCTGGCCTGCGGACGTATCGGACGCGCGGCTGTCGACATTGGCCGACCTTGTCGAGGTCCCCCTACCAACCACGCCCACTGAGCCGACCGTGATATCATAGGTGCCCTCTTCAAGCTCCTCGATCCCGAGCACGGCGAAGCGTGCCGAGAAGGAGGCGCCCAGCTCCGCTTCGCTGGACCCCGAACCCTGGAGCGACACTCCCAACCCCTCCGGGAAGAACCGAAAGCCGGCGACCCCCTCGTAGGTTCGCCCACCTTCCCAGCTCGCCGTGGCGCGGAACGGGCAGGGGTTTTCGTCGTCGGGCCGGGCGACATCTCCCGCCGGCTCCGATCCGCCACAGCCGAGAGACAGGATGCTGCCGGCAAGTACCGCAAGCGACGCAAGAGATCCTCTCGCGCCGCGCTCAACGGCCTTGATTCTCATGGCTCGGCCTGCGCCGCGCCGCTCAGATCTTGACGAGTTCGACCCGGCGGTTCTTCTGTCGGCCCGCTTCGGTCTCGTTGCTGTCGACGGGCTCGGTCGGACCCAGCCCCAAGGTGCGCATGTGCTGGGAGCCGATCCGCCAAGCCAACTTGCTATCAGTCGAGGTCAGCCCACCACCGAGCCGCTGAACGCAACGTCGAGCGCCTAAGTCAGCCAATAACTTGATCCACGAGGACCGTGTGCTGCTTGTCGTGGTTGGGGATGTTGCCGTCGCTGAACAGATCCTTGGATCCGTCCTTCAAGAGGAAGATCCCTATACAGGTCTTGTTGGTCGCTACGTTCGCGGGAGCATGTCCAACGAGCTCTTTATGCGTGATTCTGAACGCGGTCACGTGCTTTTCGCCGGGCTTGAGTTGGACTCCCTTGGCCGTAGCCCAAACGTTGTGCCCTCTGCAGGAACCAATCGCATAGTCAAACGTCGCTGGCCTACCACCATGGTTCGTAACCCCCACAGCTATCGCGAGGTCATCTCCCCACGCGCCAACTTCGCGCTCCTTCCAGCTGACATGATCCGTGCTTCCTAGAAACTTGTAAATCTCCAGCTCAGCGGGACACGTCTCCGCCACAACCCTGGCTCCCTGGACCTCCCTCATTAGCTTCTCCGTGTCCACCTGAGCTATCGCCTGCTGGACCGCTCCGCTTAAACCTAGCGCGAGGGCACCCGCGATCAGCGGCAGCCTCATCGAGGCCTTCGGCCCTCGTCGCGACTCGCTCGCTCGCTTCGTGACTTTCATTGGTCCCTCCAAGTTGAGGATCACCCAACGTGACGCCGCTCGCGTTCGTGGCGTCCTGTCTCCTCACGTCGGGTAGTGGGCTGCGGTGAGTCTCCGGTCGAATCGGAGAGTCGGATCGAGTTCACTGGCCCGCGAGAACCCCGTGAGCACATTGCCGCTCTAAATCTTCACGAGCTCGACTCGGCGGTTCTTCTGTCGTCCCTCCTCTGTGTCGTTGCTGTCCACGGGCTGCGTCGGACCCAGCCCCATCGTGCGCATTCGGTCCGCCTCGATGCCAAAGTTCTCGACCAGATAGGCCTTCACCGAGGCCGCGCGATCGGCCGAGAGCTCCATGTTCCAGTCGAATTCGCCCTCGTTGTCGGTGTGACCTTCGACCATGAGCTTCAGCTCGGGATGCTGCTGCATCATCGCGCCGATCGGTTCGAGAACGGGTGCGGACTCCGGCTGGATGGTGGCGGAATTCGTGTCGAACAGGATGTTATGGATCGTGACGCGGCCTTCAGCCTCGAGCGCGTCGTAGAGATCTCGGCCGCCCGCAGCGATCCGGATGTCGGTGATGTAGGCGAGTTGATCGGGAGGTCGTGACTCAACGAAGAAGTACACCTTGTCGCTTCGCGGCAGGTCGGTCTTCGGCACGTTCGCTACCCTGTTCTCGCCGATGAACATCTTCGCATGCGCACCGTCGACCATGATCCGAACCGGCACGAGTCCTTCGGTGGAGCGCATGTCAATAGCGGTCGATACCTGCTTCCCATGGTCCAACCAGACCCCCGAGCCGTGGCGATCACCGGCCTTGAAATGGTCGGCTTCGTAGTAGACAGACCACCGCCAGTCGAGGTAGGGAGGTTCGCTGAGGGCGACGCCGATGCCAGTCGCTCCGGCCGGGTCGTACATTTCGAACTCGATCGTGAACTGCTCGGGCAAAGTCTCGGGAAGCCGCACGAGGAACGCGCTATGCTTGACTTCATTGCGAAGAAAGCGTCGGCCCTCCCACTCCACGACCTGCATATTGCCATAGATGAACTCTAGGCCGCGCGGGAAATCGCCTAGTACGTCAGCCGAGAAGTCCGAGACGAAGAGCTCCCGGTCGCCGGGCTCGAAGTCGTAGGTGGAAGCAACTCCCCCGGGGACCGCCGGAGCTGCTCCGGGAACGCCGCCAAGCGGCAGCTGGCCCGGATCCGTGATCGGGTTCCCCTCCTCGTCGGTAAGGATGGTTCCCTCTCGGTCGGTGAGAACCACGGGCTCTCCCTCATCGTGGGCCGTTCGGATACACGACAGGTTGTCGAACACACAACGGACGGCGCCGGCGGCCAGCTCGTCAGCCTTGTTGAGGATTTCCCGCTTGACGGCTTCATCCGCCGTCTCCTTGAGGTCTTTCACGCTTGGGATCTGGGCAGCCACGGTGGCCGGCAACGCCAGGCCGCCCAGAAGGGCGAGCGACACGACGGAGAATCCGATTCGACAACGCATTCTGACCTCCTCCTACCTCGTTATCCCTGCTGGAGCGGTTGCAGTGGCACGTCGGGTGAAGTCACAGAATAACTCAGCCAACTTTCCGCGGCTACCCTGCTCGTTCTTGCGATCCTCGGCACACGCCGCCCAGGCTTCGTCCTCAGGACCGCCGGTCGGCCAGCCGCCTGCACACCTCCATGATCTTCTCGAAGCGGCGGTCCAGCGCCCCGATCCCGAGCCAGGTCTCGCGGACCAGCAGGACGGCGCCAAGGACGAACAGGACGCAGGCGCCGAACGCCGCGAAGAGGGCCGCCTCCATTGCCCGCAGGCCGAGCCCGGT
>JAZGAL010000129.1:0-2654 GCA_036475815.1 Gemmatimonadota bacterium
CCTAAGTGCGCCTGTTGGTGACTCAGCGGGTACTCAAGAGAAATCAGGGAGGTGGGTTTTCGGATAAGTTCTTGTTTTAGTTGGCTCCCCGGGACGGGCTCGAACCGCCGACCTAGTGGTTAACAGCCACCCGCTCTACCAACTGAGCTACCGGGGAATACAGGGCTCGCTATGGTACTTAGGGCCCCGGTGACGGTCAATAAAGCGCCCGCGCACCGCGACAATTCATTATCTAACTGACGCCGAACACCGTGTCCATGCGATCCAGGGCTTTGCTGAGGTTCTCGGTGCTGGTGGCGAAGGACAGCCGCAGATAGCCCGGGGCACCGAAGGCGCTGCCGGGCACCAGCGCGACGCCGGCATCCACCAGCAGACGTTCGGCGAGTCCCACGTCGTCCTTCACCTCCGGCATGGCGTCCAGGGCGCCGCGCACGTCGGGGAAGGCATAGAAGGCGCCCTGGGCGGGCAGGCAGCGCACGCCATTGCCGCGGTTGAGGCGCTCCACCACGTAGTCGTGGCGCTCTTTGAAGACTTTCACCATGTCGACCACACACTGATGATCGCCGTCCAGGGCCGCGGCGGCCGCCACCTGAGATATGGAGGTGGCACAGGATGTGCTCTGACCCTGAACCTTCTTCATGGCGTTGATCAGGGCCTCGGGGCCGGCGGAGTAGCCGATGCGCCAACCGGTCATCGCGTAAGCTTTGGATACCCCGTTGACGACCACCGTGCGGTCATAGAGCGCGGGACAGGCGGTGACGATGTTGCAGAAGGGCTCGTCGCCCCAGGTGATGAGCTCGTAGATGTCGTCGCTGACCACGACCACGTCCGGGTGGCGTAGCAGTACCTCGCCCAGGGCCGCGAGATCGGCGCGGGTGTAGCAGACGCCGGTGGGATTCGACGGGCTGTTCAGCATCAGAAGGCGTGTCTTCGGCGTAATCGCCGCCTCCAGCTGCTCCGGCGTCATCTTGAAGCCGCTCTCGATGCCCGCCTCGACGATGACGGGCTTGCCGTCACACAGCAGCACCATGTCCGGATAGGAAACCCAATAAGGTGCGGGAATGATGGCTTCGTCGCCGGGGCTCAAGAGGGCCTCGAAGGCGTTGAAGATGGAATGCTTGGCCCCGCAGGAAACGAGAATCTGTTTCGGATCGTACTCCAGGTCGCTATCCCGCTTGAGCTTTGCGATGATCGCCGCCTTGAGCTCGGGGATGCCGTCAACCACCGTGTACTTGGTGAATCCTTGATCGATGGCCTTCTTCGCCGCCTCTTTGATATGCGCCGGCGTGTCGAAATCCGGCTCGCCGGCGCCGAGGCTGACGATATCGCGCCCCTCGGCGCGCAGCTCCGCGGCCCGCGACGCGACCACCAGTGTCGGCGATGGTTTGATGGCCCGAACGCGGTCCGATAATCCGATGTCCAATGCAGGATTCCTCAGAGTTTCGTTGGCCGAGCAGGTACTATACGCGACCGGCACCTGCGCTTGCGACAAGTGAATTTTGATGTCCCATCGACCTTTCCGAATCGAAGCCGAGTTCGAGCCCGCCGGGGATCAGCCGGAGGCGATCCGCAGTCTGGTGGAGGGGCTGGAGGACGGTCTCGCGCACCAGACGCTGCTCGGAGTCACGGGTAGCGGAAAGACATTTTCCATTGGAAAAGTGATCGAGGCCGTGCAACGCCCGACCCTGATCCTGGCACCGAACAAGACCCTCGCCGCCCAGCTCTACGGTGAGATGCGCGGGTTCTTTCCCCACAACGCGGTGGAGTACTTCGTTTCCTATTACGATTATTACCAGCCCGAGGCCTACGTGCCCAGCACCGACACGTATATCGAAAAGGACGCCTCCATCAACGAGCACATCGAGCAGATGCGCCTGTCGGCCACCAAGGCGTTGCTCGAGCACGGTGACGCCATCATCGTCGCCACCGTGTCCGCCATCTACGGTCTTGGCGACCCGCAAGCCTTTCACAGCATGGTGCTGCATCTGGTGCGCGGCGACACCGTCGACCAGCGCTTCATCCTGCGCCGTCTCACCGAGCTCCAGTACACCCGCAACGAGACCGATCTGCGCCGGGGCAGCTATCGCGTGCGCGGCGAGGTCATCGATATCTTCCCGGCGGAATCCGACAGGGAGGCGGTGCGGGTCGAGCTCTTCGATGACGAGATCGAGCACTTGAGCTTCTTCGATCCGCTCACCGGCGAGGTCCTGCGGCGGGTACCGCGGCTCACCATCTATCCCAAGAGTCACTACGTGACACCGCGCCAGACCATCGTCGACGCCGTCGAGCAGATCAAGCAGGAACTGAAAGAACGGCTCGCCTGGCAGCGCGACAACGACAAGCTGCTCGAGGCCCAGCGGCTCGAGCAGCGCACGCGCTTCGACATCGAGATGATGGTGGAGCTGGGCTTCTGCAAGGGGATCGAGAACTACTCGCGCTATCTTTCCGGGCGCGCCCCCGGGGAGCCGCCGCCGACGCTTTTCGACTACCTGCCGGACACCGCCCTGCTGGTCATCGACGAGAGCCACGTCACCGTACCCCAGCTCGGCGGCATGTACCGCGGCGACCGGTCCCGCAAGGAGACCCTGGTCGACTTCGGCTTCCGGCTCCCCTCGGCGCTGGACAACCGTCCCCTGCAGTTCGAGGAGTGGCAG
>JAZGAL010000130.1:0-5064 GCA_036475815.1 Gemmatimonadota bacterium
CTACGCGGCCTTCGATCTACTGGGCGAGTTGCTCCGTCAGGCCGGTCGGTTGGCGGAAGCGGTCGAGGCGCTCCAGCATGCGGCGGACCTGGATCCCAAGGCGGTTCAACCTCGGCTCGCTCTCATCGCCTGCCTCGATGCGCTGGGCCGGCACCAGGAAGCCGAGGCGGCACTTGGAGCTGTCCGAGCCCTCGGTGCCGGCGATCCGGCGCTAACGGCGCTGATCCAGGAAGTGGCGCGCAGACGTGAATAGGCCCCGAGGATGGGGAAAGTCGTGACCGTTTCCGAGGCTCGGGAGATCCAACTCGAGCTGCGCGAGCGTGTCGTCTTCGAGCCTCCCGCCGGCTTCATGCCGCGACGGGTTGCGGGTGCCGATGCGGCTTTCGACAAGCCCAGGAACCTCGCCTTCGGCGCCGTCGTGGTCATCGACCTGGAGACGATGGAAACGGTCCAGACCGCCAGCGCCGCAGTGCCCATAACGTTCCCGTATGTCCCTGGCTATCTCAGCTTCAGGGAGTTGCCTGCCCTCGAGGCCGCTTGGGAGCAGCTGAGCCAGAAGCCGGACATGGTGGTTCTCGACGCGCATGGGTACGCCCACCCGCGACGGATGGGACTTGCCAGTCATGCCGGGGTCGTCTTCAATCTTCCGACCATCGGCTGCGCCAAATCGATCCTCTGTGGCAAGGTGGGGCCGTTGCCGGAAGAGAGGGGCGCCACAGCCCCCCTGGTCGATCCGCTCACCGGCGAGGAGCTTGGCTTGGCGCTCAGGACGCGCACCCGCGTTCGCCCCGTTTTCCTATCCATCGGCCACCTCATCGACCTACCGACTGCGGTCGAGCTCATCCTGAGGTTGACGCCGGCCGGTCGCTACCGATTCCCCGAAACGACGCGGCGTGCCGATCGGCTGGCAGGCGATCTCAAGCGCGCGCGTGTCTGAGCGACACGATCCGCGGGTCAAAGACACACGTCGGGGACGGGCTCCCTGTTGGGGGTCTCCGCCAAAACACCAGCGGTAACGCGGAACTTGGCGCCATCGCCGAGGGGCACGCGGCGTGCCATTGGGGCCAGTGATGTTAGTGCGACCCGTTCGCGCCGCTTGACCAACGAGATCAGAGGATGTTGCCGTGTTGATTGGTGAGAGGGGGAGGGGAAACCCTGAGGTCCCGCGCGCGGTGAGACCGGCCGGAATCATCGTCTTTGAGCGACTGCAGCCACAACCCAAGCCGCGGCTCCAGCCGTACATCTGGAGCCGGGAGCACAATGATCATCCGGCTCTGCCAGGCATGGGCAAGGTGGCCGGGCTCGGGGCGTTGATGGTTGGATCGATCGGGTCGCTGCCTCGCGGCGTGGCCGTGCGAGCGGTGTAACAACGCCGCTCGCAATCAAAGCTCATTCCATCGGAGCGCCAGCGCCACTGCTGTCCAGTGGCGCCGGGGTCGCCGTATATCCGTATTTCACGCCCAATCGCTCACCCTGACAGCGACTGCCCGCTTGACGCCGCCGCCCGCTGACCGTAGCGTGGCGGACATTCCGGACCTGTCGAGAACGGAGGAGAGATGGAGGGGCGCAGCCGAGAAGGTTGGGGTACGAGCCTCGGATTCATGCTGGCGGCCATCGGATCCGCTGTGGGGCTGGGGAACATGTGGCGGTTCCCGTACGCCGCTTCTTCCAGAGGCGGAGCCGCGTTCGTCATCCTCTACATCGTGATGGTCTTTCTGGTAGGTGTACCGGTCATGATGTCGGAGTTCGCCGTAGGGCGGCGGGCGGGACTCAGTCCCATCAGTGCGCTCCAGAAGCTGGGTGGCCGTAGGTGGGCCTCGTTGGGCTACCTGTTCGTGCTCACGGGCTGCTTGATCCTGGCCTACTATGCGGTGATCGCCGGTTGGACGATGCGCTATATGCTCGAGGCGCTGATCGGTGGCTTCACCACCGACCCCGGCCAGTACTACGACGAGTCGACCACCGGAATCGGCGCCGTCCTCTATCACATTGCTTTCATGGGGATCACGATCTCGATTGTGATCGGCGGCGTCAAAGCCGGCATCGAGCGCGCGTCTGTGTTTCTGATGCCGGTGCTGTTCGTCTTGATCGTGGGGCTGGCGATCTGGGCAATGTTTCTGACCGGCGCCGGGCCCGGTTACGCCTTCTACCTCCGGCCGCAGCTCGCGGACTTCCTCTCCATCTCGACGTTGTCCGCGGCCGCGAGCCAGGCGTTCTTCAGCCTGAGCCTGGGGATGGGCGCGATGTTGACCTACTCCAGCTACCTGAACCGGGACGAGAATCTGCCCGCGTCGGCGATCACGATATCGCTGTCCGATTTCGGCGTAGCGTTCTTCGCTGGCATGGTTGTCTTCCCGGTGATGTTCGCGTTTGGGCTATCTAGCCAGATCATCACGGGCCAGATCGGAGAAGGAAGGGCGCTGGGCGCTCTGTTCGTCAGCCTGCCGCGAGCCTTCATAGAGATGGGTGCTGCGGGCCGCGTGGTCGGGCTGACCTTCTTTGTCGCGTTGTTTGTTGGGGCTCTCACCTCCGCCATCTCGCTGCTGGAGGTCGTGACCTCGAGCCTGATCGACACGTGGAAGCTCGATCGGATGCGAGCAGCGCTGGGCGCCGGCATCGTCATAATGCTCATCGGCATTCCGTCCGCCTTCAACCAGAATATACTCGGACTGTTCGATGCCGTGGCAGGCGAGTTTCTGCTCGTGCTGGGGGGGTTCTTCCTGATCATTTTCGTCGGCTGGCGTATGGATGATCCGGTTGGGGAGTTGCGTCAGGGCTTCGGGCACGACCGGCTACTCAGCGGCTGGCTCGGCCTGGTGCGGGTGGTATTGCCGATCATACTTGTGTTTGTCATCTACGACCGCGGGAGGAACGTCGTGATGATGGCATGGTCGATGATCTCGGGCGGCTGAACCCGGGAGGATATCGACGGCGCGAGCCTTCGACGCGGCCACGGAGTGAAGACGCTTGGCCATCAAGTTCCATTACCACAAGTCAGGCAGGGACGTCCCGCGTCTCGGCATTCGCCGCGGCGATCGGCTATGTCATGTCTACAGCGACACATCGTTGGAGGAGCTTGTGGCCTGGGGGCGGGCCAGGGGCTGGCACTCCGCCTATCTCGATCTCCGCAACGATCTGCCACATTTCGACGCGTTCCGCGCTCGTCTCGGGGCCTGCGGTGATGGAGTTTCGCGGAAGGAGTTCATCCGTGACGTGCGGGCATGGCGCGCACGCCGCCGAAACGGTGACGGTTCAGCTGTCTAGTTGTTCTACACGTAAGTGCTAAGGAGGAGTGCGCGATGCGACGGAGACGGTTCGCTCTCTTGCTGGCGACGGCGCTCGTCATGTGGGCGACGGATATCTCGGCCCAGACTTACACGGTGGATGACCCGGTGCTCCAGCGGATGTGGCAGGTGGGGATGGAGAACTCTCGGGCCATGGAGCTGGCGCAGGTGTTGATGGACTCGCTGGGGCCGCGGCTCACCGGCACACGGGAGCAGAAGGCGGCGCAGGACTGGCTGGTTTCCCTCTACGAGAGCTGGGGGATAGATGCGCGCAACGAGGAGTACGGCACGTGGATGGGCTGGGAGCGGGGCGTTACCCACATCGACCTGGTGGAACCCCGGGTACGCACGCTTGAGGGCACGATGCTCGCCTGGAGCCCGAGCGCCAAGAAGAAGCGGGCCGGCGTGGTCATCCTCCCGGACTTCGCTGACTCGGCGACCTTCATCGCCTGGCTCCCGCAGGTCAAAGGCAAGTACGTGGCGACTTCTTTCCCCGAGCCCACTTGCCGACCCGATGACGACTGGGAAGAGAACGCGACAGCCGCCTCGTTCGAGAAGATGAAGGCCGAGCGCGATACGGCCCGCCAGGAGTGGGCCGCGCGCTTCGAGAGAATCGATGTGCCACAAAACGAGCTAGCCAAACGGCTGGAAGAAGCGGGCGCAGTGGGCATCTTGACCGGGGACAGGCCGTTTGGCTGGGGTGTGATCAGAGTCTTTCGCGCTCGTACCGAGAAGGTGCCAACGCTGATCCTCAGCTGTGAGGACTACGGCCTGGTGGCTCGGCTGGCCGAGAACGGGCAAGGTCCGGTGCTCGAGATCGAAGCCAAGGCGAGGTTTCACGGGGAAGTTCCTGTTTTCAACACGATCGCTGAGATCCGTGGAAGTGAGAAGCCTGATGAGTACATCGTGCTCTCGGCTCATTTCGATTCCTGGGATGGCGCGTCGGGCGCCACCGACAACGGTACCGGCACCATCACGATCCTCGAGGCGATGCGGATCTTGAAGGCGGCGTATCCTAACCCCAAGCGCACCATCATCGCGGGTCATTGGAACGGTGAGGAGCAGGGGCTCAACGGCTCGCGCGCCTTCGCCGCCGGTCACCCGGAGGTAGTGGAAGGTTTGCAGGCACTGTTCAACCAGGACAATGGGACGGGGCGCATCGTTCGAGTTTCGATGCAGGGGCTGACGTACGCCGGCGAGCGTTTCGCACGCTGGCTGTCGGAAGTCCCGACTGAGATCAGCCAGCAGATCGATCTCACGATGCCCGGACGGCCCGGCGGTGGTGGGAGCGACTACGCGTCGTTCCTTTGCGCCGGAGCGCCGTCGTTCTTCCTCGGCGCGCACAACTGGAGTTACTTCCCGTACACCTGGCACACGAACCGGGACACGTTCGACAAGATTGTCGAAGACGATCTCAAGAACAACGCGACGCTCTTCGCGATGCTGGCGTACCTGGCGTCCGAGGATCCCGAGCGTGTCCCCCGCGATCAGCGTCTCTTGCCGGTCAGCCCACGGACTGGTGAGCAGATGACATGGCCCGAGTGCCGCGCCGCCCGCAGCTGGGAGGAGTATTCAGTAGCGCGCTAGATCCAGAATAGCCGACTGGATATCCGCCACTTGAGGCAGGATGGCGTCCTCGAGTTGCGGCGCGTAAGCCACGAAGCTGTCGAGGGCTGCGACACGACGCACGGGTCCATCGAGCCACTCAAACAGTTCGTCGGCAACGCGGGCGGCGATCTCCGCCCCGTAGCCCCACGAGATAGGATCCTCGTAGACGATC
>JAZGAL010000131.1:0-3474 GCA_036475815.1 Gemmatimonadota bacterium
TGGAGGAGTTCGAGGAGCGGGTGACCGAGGCGACTCTCTCGAACGGACTGAAGGTGATTCTGGTCGAGCGCCACGACGCTCCGGTGGCGGCGTTCGTAAACTGGGTGGATGTCGGCTCGGTGAACGAGGTGCCGGGCATCACGGGCATTTCCCACCTCTTCGAGCACATGGCGTTCAAGGGCACGACGGTCGTCGGAACCACGGACGCGGAGGCGGAGGCCGCGGCGCTGGAGAAGATGGATGAGATCTACGCCGAGATCGAGAAAGCCCGCCGGGATGGCGACGAGGAGCGCCTCGCGGAGCTCGAGCTGGCATTCAAGGAGGCGCAGGACGAGGCCTCCGAGTACGTGGTCGCCAACGAATTCGGACAGATCATCGAGCGCGAGGGCGGCCAAGGTCTGAACGCGTTCACGAACTCCGACGCCACCGTCTACTTCTTCTCTCTCCCCTCCAACAAGGTGGAGCTGTGGGCGTGGCTGGAGTCGAACCGCTACTACGACGGCGTCCTGCGCCAGTTCTACAAGGAGCGCGACGTCGTGATGGAAGAGCGACGGCGGAGCACCGAGAGCCAGCCGATCGGGCGACTCGTCGAGCAGTTCATCGCCACCTCGTTCACCGCCCACCCGTACGGGCAGCCGGTGGTCGGCCACATGTCCGACCTCAAGGCGATCAGCCGGGAGGACGCGGAGGCATACTTCCGCAAGCACTACATCCCGGACAACATGACGATCGTCATCGTCGGCGACATCGACCCCGCCGAGACGATCGAGACGCTGGAGGCATACTTCGGCCGCCTGCCGGCCGCCGAGGTCCCCGATCCGGTGGTGACCGTGGAGCCCGAGGTCAAAGCGGAGCGGATCGTGCGGCTCACCGATCCGGGGCAGCCCTGGTACCTGGTCGGCTACCCGATTCCGGCCATCACGGATCCCGACTATCAGGCTTTGATGGCCATCTCGCAGATCCTCTCGGGTGGCCGGACCTCGCGCCTCACCAAGCGGCTCGTCACCGACGAGAAGATCGCGTTCTTCGTCGGTGCGTTCCCGGGCTTACCGGGCAACAAGTACCCCAGCCAGATGATCTTCTACGCGACCACCGCGGCGGGCCACACCAACGCCGAGGTCGCGACCGCGATGGACGAAGAGATCACCCGCCTCAAGACCGAGCCGGTCTCGGAGGAAGAGTTGGAGCGGGTCAAGACGAAGATGCGCGCCAACCTGGTGCGGCAAGTGGACTCGGACTTCGGACTGGCGCTCCAGCTGGCTGAGTACCAGACGAAGACCGGCGACTGGCGGAACCTCTTTCTGTACATCGACGCCATCCAGCAGCTGACTCCGGAGGACATCCAGCGGGTGGCCAACGAGTACTTCGACAACCAGAGGCGCACGGTCGGAGAGATCGTCACCGAGTCGCAAGAAGGCGTCTAGCCGTCACAGAGCTGAGAGAGGGTTAGCGATATGAGACTGAGTGCAATTCGGCGACTCGCGGTCGCTGTGGCCGTGCTGCCGGTAGCGCTTCTGCTCGCCGTTCCCACGGCGGGCGCCCAGGTGGCGGCCTCGCCGGACCAGATCGAGTACCCGCCGCTGCGCGACGTAGCCATCCCGCAGGCGGAGCGGGTGGAGATGCCGAACGGCATCGTCGTCTTCCTGCTGGAAGATCACGAGCTGCCGCTCATCGACGTCTCCGTGCGGATCCGCACTGGTAGCCGCTACGAGCCGGCGGACAAAATCGGACTGGCCAACATGACGGCCGCCGTCATGCGGACGGGCGGCGCGGGTGAGCGGAGCGGAGCCGAAGTGGACCTCTTCCTGGAGGATCGCGGCGCGTTCCTGAGCAGCTCGATCGGAGCCAGCGTCGGCTTGGCCAGCATGAGCGTGCTGACCGAGAACTTCGACGAAGTGTTGACGGTGATGGCCGACATGCTGCGGCGCCCCCGCTTCGAGGCTGACAAGATCGAGGAGGCGAGGGTCCAGCAGAAGAGCGCCATCTCGCGGCGCAACGACTCGCCGGCAGGTATCGCGTCGCGCGAGTTCAACAAGCTCGTGTACGGCGCAGAGAGTCCGTACGCGCGGCACACCGAGTACGCGACCGTCGAGGCGATCACCCGTGGGGACCTGGTCGCTTTTCACCAGGCCTACTACCACCCCAACCAGATCATGATCGGGGTCACGGGTGACTTCGACCGCGATCAGGTGCTGGCGGCGATCGAGCGCGAGTTCGGCGACTGGGAGCCGATGGACGTCGAGCTGCCGACCGAGTTCATGATCGCCTCCGCGGACGCGGGCAAGGTGTACTTCGTGGAGAAGACGGACCTAACGCAGACCAACTTCCGGGTCGGCCACCTGGGCACCACGATCGACGATCCCGACTACTTCGCGCTCGAGATCATGAACACGATCTTCGGCCAGGGCTTCGCCTCGCGGCTGTTCAGCAAGATCCGCTCGGATCTCGGCCTCGCCTACGCGATCTGGGGAGGCGTCGGCGCCACCTACGACTACCCGGGCGTCTTCCAGGTCGGCGGGGAGACCAAGCTCGAGTCTACCGCCGCGGCGCTCGAGGCGGTGATGGCGGAGATCGAGCGCATGAAGCAGGGCGACATCACGGACGAGGAGCTGGCCTACGCCACGGAGGGCTACCTCAACTCGTTCATCTTCAACTTCGACACGGTCGAGGAAGTGGTGCGCCGCCAGATGCTGTACGAGTACTATGGCTACCCGGCGGATTTCCTCCAGACGTCCCGTGACAAGATCGAGGCGGTGACCAAAGAGGACGTGGCGCGAGCCGCCCGGAACCACCTGCACCCGGACCGGCTGGTGATCATGGCGGTCGCCGATCCGTCCAAGCTGGACCGGCCGCTATCCGAGTTCGGCGAGGTGGTGGAGCTGGACATCACGATTCCCGAAGGCGAATAGCGTCCCGTCGCTCGACCCTGGGGCAAATCGAAAGCACGCCCAGCGGGGGGCCCCCCTGAGAATCCGGGGTACCCCCCACCCCCCACCTTGCAGGGATCCCTACTGGGCGGCACTTCCCTACGCCACATGGCGCCACCGCGCCATCTTCCGCCACTCGCGCAGCGCATCGAGCTTCCCACGCTCGCGAGCCCAACGCTCAACCCACTTGCCACCGAGCAACTGTTCCAGAAATAGCAGGTAGGCCAGGTCGCGGATTCGCAGGTCAGGATCATCAAGCCGGTGGTCCATACCGCAAACCTACGCGGCGGTCTCAACCCACTCTCAACCGCGCCCCTCCACGCTGCTGATCTCGGCCTCGTAGAGGAGCAGGTCCGTACGCCGCCGTACAGTTGCGGGAGGCCAGGTAGGTGCCCTTATGTTATTACTGCTGGTTTGCCGAGTAGTAGGAGGTTCCATGCACACGCTCCCTTCCGCTCATGTTCCAAGGTTTGTGGGATGCCCCGTTGACGAGAGAAGCCCCCCCCTCCACCTCCCGCTGCTGGTGCTTCTAATCTGATTTCTGGCT
>JAZGAL010000132.1:0-97938 GCA_036475815.1 Gemmatimonadota bacterium
TAACGGAGGCGTACCTCGAGGAGTGGGGGCCGACCGATCTACTGTTCCCGAGCCACCGGACGGGCGGCATGTACACGAACCTGAAGGACGGGCTGCGGGAGGCGTTCAAGCGGGCCAAGATCCTCGGGAAGCGGAGCCGGCTCTACATCACGCGGCACACCTACGTCAGTGCCCGGCTCCAGACGCTGGATAAGGGCGAGCCAGTGAGCGTGTTCACGGTCTGCAAAGAGGTTGGTCACCGAGACCCGGGTCTGATCATGCGGGTTTACGGCCACCTCCAGAGGGACAGAAAGCGGTTACCTATTGTGGAATTTCGGGAAGCGACGGTTACCGAATTGGAACAAATGGCCCGTTAATTTGTCACCCATAACGTCACCCAGAGGTAAAACGTCGTGGTGAGCAAGAGGCAAAAAGCTAGTAGTTATGCGAAATTGGCCCGGATGGGGTCGAACCATCGTTTCTGGATCCAAAGTCCAGCGTCCTGCCATTAGACGACGGGCCAGCTCGGCGCTGTGGCCTTCAGCGCCCCCAATCTCTCCCCACAGTTCCCGGGGATCAAGGCCTTCCGGGCCGGTGAACTTTCCCACGCCTTCAGTGTAGCTAGAGACAGCCCCGCCGGATTTTCCCTCTTTCCCGCCAAAGTGTATCCCCCCTTACAGCGTTCCGCACGGAACGGGCGATCACTGCTGCGCGTTCCCTAGTGCGAAGAGCCACTCGTCTGTTCTGTGGAGGATGAAAGCGTGAAACGCATAGCCTGGCTACTGATCGTCGTCGCGTCCGTGACCGCGGGCTGGCCTGCGGGCTCGGAGACGAGCGGTCTCGCCAGCAGCGGTCGATTCCGAAGTCTTGTCTTTGCACCCGCGGTCGCCGACAATCTCGCCCTGTTCTTCGAGAAGTTCGACACGGAGCTCGTCCTCTGTCTGGAGGGAGAGCGGCGCGGTGCCGACCTGTATATCACCGATTTTCGTGTGCCGCACATCTTCATGTCGGAGACGGGGCGCGTTCAGGCGGCCAGCTGCCGGACAGGCTCCAGGTCGGTGGGAACCTGGCACAACCATCCCGCGCCGCACCTGCGTATGGCGAGCGCGAGCGCTGACGTCCTGGCCCGTAACTGCTATCTCTCGCGCACCGATATCACCGACTTCCAGCGACGAACGGAGGCGCAGGTGACCGTTGTCTCGTGTGCTCCGCGCACCTACGCCTACTGGCGGCGCGATGATGTGGAGCGGCTTGTCGGCGAGGTAGCTCTGCTACCGCCACCGGTGGGACAACTGGTGCAGTCCGAGGTTCGGGACGATCAGGGGACCAGCGGCCTCACACAGGCCCGCGGGCAGTGACGACCCGCACTGCCTCCAACTCCGCATCCAGTCGCAAAGCTGCTTCATCCCGCCGCGATTCAGTCTCATAGACGGCGAACAACGCCGAACCACTTCCCGACAGGAGTGCCAGTTCCGGCTGCGTCCGCTCTAGCTTGTCCCGGAGCGAGCGGAGCAAAGGGACGCGGGCGAAGATGACGGGCTCGAAGTCGTTTCGGGCCTGAGACCGTAAGCCGCTCCAGCTCCATCGTGCCGACTCGAGGAGAGCGGGCGGTACGGCCGTCGGGGTGTCGGCCGTACCCGCATGATCCTCGTCCCACCAGGCGTAAGCCTCGGCGGTGGAGACCCGGACATCGGGCACCAGCAGCAACATGGGCCGGGCCTCCAGAGACCGCCTCGAGACGAGCTGATCTCCGCGCTCCACGGCGAGCGCGAGCGGAGCATCCGCCGCGAAGAATGCGACGTCGGCGCCCAGGCCCGATGCCAGCCGCCCCAGCTCGTCCGGCTCCAACGGCCCCATCAGACCCGCTAGCAGCCGCAAGACGGCGGCTGCATCGCTCGACCCGCCGCCGAGCCCCGAACCGGCCGGTATCCGTTTGTGCAGCTCTATGGCCGCACCGCAGGCAGCGGCGGAGCGCTCCAGGAAAACGGCGGCCGCGCGCGCCGCGAGATTGTCGGGCGCTTCCGGAACCGGCTCCCCGCCGCTCACGCGAATCGAAACGCCGGGCTCTGGCCGCAACCTCACGCGCACCCGGTCCGCCAGATCGATGCGGCAAAAGATCGTTTGGAGCGGGTGGAACCCGTCAGCGCGACGGGGAAAGATCCGGAGCCTCAGGTTTACCTTGGCTCGTGCCTCCGTCTCCAGCCAATCTTCAGTCACGGCGACGGACGCTCCCGGCCAGAGCGCGGGCTACGATGATGCTCAAGCGCTCTCCTCCACGATCTCCTCGCTGTGCCCGACCTCTCCCCAGGAAAGCCCGAGCCGACCGAGGTAATAGAGCCCCAGAATCGTAACCGGGGTGAAGGCCCCG
The DNA here is from genome assembly GCA_036475815.1 of Gemmatimonadota bacterium. GTDB lineage: Bacteria > Gemmatimonadota > Gemmatimonadetes > Palauibacterales > KS3-K002 > JBDHGH01. The sequence continues at coordinate 2,348 of JAZGAL010000132.1, forward strand.
ATATGAAAGGCTACGGCGAAGCTCACCGCCTGGCTGGCCGGCACGCCGAAGGGGCTGAGCGCCAAACGCACGCTGGCCTCGAAGGGACCGAAGAAGCCGGGCGACGATGGGATCGAAACGAGGAACGCGTTGACCGCCTGTAGAAAGACCGAGCCCATGTAACCGGGCTTCGTGATGCCGAACGCCAGCATGCCGACGTAGAGGGCCAGCGCGCCCCAGAGCCAGAGGACGAACGACCAGGCGAACCCCGCCGCTACCAGGCCAGGACTGCGCATCGCACCGAGCCCCTCGATGAAGGACTCCATGACCTGCGCGATCTTGTCCGCGGCCCGCCTCGGCAGCAGCCGGCCCAGGGTGCCGCGGAACAGGCGAATCGCCAGCGCGGGTTTCCAGATAATGATCAGCAGCGCCACGCAGGCACCGCCGAATATGACCAGCACCAGCAGGATCTTGCCGGCCAACTGATCGCCGAGTCCCGGCGCGAACCGGAAGCCGGGCAGGAAGAGAGGAGCCGCCAGGAACACGGCCAGAGTCAGGCCATCGAACAGGCGCTCCACCACCAGCGAGCCGAACGACGCGCTCACGCTGATCGGCTGGCTCCGGCTGAGGGCGTAAGCCCTGGCAAACTCGCCGACACGCGCCGGTAGCAGGTTGTTGGCCATGAACCCAATGCAGGTGCTCCCGAAGCGGGCGTTGAAGGACGGGTTGGCGAGCGCCGGAGCGAGGAACACCTTCCAGCGCGCAGCGCGAATCAGAAACCCCGCCGTCTGGATAGCTATGGCCAGAGAGAGCAGCCAGAGGTTGGCTGTGCGCACGTACTGCCAGAGCTCGCTCAGCGAGACATCGTGGAGAGCCCAGTAAAGCAGAAGGAGGCTGACGGCGATCCCGATCACCGTCTGCCAGCCGCGTGTCATCGCGGGCCCGTCTTGTCCAGTGCGTGCTCGACCAGGTCGAGCGCTTCCTCGAGGAGCAGGTGAGCCCGTCCGAAGTCCGGATCGACGACCTGAAGGAGGTCTTCCGCTTCACTGGACAGCTCCCTGGCCCGGGACAGCGCATCCTCCGGCGAGTACGTGAGCGACTCGATTTCTACCACGCCATCTGTGGCCGGTTGCGTCAACGCCTCCAGCGAGTCTTCGGCGCGATCGATCGCGTCGCGGCGATCCTCGTCCTCCGACGCGTCCAGATAGGCGCGCAGCGCCTCCACCGTCGCCGCGAGCTCGACGGCGAGTGAATCGAGCCGCCGGGCAGGGCCGTCCAGCGCAGCCCGCACAGCTGCGCCGGCCCGGCGCGCGACTCTTCCCAGGTCGGCATGGCCGAAGGTGACAGCCCGCTCCCGCAACTGCCGAAACGTGTAGGCGAGTCGCTCGCCGGCTCTCTCGACTCCAGTTCCGCCGAGCGCCATCTCCATGCGAAGCCGCTCGATGGTATCGAGGCTACCCGTCGCCTCCAGGGCGAAGAAGGCTTCCCATGAGCCCGCTCCCTGCTCCGCCATCGGGCAGTCTTCGATGTGCGGGCCGGGATCATCGTGGAAGAGGTCGCTGATCCAGGTGACCTGACGTTGTGCGGCGGTCTCGAGGACCTGGTCCTTCAGATCCTCGATCTCGCTCGCACCATAGAGCGCCGGCCCCGGCTGTTCACCGCGAATCAACTCCGTGGCCACATCGCCGAGCGCTTGCTGAGCGCGCCGGAAGAGGACGAGATGCCCGGGCCCGACGGTGGCGCTCGTGTCGGCGATCCTCAGTATCACCTCCTCCACGGCGGCCACGGCCGTACCGACCGACGGGATCTCGTCCACACCCTCGATGCCCCTGAGCGGGCGGATGCGCCGCAGCAGCTTCTTAAGCGGCTCGCGATTCCGGGGGTCGCGCTCGAGAATTCCAAGCGCATCGCCGATCTCAGAAGCGAGGCCACGCAACTCCGTCCCCAGGTAGCGCCGGAATCGCTCGTCGTCTTTCGGCGGCGGCGGCGGGACGGCCACCGACTCGCCCAGCCGCCGCGCCAGCGCCTCAGCCCGCTCGGCCAGGTCCGGAGACGGCGCCTCGACGGAGTCGACCATCTCCCCGATCTCGGCCAGGGCCGATCCGAGAAGCTCCTGCAGATCCAACCCCCAGTGGCGCCGACCCGCAGACAGATCGTCCGCCAGCGCTTGCACCGCCCCAGCGACTCGCGCGATCGCGTCCTGATCGGCCATCCTCGCGCTGCCGCGCAGCGCCCGGGCCAGCCGTCTCAACTCATCGGCGTCAGGTGTGCCTGGCACCTCGAGCGCCCGTTCCAATTTCTGTAAGTAATCACCCGCCTCATCGGCGAAGAACTCCAGCAGTGTCCGCGGCATCTCTCTAACCCCCCAATCTGCTTCGCGCCTCCAGCACGAGTTGCAGCATCTCACGAACAGCTCGCTCCATGCCGACAAGAATCGCCCGGCTAACGACCGAATGTCCGATGTTCAACTCTTCAATCTCAGCGATCGCCGCCACCGGCGTGACGTTCTCGTACGTCAGGCCGTGACCGGCGTGCACCGCCAGCCCCACTTCACGCCCCAGTGAGGCGGTGTTCTTCAGGCGTATCAACTCTTTCTCACGACCATCCAGCGAAGCGTTCGCATACTCGCCTGTGTGCAATTCTATCGCGTCCGCGCCAAGCTCTCTAGAGACGCGGATCGTATCTTCGACGGGATCGATGAACAGCGAGGTGCGGATGCCGGCAACGCGCAGCCGGGTCAGCGCGTCCGCCACATGCCGGCGCCTCCCCGTATCCGCGAGGTCCAGCCCGCCTTCAGTGGTGACTTCCTCTCGTCGCTCCGGTACCAGTGTCGCCTGCATGGGACGATGCTCGACGGCGAAGTTCAATACATCCTCGGCTGCGGCCAGCTCGAGGTTCACGCCGGTCCTCACCGTCGCCAGCAAGAGGAGCACATCCCTCTCGTTAACGTGACGGCGATCCTCGCGAAGATGAACCGTGATCGCCTGCGCGCCGCCCAGCTCCGCCAGGACAGCCGCCCGTACAGGGTCCGGCTCGTCCGTCTTGCGAGCCTCTCGAACGGTCGCGACATGGTCGAGATTGATGTACAACCTCATCGCCGCTCGCTTCCTCCCGTCTTCGATCCGCGTATCTCTGCTTCGATCCGCGCCGCGATCCCGGCGTCGAGCCCCGCCTGCTTGCTGAGCTCGAGAGCCCGCAACGCCAGTTCCGCGTACAGATCGCGTGTCTCGCCGTCCAGCGTCGCCAGGTGCGCTTTCACCGTGTCGACATCACCGCGCGCCACGGGCCCCGTCAGCGCCCGGAGCGGGCCCAGCGTATCGAGGTTGGCGATCGCCCCGCGCCACAGCGGCTGCAGTGCGCGCGACGCTTCCTCCTCGCTGACGTTCGCCGCAGCGGCGAGCAGCCGGGTCGCCACCGCCGCGCAGGTGACAACATAATTCGAGGCGAACACGCACGCTGCATGATAGCGCGCTTTGTCCTCCGCGTGAACCTCCAGCATCCGACCGCCGGCCGCTTCGACGACATCCGAGGCCGACTTCCGCGCCCCGACGTCACCCTCGAAGGCGAAGAACGAGCCGCGCAGGCGCTCGGCGCCGCCTCCGGGCTCGGCGACCGTCTGTAGCGGGTGCAGCGAGCCGACGGCATAGCCACGCCCCGCCAGCGGGGCAAGTATTTCCGCGCGCTGCACGCCACTGAGATGGAGGGCGGTGCACCGATCGCCCGGTCGACCGAGCGCCGCGATCTCCGATGCGACTCCAGCGATCGCGCCATCGGGCACAGCCAGCAGCACGCAGGTGTCCGCTGATGGCGGGCCACTCAGCCGGTTCGTATAGCTGGTGCCGGGCGATTCCAGCAGTGGATGGGCCGGCGGCCGCTCTCTCCTGCCGACGAAGAGGAGCTCACGGGGGGCGCCAGCCTGCGCGAGGACCGAACCGAGCGACAGCCCGATCCGACCCGGCCCTACGATCCAGTAGACGCCAGCCACGGTCAAGCAGCGGGTGGGGCTTCGAAGATGCTGATCTCTTCGCGCGCCCTGAAACGGCCCAGAACATCGAGCGGGAGCCTGACCTTCACCTGAATGCGAGCGCCGCGGTCCTCCCTCGCCAGCACTTCGCCCTCCCGGTAGAGCTCGGCCAACAGACCTCCAGCGCTCGCCGGTACAGTGAGCAGCACGACCGGCCACCGCTCGCGGATCACATCTCTCAACGCTCCGCGCAGCTGTTCCAAGCCTTCCGGCTCTACAGTGGAGGTGAACACGTGTGAATCGAGCAGAGCTGCGGCCCGCTCTTCGATTGCCGCCTGCTCCTCGTGTGTCAAGCGATCGACCTTGTTGAACACCACCAGCCGGCGCCCCGGGTTGAACTCAAGATCGCGCAGGACACCCTCGACCACGTCATGCTGCTCTTCCCAGAGCTCATGCGACACATCGACTACGTGGCACAACACATCGGCCTCGTTCGCCTCCTCGAGCGTCGCCCGGAACGATGCGACAAGGTTGTGCGGCAGCTTGCGGATGAAGCCGACCGTATCCGTGATCAGGGCCTGAAAGCCGTCGCCGAGATCGACGGCCCGAGTGGCGGGATCGAGCGTAGCGAACAGCCGGTTCTCGATGAAGAGATCCGCCCCGGATAGCCCGGCGAGTATGGAGGACTTGCCGGCGTTGGTGTATCCGACAAGGGCGACGCGGAACTCTCCGACACGACCTTTGCGTTCCGTCTCCCGCTGACGCGCCACCTTCACCAGGCGCCGCTTCAGGTCCCGTATCTTACGCCGAATGGTCCGCCGGTCGGTCTCGAGCTGTGTCTCGCCCGGGCCCCGCAACCCGATACCACCCCGAATCCGCGACAGGTGATTCCACATCCGCGTCAGGCGCGGCATCAGGTACTGCAGCTGCGCGACCTCGACCTGCATCTTCGACTCCGCGGTCCGGGCGCGCAGCGCGAAGATGTCGATGATCAGCTCGGTCCGGTCCATCACCCGCACACCCAACGCCTGCTCGAGCTTCTGGCCCTGCGCAGGTGACAGGTCCTCGTCGAAGATGACCAGGCCGGCCTCGCTCTCGGCGGCGACCGAGCGTAGTTCCTCGACTTTGCCCGTGCCAATGTAGTATGCCGCGTGCGGCGCCTGGATCTGCTGCTGGACTTCCGCGACAACTTCGGCTCCCGCCGTGTCCGTGAGCGACGCCAGCTCGTTGAGGTGGTCGCGGGCTTCCTGCCGGCTCACACCCCGGTCGGGCGCGCTCACCAGCACGGCCCGTTCCTGGGGCGTTTCGATCTCGATCAGCGCGTCGTTAGCGATCTTCACCGTTCGTCCTTCACCCGCCGTTTCGCCATCCAGTACTCCAGTCGTTTGGCGATCTCGGCCTCGAACCCGCGACCGGACGGCTCGTAGAACCGGCGGCCAGCCAGCGACTCCGGCATGTATTCCTGCGGAGCGTGGGCGTCGGGCTCATCGTGGTCGTAACGGTAGTCCCTGCCGTATCCGAGATCCTTCATGAGGCGAGTCGGCGCATTCCGTATGTGCAGCGGTGCGGGCTCCGCCGGCGTATCACGCGCCAGCCGCCAGGCCTGACCGAAAGCCTTATAGATCCGATTGGACTTCGGTGAGGTAGCCAGGTAGACCGTCGCCTCGGCCAGCGCCAGCTCTCCCTCTGGTGATCCAAGGAAGTGGTAGGCATCCCTGGCCGCAATAGAGACCGAGAGCGCCCGCGGGTCGGCCAGCCCGATGTCTTCAACGGCCATGCGCACCAACCGCCGGGCGATGTACAGCGGGTCCTCGCCGCCATCGAGCATTCGTGCCAGCCAGTAGAGCGCGGCGTCTGGATCGGAGCCTCTCACGGCCTTGTGAAGCGCCGAGATCAGATTGTAGTGCTCCTCGCCCGATTTGTCGTAACGGGCGTAGCGTCTGGGCAGCGCTTCCGCAGCTATCTCCCGCGTGATGCGACCTCCACGCCTCACGATCGACGCCGCTATCTCCAGCGCCGACAGCGCGCCACGCGCGTCGCCGTCGGCCGCGTGCGCCAGCAGGTCGAGAGCGTCGTCGTCGGCCTCGACGCGCGCGGCGGCCAGGCCGCGGCGGCTGTCCGCCAGTGCACGCTCACAGATCGTGCGGATATCGGGCTCGGAAAGCGCCTCCAGAACCAGAACCCGGGAACGGCTCAGCAGCGCGCTGTTGACCTCGAAGCTGGGATTCTCGGTGGTGGCCCCTATCAAGATGATCGTGCCCGCCTCGACATGAGGAAGGAACGCGTCCTGCTGGGCGCGGTTGAAGCGGTGGATCTCGTCGCAGAAGAGAATGGTCCGCCGGCCGGTGATGCTGAGCCGCTTCTCCGCCTCCGCTATGATCTGGCGAACTCGCGGGATGCCCTCGGTGACGGCGCTGAAGGCGACGAAGGCCGCGTTCGTACGATCGGCGATGATCCGGCCGAGCGTCGTTTTGCCACTGCCCGGCGGTCCCCAGAAGATGAGCGACTGAAGATCATCGCGCTCGATCATCTCGCGAAGGATTCGGCCCGGGCCCACCAGGTGCTCCTGCCCGAGGAACTCATCGAGCGTGCGGGGCCGCATCCGGGTAGCCAGGGGCGCGGCGGGCGAGTTCTCGTCCGCTATGCCGCCGCCGGGAGGACGGCGCGGCTCAGCGCCGGGAAAGAGGTCCAGTTCGTCGCTCATCCTTCCGAGCCTTTTCTCGCTTGGTGTCCGGGCATCACCGGGCTACATCCCTCTCCGCACAAGCTCCAGCAACGTGTCGCGCTCGTTCAACGCGGGGTCCTCGATGACGGCATCCAGGCAATCGTCCAATATCCGCCTGAACTCTGGACCGGGGCGCAAACCAAGCTCTTTGAGATCGTTCCCGTCTATGACCAAACGGCTGACCGTGACCGGGTCATCCCGGCGCAGCATGTTCAGTACGGTCCGGCCCTGCGCCGCGAGCCGGACGCGATCAGCCGGGCCGGCCTCACGACCGCGCGCTCGACCGAAGTGCCTACGCAGGACATCGCGGGCCCGGTCGGACTGCTCATCGCGGGGCACGTCGCGGAGCACATCCCGGAGCCAGCGACGGGCTGCGACCACATCCCCGGGGGCCGGCAGCGGGACCCCGAGCGCCCGGCTGAGCGCCGTGACATGCCGGATCTCGGCACTCGAGAACCGGAGCCGCCTCATCATGCTCTCGATCTGAGCGCCGGCAGGCAAGAAGAGCGCGGTAAGGCGGAGGTTCCTTCGGGCCGCAGATATGGCGTCGACCGTGCGGAGGAGCTGGGCCCAGCCATCCTCCTCTACGCCGGCCAGTTCCGGGAACACCACGGCAAGCGCTCCCGATTCCCGGTAGAGGGCCAGGCTTCGGGAGGGGTCTGCGGCGTCGAGAATCTTGAGCAGCTCCTCCCTGATCCTCTCTCCTGACAGCCTGGGAAGCAGGGGCACCGCTTCGGTCAGCGCGTCCCAAGTGTTCTGCTCGATCTGGAAGCGAAAGCGTCCGGCGAAGCGTAGACCCCGGAGCACCCTCAAGTAGTCTTCGGCGAAGCGCTGTTTCGGGTCGCCAACACAGCGGATCACCTTGTTCTGCAGATCCTGCCAACCCGAATGCGGATCGTGAATAATGTGGCGCAGGGGGTGATAGGCGATGGCGTTGATCGTGAAGTCGCGGCGCCCGAGATCCTCGTCGATATCGTCGGCGTACTCGACCACTGCGTGACGGCCGTCCGTCTCGATGTCGCGCCGAAAGGTGGTCACCTCATAGACCCGACCATCGCTGCCCCTCACGCCCACGGTGCCGAACTGGATGCCGATGGGGTAGGAGGGCCTGAACATCTTGCGCACCGTATTGGGCCGGGCCGCCGTGGCCAGGTCCCAGTCGGAGCGGGACTCGCCCAGCAGGACGTCACGCACCGCGCCGCCGACGGCCCACGTCTCGCAGTCGTCTTCCTCCAGGCGGCGAGCGATCTCGCTTACCGCGTCAGGAACATCGAGCTTCTCTGGCAGGTCCTTCACTTCAGCCACAGAGGACGCTGCCGCCGTTCACGTTCAGCACTTCGCCCGTCACGTGACGCGCCAGTTTTGAACAGAGGAAGAGGATTGGGCCGGCAACATCGTCCGCGCTCCCGAGCCGACCCAGCGGTATCTCCGCGATAACCCTCTCACGCTCGCCGCCCTCCAGAGCCGGGGCCGCCATATCGGTGTCAATCCAGCCGGGGGCCACGGCGTTCACCTGGATATCGCGCGGAGCCAGCTCGACAGCGAGTGACTTCACGAACGAGATGATGGCGCCTTTCGAGGCAGCGTAGTGGCTGTGACCCGCTTCACCTCGTTGCCCGGCTGTCGAGCTCACGATGATGATCTTGCCCCCATCGGCCATCCGGTGGGCCGCTTCACGCACGGTCAGGAAAACCGAGTCGAGGTTCGTCCTCATCATCTCTTCCCACTGCTCGACGGACATCTCGACCAATGGGACGTACTCCGGAGGCCAGATCCCCGCGTTCGCGACGAAGATGTCGAGCCAGCCGAACTCGCGGTCGCACATCTCGAACAGTTTCGCGGCTCCGGCCGGCTCGCCCAGATCCGCCGCGACCGCCCAGGCGCGAACACCAGCTCGCTTTATCTCGGCCAACGTAGCCGCAGCCTCCGTTTCGTTGGCGCGGTAGCCGATCCCGACATCCGCACCAGCCCGGGCAAGCAAGATCGCCGTAGACTCTCCGATACCACGGGAACCACCGGTAACGATGGCCCGTTTGCCTCTCAAGTCGATCATCCGTTCTGCCATCTAGGCTCGATTCCTCTTCAGAGCTCGGGCGAGCCGAGAGAAGAGCCCACCGCGAAACTCCGCCTGCCCCACCCCGAGCGGCATCTCATCCCGCAAGATACGCAACGGGTTTGTGAAGAGCAGAAGGCCGGCCTCCGCCTGCAGCTCACGGCTCACCAGGTAATCCCACGCCAAGCGTAGCGACAGGCAGCGACCTGGCCGAGCGTGGTTATCCGAAGCGATGACATCGACCCAACCTTCCCGGAGGAAACGATGAGCCATGACCTTAATGTTGTCACCGTACTCCCCGAGCAGACTGCCAGCGTTCAGTTGGAGGAGCGCGCCGGCGGCCCGCCATTCGGGGATGATGCTGAAGTTACGGTCATAACCCCAGTAGCGCTCCGGGTGCGCCACGATGGGCACATGGCCATTCGCACCGATGCGCCCCAGGACTTCGGCAGAGCGCGTCGGGATGGTGAAGGCCAGGAATTCCACCAACGCGAAACGGCTGCCTGCCAATCGAAGTTCTGAATCGCTCAGGTCGAGATCCGGAGTGTCGAGCCGGATCTCGTAACCACGAAACAGCTTGAGCTCCGGCAGCCGTTCGCCAGTCAACTGTAAGAGCTGCGGCCACGACTGGTCGGCGCGAGCTCGCCTCTTGCCGGCGAGATTGGACGCGTTCAGGTGCGGCGTCCCGACAACCGTTGTGATGCCATCCTTGAATAGCCCTTCAAGTGTGTCGAGCGCGCTCTCCAGATCGGGCGCCCCGTCATCGACGCCCGGAATTACGTGTGTGTGGACGTCCGCCAGTCCCGGCGGCCCTTCGTGTCTGTCTTCCCGGTCAGCCGTTTCGATAGCCGTCAGCTCCTACCCACCCAGCGACCCGCAACGCGTCCGAGCTCGCCGCCCGGCCCCATGGCACGGCACCGCTCCGCCAGTGCCCCGGGGTCAGAAAACGCCGCCGCCTCACAGGCGAGCGTCAGCAAGCCATCCGCCGCTAGCAGGTCGAACGCCGCATCACGACTCTTCAAACGATCGCGCGCGCCTTCGAGCAACGCGGAGGCGGCCGCCATGAGCGCGTCGGGGAGATCCACCTTGGGATCGAGATTCGCGACCGCTTCCTCGAGCCGTTCCCTCAATGGTGCAGGCGACTCGACGACCCTGAGGCGCAGCCACTCTCCGGTCGTCATGCGTTAGCCCGCTCCAGCATGGGGCGCACGATGTCGGCGACCTTCTCCAGCGCTTTCTCAGCCCGCTTCGGCTCCCCGGTGCTGGCCTGGGCCATGTGCGGCCGGCCGCCGCCCTTGCCGCCGGCCAGTTTGGCCACCTCACGGACGACTGCATCCGCCCGCATGCCTTTGCTGATCAGGTCGTCGGTGACGACGGCAAGAATGGCGTGTCGGTCACCCACCCTGGCGGCGACCACACCCACGCCTGTGCCCAGGCGCTCGCGCAGGCGATCGCCGAACGCGCGCAGGCTCTGCGAGTCGGCCGCCTCGATCACACCGGTTGCCACCTTGGCGCCGTTCACCTCCTCGGCGATCTCGACCAGCCGTGCCACCTGATCTTGCGCAGCGTTGGCCGAGGCGGCCTGCAGCTTCTCGCGCAGCTCCCTCTGTTCCGCCACCAGGCCTTCAACTCGCCGCGGGATATCGCCCGGCGGCACCTTCAAAGTGCGGCTCAACCGGCTCAGCAGGCGTTCCTGTTCTCTGACCTGCTCGTAGGCTTGCGAAGCCGTCACCGCCTCGATACGGCGGACGCCGGCCGCGGAGCCGGTCTCAGACACAATTCTGAACAGGCCGATCTCGCCGGTCGTTCTGACGTGACACCCACCGCACAACTCCAGGCTGAAGTCGGGCACTTCCACCACACGCACCGTGTCGCCGTACTTCTCCCCGAAGAGCGCCATGGCGCCGCGCGTGACAGCCTCGCGATACGGCATGAACCGCTTGGTGAGCTCTTTGTCGGCCCAGATCTGCTCGTTTACCAGCCGCTCGACCTCCTCGAGCTCCGTCTCGCTCATTGGGCCCGTGTGAGTGAAATCGAAACGTAATCGGTCGGGTGCGACCAGCGAGCCGGCCTGGGTCACGTGCTCGCCCAGCACGGCTCGCAGCGCTGCGTGCAGCAAGTGCGTTGCCGTGTGGTTGCGCTGCGTGTCTCGGCGCGCCGGGTCCACCACCGCACGGACAGCGCCGGGCTTGAACTCACCTTCGATGGGGCCGGCGACGAACACGCGATCCTCGACGCGTGCGACGTCCTCGACTTTCAGGTGCCAACCATCTCCCTCGACGTATCCACGATCGCTGACCTGGCCACCGGCTTCCGCGTAAAAGGGATTCCGCCGAAGGGCTATCAGTATCCGCCCGTTCTGCTGGACATGAGCGAGAACCTCGGTGTCCACGGTCAGCGCATCGTAACCCACCCACTCCTGTGGTTCCGAGATATGAACCGTGGGCGGCTTGGAGGTAATCGCCATTCGAGCAGGATCGGGTCGAACAACCACATCTCGCGACTCGCGAGACCGGCGCCGCTGCTCTTCGAGCGCCCGCTCAAACTCCTCCACATCGACGTCGTAACCCCGCTCATGTGCTATAAGCTCGGTCAAATCCAGCGGGAATCCGTAAGTATCGTAAAGCTTGAAGGCTTCCTCCCCGGCGATCACTCCGCTTCCATCGACCGGCGCGAGCTGCTCGAAGCGCCGCATCCCGTCATCGATCGTTGCCATGAACCGCTCTTCCTCACCCTGAGTGGTGCGCAGGATGTGGTCGCGGCGATCCCTCAGCTCGGGATAGGTGTCCTCCATGACCGAGATCACTTCATCACAGACTTCGTACAGCGTCGGCTCGCGGCGGCCCAGCAGCCAGGCGTGACGTCCGGCGCGCCGGAGGATTCGACGAAGCACATACCCGCGCCCTTCGTTGGTTGGGAAGACGCCGTCGGCGATCAGAAAGGCCACGGCGCGAGCGTGGTCGGCCAGCACTCTAAACGACACGCCCGACCCGGCCTCGGGTTCATACGGGCGCTGGACGACCTCCTCCGCCCGGTGGATGAGCGGCATGAACAGGTCGGTATGGAAGCTCGAGTCCACACCCTGCAGGGCCGCCGCGATCCGCTCCAGCCCGGCGCCGGTATCGATAGATGGCTTGGGCAGAGGATTCAGATTCCCCTGCTCGTCACGGTTGTACTGCATGAAGACGAGGTTCCAGAGCTCCAGAATCTCGCCCGCCTCGGTCAGCTCCTCGAACTCTTTCTCCGACAGATCCTGCTTGGCGCTCTTCGGACGCTGGTCGTACAGGATCTCCGCGCAGGGACCGCAGGGACCCGTGTCCGCCATCTGCCAGAAGTTGTCCTTGTCGCCGAAACGCAGGACCCGGCTGGCCGGCAGCCCCGCGACCTCCTGCCAGAGCTCGAAGGCCTCGTCGTCGGTGTGGTGGACCGTGGCCCAGATGCGTTCGGGCTCCAGTCCCAGCTCCTCGGTGCAGAGTTCCCAGCCGAAGCGGATGGCCTCGCTCTTGAAGTAATCGCCGAACGAGAAGTTTCCCAGCATCTCGAAGAAGGTGTGATGCCGCGCCGTCTGGCCCACCTCCTCGAGGTCGTTGTGCTTGCCGCCAGCGCGCACGCACTTCTGCGCCGAGGTCGCCCGTTTGTACGGCCGCGGGTCCTGGCCCAGGAACGTCCCCTTGAACTGGTTCATCCCGGCGTTGGTGAACAGAAGAGTGGGATCGTCGGTCGGAACCAGAGACGACGAAGAAACGTGCGTGTGCCCGTTTCGCACGAAATAGTCTATGAAGCGTTGTCTGATTTCAGCAGCTTTCATCAACCTGCCCACGCATTGGGCCGTCGCCCATCACCCATCACCCATCAGATCAACAGACGAGCCGGCAAACGACAGGAATATGACCGAACCCAGTGGGGTTCTCAAGCTCACCACTAGCCTTCCGGGCCGATCTGTTGCATAATGGCAGGCCTGTAGCCCCCATCGACATCTGTCTGACGCGGCGTCCGGGCCGAATCGCCCACCTAGCCGACTCGAGGACTACACCATGAGAAGACACATCGCGATCTCCATGCTTCTGGTCGCGGCTTCGACCGTTCTTGGACCCGCAACGGCAGCCGCCCAGCAGGCCGCGCCTGACCTCCGCGGCCCGTTGCCGGTCGATCCGAACGTCACCATAGGCACGCTGGAGAACGGGCTACGCTACTATGTGCGGGAGAACCCCGAGCCCAGGGAACGCGCGGAACTGCGGCTGGTGGTCAATGCCGGTTCGGTGCTGGAGGACGACAATCAGCTGGGCCTGGCTCATGTAGTGGAGCACATGGCGTTCAACGGGACCGAGCACTTCGAGAAGCAGGAGCTGGTGGATTACCTGGAGAGGATCGGCATGCGCTTCGGCCCCGACGTTAACGCGTACACGAGCTTCGATGAAACGGTGTACATGCTGACGGTCCCGACGGACAGCGCCGAGCTGGTGAGGACGGCGTTCCAAATCCTCGAGGACTGGGCCCACGGTCAGGTTTTCGATCACGAGGAGATCGACAAGGAGCGCGGGGTAGTGATCGAGGAGTGGCGGCTGGGCCAGGGCGCCTTCGCCCGCATGCGTGACAAGCAGTGGCCCATACTCTTCAAGGATTCGCGCTACGCCGAGCGCAACGTGATCGGGAACAAGGAGATCCTCGAGAGCTTTGATTACGACGTTCTGGTCCGCTTCTACCGAGACTGGTACCGTCCCGACCTGATGGCGGTGATCGCGGTGGGAGACTTCGATAAATCCGTGATCGAGGAGCTGATTCAGAAGCACTTCGCTGGAATTCCAATGCCGGAGAACCCGCGTGAGCGACCGGTCTTTCCCGTCCCCGATCACGACGAAACGCTCTTCGCCATCGCCACGGATCCCGAGGCGACGATGAACTCGGTGAACGTCTACTGGAAACAGGCGCTCAGAGACGAGAGCACGGTGGGCGCCTACCGCCAGTCGATCGTCGAAAACCTCTACAACCGCATGTTCAACGCGCGGCTGTTCGAGTTGACCCAGGAGGCGGATCCACCGTTCCTGGGCGCCTTCTCCGGCCAGGGGCGCTTCATCGGCTCGAAAGAGATCTATATCCTCGGTGCGGGAGTCGCGGAGAACGGGATCGAGCGCGGGCTCGAGGCGGTCTTGACGGAGGCGGAGCGGGTGGACCGTTACGGCTTCACCGAGTCGGAGCTCGAGCGCGAGAAGCGCGAGCTCCTGCGCAACATGGAGCAGGCCTATGCCGAGCGCGAGAAGACGGAGTCTTCATCCTACGCCTCGGAATACGTCCGAAGCTTCCTCTACGACGAGCCTATCCCGGGCATCGCGTACGAGTTCGAACTGCACAAGGAGCTTGTCCCCGGCATTCAACTTCAAGAGATCAACCGGCTGGCCAAAGAGTGGATCGTCGACACCAATCGGGTGATTCTAGTCAGCGCGCCCGAGAAGGAAGGCGTCGAGGTGCCCTCGGATGAGGACCTGCTTGCAGTGTTCTCCGCGGTCGGTGCGGCCAAGATCACGGCCTACGAAGACGCGGTCGCGGATGTGCCGCTGGTCGCCCGGCTGCCGGAGCCGGCGGAGATCACCTTCGAGGAGGAGATCGAGGAGCTCGGAGTGTGGCACTGGGAGCTGGCCAACGGTGTGCGCGTACTCCTCAAGCCGACCGACTTCAAGGACGATGAGATCGTCTTCCGCGCTCTGAGCCCCGGCGGCACGTCGCTCGCAGCGGACGAGGACTATATCGCCGCCGCCACCGGGACATCAGTCGTCACGCAGAGCGGTATCGGCGAGTTCAGCCTGGTCAACCTGCAGAAGGTACTGGCCGGCAAAGTCGTGCGCGTATCGCCGTTCATAGCCTCCACCGGCGAGGGCATGTCCGGGAGTGCATCGCCTGCCGACGTGGAGACGATGTTCCAGCTGATCTACCTCTATTTCACGGCGCCGCGCCGTGACGAGGACGCCTACCTCTCGTTCAAGTCGCGCATCAACGCGTTTCTGGCCAACCGAAGCGCAGATCCGAATACGGCCTACCGGGACACGATCACCGTCACGCTGACGCAGCACCACTTCCGCACCCGGCTGCCCAGCCAGGAGCTGTACGAGGAGATGGACCTGGACAAGTCGCTCGCCTTCTATCGTGACCGGTTCGCGGACGCGAGCGACTTCACCTTCGTCTTCGTCGGCACCTTCGACCCGGACAGCCTGAGGCCGCTGATCCAGACGTATCTGGGCGGGCTGCCTTCCACCGGGCGCGAGGAGACCTGGCGCGACGAGGGGATCATGCCTCCCACGGGCGTGATCGAGAAGACCGTTTACAGGGGTATCGAGCCCAAGAGCCAGACGCAGATCGTCTTCACCGGGCCGTTCGAGTGGACGCGGGAGAATCGCTACGTGATCAGGTCCCTGGCCAGCATGCTCCGGATCCGTTTGCGCGAGGTGCTGCGAGAGGACATGGGCGGAACCTACGGAGTCGGCGTGAGCGGAGTCGGGATTCGCGACCCCAGGCAGGAGTACACTTTCCGCATCAGCTTCGGAACGGCGCCGGAACGGCTCGAGGAGTTGACCGCAGCGGTGTTCCAGCAGATCGACAGCATCAAGACGTTCGGACCGACCCAAGAGGACATCGACAAGGTCAAGGAAATACAGCGGCGCCAGCGGGAGACGAGCCTGCGCGAGAATGGTTACTGGCTCAGCCAGTTGGTGTCTTACGACCGCTACGGACTCGATCTGCGAGGTATCCTGACCTACGACGAGCTCGTGGACGGCCTCACCACCGAGGTGGTGCAGGAAGCGGCACAGCGATACCTGCGGACGGACAACTACGTCCAGGTGTCGCTGTATCCCGAGGCACAGGCGGAGGAACAGCAGCAGAACTGAGCGCGACAGCTCTGACTACGGAGATCCGATCTGATACGGGCCGGGCGGAAGCGAACTGCCCGGCCCGTCGCTGGAGAGGAGCCCGGCGAGACGGGAAACTGATGGTGATCACGTCGGAATCGGAGGAGCGTACGAGAGGACCGGCGCTTGTGGCGCACCGTGGCTATGCTCTGCGCTACCCGGAAAACACGATAGAGAGCCTCACAGCGGCCGTGGAGGCCGGCGCCTGCTTCGTCGAGCTCGATGTCCAGTTCACCGCAGACGGCTTTCCGGTCCTGTTGCACGACGCCGATCTCGAGCGGACTGCCGGCGTCCCGGAACGCGTCATGGACCTGCAGTTAGCGCGCCTGCAGGAGATCGAGGTCAACGAGCCGGCACGCTTCGGCGAGACGTTTGCCGGCGTTCACGTCCCTACGCTGGCCGAAGCGATGTCGTTCCTGGGCGAGTGGCCACGGGTGAAAGCCTTCGTCGAGATCAAAAGCGAAAGCCTGCAGCGTTTCGGCAGAGAGTGGGTGGTCGAGCGCGTGATGAGCGATCTGCTGCCCAGGCTCGACCAATGCGCGTTGATCTCTTTCGACATGGATGCCCTGCTCATGGCCCGCGAGCGGGAGGCTGTGAGTATCGGCTGGGTTCTGGACGATTTGTCCCCAGCGACCCGTGAGGCGGCAGCGGCACATAGCCCCGAGTATCTCTTCTGCGATTACGAGATGATACCTGACCACGAGAAGCTCTGGCCCGGACCGTGGCAGTGGGCGCTCTACGACGTAAGCGACCCCAGGCTCGCTCTAAGACTGGCGGCGCGGGGAGCGCAGCTCATAGAGACCATGGCGATACGCGAGATGCTGGAGCACCCGGCCTTTGCCAGCGGAGTCTGCAGTGACGAGTAGCCGCTACGACGTCGTGGTCGTCGGCGGCGGCATCAACGGCGTCGGCGTGGCTCAGGCGGCCGCGGCCGCGGGCCACTCCGTCCTACTGCTCGAGAAGAAGGGGCTCGCCGCCGGTACGTCGAGCCGCTCCAGCAAGCTCATCCACGGCGGCCTGCGCTATCTGGAAAGCTGGGAGTTCTCGCTGGTCCGGGAAGGGTTGATGGAGAGGGCGCTTCTGCTGCGGCTGGCGCCCGACCTGGTGAAGCTCAAGCCGTTCTACATACCGATATTCAGCTATACGCGCCGGCGACCCTGGCTGATGGGTGCCGGCCTGAGCCTCTACGCGCTACTCGGGAAACTGGAGAAAGCGGTCCGCTTCGAGAAGGTGCCCCGCCGCCGCTGGGATCAACTTGACGGTCTGGTGACGGACGACCTCGACGCCGTTTTCTGCTACCGGGACGCGCAGACGGACGATGCCCTACTGACGGCCGCCGTCTGGAATTCGGCGCAGGGCCTGGGAGCGGAACTGGCCATGCCGGCCGAGTTCATGGGCGCGGAACTGGTCAACGATGGAAGCGCGGTGAGCTATCGCCGGGACGGGCAGGAGTTCACCTGTCAGGCCCGCGTGCTGGTCAACGCGGGGGGGCCCTGGGTCAACCGCGTCATCGACAGGATCGTTCCGGCGCCGTGGCGGCGCCCGGTGGACCTCGTGCAGGGTACCCACATCATCGTGCGTGGCCAGGTCGAGTGCGGCATCTACTATGTGGAGGTCCGGCGTGACGGGCGTGCCGTCTTCATCATGCCGTGGAAGGGCGAGACTCTCGTTGGGACAACAGAGACCCGCTTTCGCGGCGACGTGGACCAAGTCAGCCCGCTCCGGACGGAGAAGAGCTATCTGCTGAGGGTTCTGAACCGCTACTTCCCACACTACAGGGCCACGGATCCGGGCGTGGTGCTCGACGCCTTCGCCGGGCTGCGAGTTCTGCCCGCCGGACCCGGCCACGCATTCCATCGATCGAGGGAGACAATCCTGGACGTCGATCGCGAGAACAACCGCGAGCGGCCCCGGGTGCTGAGCATCTACGGTGGGAAGCTGACCGCCTGGCGCGCCACCGCCGCGAAGGTCATGGCACGCATCGAGGGAGCGCTGCCCGGGCGCAGGCCGGTAGCGGACACGCGTGCCCTGCCCCTCACGCCTCCGTAACATAGCTAACGTCCGTAGACCACGACCTGCCAGAAAGGAGTCAGGCGAGAGTAGCGGCGAACAAAGCCGCCCTGGCGCACGAGCGCGTCCACGGCCTGCGACGAGTGAATGAACACGCGGAACGGGTTGCGCAACAACCAGAGGGATAGATTCAAGAAGCGGTTCCCGATCCTCGTCCACCACGTGTCACGTGGGTACACCAGGCCATAGAGCCTCCCGGCCTTTTCCACAGACAGTCTGACCAGGGTCTCCATGTCGTGGTAGCAGCAGATCACACGATCGAGGGTGACGATGTCGGCCGGCTCCAACTCACCGGCGAACTCGACGAAATCGCCGTAGCGGTAGGTGACGCGATCCGCATATCCCTGCCGCTCCGCCTCCTCCCGAGCCGCTTCCAGGTACTCGGTCGCCGCGTCCGCCCCGATGGCTCTGCTGGCGCCCGCCTTCAGCAACTCGTGCTGGATCGCGCCGACGCCTCCACCGACATCGAGCAGCGTATCCCCGTCGACGCCTTCCGCCTTGAGAGCGTCGATCAGCATCCTCGTAGTGCCTCTCGGCCCCTTCCGGCGGTAGCTCTTCAGCTCTCTCTTGACATACCGCCCCGAGAAGAGCTTCTGGGCTCCCTGGCACTGGCAGCAGCTCATAGGCTACTCCGGGCCGTTTGTTCACCAGCGGTTCTATTCATCAGTGAGGATATCGTTCTGTGGAAAAAGATCGTGCACGACGTCGCGGACGATGCGGACATCGAAGCCACGACGTATGAGGTGGTCACGAAGACGCCGGCGAAGCACCGCCTCATCACCAGCCCGGCCGGCAAGGGTCCGGCGCTTCTTCTCGACTACGCGTTCCGCCAGAGTCTGCTCGTCGGTATTCTCGTCCCGAAACACGTCTTCGATGGTCGGCAAGGCCAGCTCCCTCGAGATCCCCTTCATGTAAAGGTCCCGGACCATGCGACGCATACCCATGGGCCGGTGAGCGATGCGGTCTCGAACATAGGCGCCCACGAAAGCTACGTCATCGACAAGGCCAACGGCATGCAGCCGCCGCATGGCCGCTTCGATCGTCTGCTCGCTGAATCCGCGGTCGGCGAGCTTGCGCCGCACCTCCTGTCCCGTCCGCTGGCGGTAGGACAAGAAGTTCAGCGCCGCGTCAAGAGCGCGGCGCTCGGCCTCGGACGCATCGGAGGCCGGTATTTCGTCCCGAATCTCCTCGTTCACCGGCCCGAGCGCACGTGAATCGACTCAGACGTGCGCCTTCTCGAGCTCCTCCGCACTCTCCTCCACCGGATCCGCCGCAGAACCTCCGATCCCCAGAGCCTCACGCACCTTTGCCTCGACCTCCGCCGCCATTTCCGGGTTCTCCTCCAGGAAGCCCTTGGCGTTCTCGCGCCCCTGGCCGATCCTCTGGTCGCCGTACGAGTACCAGGCGCCCGATTTGTTGACGATCCCGTGCTCGGCAGCCAGGTCGATGAGCTCGCCCTCACGTGAGATCCCGCGGCCGAACATGATGTCGAATTCCGCCTGGCGGAACGGTGACGCGCACTTGTTCTTGACCACCTTCACCCGGGTCCGATTCCCGACCTGCTCGTTACCGTCCTTGATCGATGCGATGCGCCGGATGTCGAGTCGCAAGGAGGCGTAGAACTTCAGAGCCCGGCCACCCGGCTGCGTCTCCGGGTTACCGAACACCACGCCGATCTTCTCACGGATCTGGTTCGTGAATACCACCGCCGTTTTTGAACGGCTGATGGCACCCGTCACCTTGCGCAACGCCTGCGACATCAAGCGCGCCTGGAGGCCCATATGCGAGGCGCCCATCTCACCTTCGATCTCAGCACGTGGCACCAGCGCAGCGACGGAGTCGATCACCACGATGTCCACGGCACCGCTGCGCACCAGGACCTCGGTGATCTCCAGCGCCTGTTCACCCGTGTCCGGCTGCGAGACCAGCAGGTTCTCGATATCGACGCCGAGCTTCTCCGCGTAAAGGATGTCGAGGGCGTGCTCGGCATCGATGAAGGCCGCCACTCCGCCACCCTTCTGAGCGTTGGCGATGATGTGCAGCGTCAGCGTCGTCTTGCCCGACGACTCGGGGCCGAAGATCTCGCTCACCCGGCCGCGGGGAATCCCGCCGATACCCGTGACGGAGTCGAGGGCGATGGAGCCCGTCGAGATCACCTGCACCTTGACCCGGGCGCCTTCAGCGCCCATGCGCATGATCGCGCCCTTCCCGTGCTGGCGTTCCACCAGGGATATCGCGATCTCCAGCGCCTTCTTTTTCTCCTCACTCAGTTCCGCAGCCATTTCCCCTCCTGTTCTACCGTTCAGCATTCCCTCCCACGCGAGGCTAACCCGTAACGGTCAAACGATCATCAACTCGCCTTGACCTGCACCAGCTCCTCGAACGCTGCACAGGCGCGCTCGATGCCCCCATCGTCTACATCCAGGTGGGTGACGGCCCGCAGACGACTCGGCCCCGTGGCCAGAATTTGTACGCCACGCTCCTCCAGAAAACCGACGACATCGGCGGGTGCCAGATCATCCTGTTCAATGTCGATCATGATGATGTTCGTGTCCGGCGCTATGACGCTGAACCCGGCCAGCCCATCCACGAATTCCGCAAAGCGTCGCGCACGGACGTGGTCCTCCACGATCCTGGGCAGATTGTGATCCAGCGCGTAGAGCCCCGCCGCTGCCAGGATGCCGACTTGCCGCATGCCGCCCCCAAGTCGCTTGCGGAGCGCGTGCGCCCGCCCCATCGCCTCTTCGCTTCCGGCCAGTGCGGAGCCGATCGGCGCGCCCAAGCCTTTCGAGTAGCAGACCATCACCGTGTCGGCCTGCGCGGCGAACTCGGATAGCGCCACCCCCGTCGCCGCCGCGGCGTTCCAGAGCCGTGCGCCATCCAGGTGAAGCGGCATACCATGCTCGTTCGCCAGCTCCCGCAGACCGCGCAACGTGTCGATCGGCATCACCTTGCCGCCAGCCATGTTGTGCGTGTTCTCGGCGCAGATGAGCGATGTGCGCATGAGGTGCGGGCTCGGCGGCCGTATGTGAGCACGCGCCAGCTCCGCCGTCAGCACGCCATCCCCGGTAGGAACCTGCCGGAGCTGTATTCCCGACCACATCGCCGCACCGGCGAACTCGTAGTGGAAGACGTGGGCGCTCGCCTCGCAGATCGCCTCTGTGCCCGGTTGCGAGTTCAGCAGTATGCCCACCTGGTTGGCCTGGGTGCCGCTGGGAAAGAAGAGCGCCGCTTCCTTGCCCAGCAACTCGGCCGTCCGTTCCTGCAGGACTTTCACCGTTGGATCGTCGCCCAGCACATCGTCGCCCACCTCAGCCTCGGCGATGGCCTGGCGCATCCCGGAAGAAGGGCGCGTCACTGTGTCGCTACGCAGGTCGACGATCTCGTTTCCTGGCATCATCTGGTCCCAGCCTTCAAACTATTTCGGGACTTCTTCGGGGTCAAGAGCCTTTGTTCAAGCCGCATAGAACTCGGCGATCGCTGCGCCGATCCGTTCCATCTCGTCCAGGGTCAGCTCCGGGTACATCGGCAAGCTCAGGACCTCCGCCGCGGCGCGCTCCGCCTCGGGGAAGTCACCTCGCCGATAGCCCAGGTCCGAGAAGCAGGGCTGCAGGTGAAGCGGCAGCGGGTAGTAAATGCCGCTGCCTATGCCGCGCTCCGTCAGGTGCTCCCGCAGCCCGTCCCGACGCCGGGCGCGAATCGTGTAGAGCCCATAGACGTGGAACCGGTCGTGTTCCGCCGCTGGAACAACGATGTCGTCCATCCCGGCCAGCCGCTGGTCGTACGACGCGGCCCGTGCCCGTCGTGTCTCGGTCCAGCCCGGAAGATGGCGAAGCTTGACCTGCAGCACCGCGGCCTGGATCGCATCGAGACGCGAATTAGTCCCCACTTCCTCGTGCACATACCTGCCGCGGGCGTAGTTCTCGCCGTGAACGCGCAGCCGCCGCAGCCGCTCCGCGAGCTCCCTATCACCCGTGGTGATGAGGCCGCCATCGCCCCAGCCGCCGAGGTTCTTGGTCGGGTAGAACGAGAAGCAGCCCAGCGTGCCGACCGCGCCCGCGGACTGCCAGCGGCCGCCGACCATCGCTTTGGCCCCGAACGCCTGCGCCGCATCCTCCACCACCCATAGCTCACGGCCGGCGGCAAGCTCGAGCAGCGGATCCATCTCGGCCATCTGCCCGAACAGATGGACCGGTACGATGGCGCGAGTGCGATCGGTGATCGCGGCCGAGACGGCTGTAGGATCGAGATTGAACGTACGACGGTCGATATCCGCCATCACGACCCGACCACCTGCGTTGACGATGGCACCAACCGTAGCGAAAAAGGTGAACGGCGAGGTGATGACTTCGTCGCCCTCTTCCAGGTCGAGTAGACGAAGCGACAGGTATAGAGCATCGGTCCCGCTAGCTACACCCACCGCCTCGGCCACGCCGAGGTACTCGGCCACTGAGGCCTCGAACTCGGACACCGCTGCCCCAAGCACGAAGCTCTGTGCTCCGGCGACGCGGGCAACCGCGGACATCAGCTCGTCGGCGATCGGCGTGTTCTGCCGGGCGAGGTCGAACAGCGGGATCGCCGCGCTCATGTCTCTGACTCTCCCGC
The DNA here is from genome assembly GCA_036475815.1 of Gemmatimonadota bacterium. GTDB lineage: Bacteria > Gemmatimonadota > Gemmatimonadetes > Palauibacterales > KS3-K002 > JBDHGH01. Next base: position 24,643 of record JAZGAL010000132.1, read on the forward strand.
CGGCGAGCGAGGTCGGCCCGCGGCAGGCTCGACCCGCAATTCCCCGGCAGCCACCGACCAATCACGCAGAACGATGGCGTCGGCCTCGGCCTTCGCCGAGACAACCTCCGGCGGCTCATCGGCCAGCCGGGGTACCCCCGCACCTCGGAGTGAAGGCCACACAGCGTACGTGACACCAAGCGCGCCCAGCACCATTGCGAGTATCGCGCTCACGAGATCGCCCTCCCCCTGGCGAAGATCGCAGCCAGCAACAGCAGGCCACCCAGCCACACCAGGCTCGCGAGCGGCCTGCTCGCCACGCTGCACATGATGCCTTCTTCGGAACCCGTGCGACCGGTGATCCCAACGATGACGTCGCTGAACACGCCTCGCTTCAAGGCCGGCGTCCGGAACTGGCGGCGCGTCGCAAGGTTGTAGGTCAAGGCCGCGGTCACGAGCTCCGGTGCCGTGCCCAGCCCGGACAGCGTGAAACTGGCCACTCGTTTGTCCAGCTCGCCAACTTGATAATGTGAGAGGCCCAGGTAAGTCACCCGAACCTCGCTTGCCAGTCCGCCGCGCGTTGTGATGGAATCGCCGGGGTCCAGTGGTACAGTCCTGACTTCCGCCAGCGTCTCCGCCGACAGGCCCACCACGAGGATCGCCACCCCCAGATGACCGAGCGCCGAAGACCACCGGCGCCCGGCGCGGGCGCGAGCCACAGCTCTTTCGTTAGGCCGATGCTCAGAGCTCGCCTCGCCCCACGACCGGCGGGCCGCGCGCAAACGCACCAGATCAGCGGCGAAGCCAACGAAGATGGCAACGGCAAGCCCCACGGTGATGGCAAGCTCCGGAAGCCGCCAGCCGCTCAGTGCGTACACTCCCACCGCGCTGGCGACCGCCAGGACCGTTGCCAACGGCCACACCCTTTTCCAGCTGCCGGCCGGGCGAGAAGTCGACCATGCGGCGGCTGCGGCCAGGCCCAGCATGACCACCGGCCAGGTGATGCTCGCCCAGGCGGGTCCTTTGACCCGCGCCCACACGGCCACCATGCCGGCGAACCCCAGCGACAGCAGCCCTCCCTGAAACGCCACTGCTCCGAAGCCAGGCACGCGCCTGAGCCACTCCACGCCCCGCTCGCGCCGCGTCATACCGCTCAGCGCGCCCGAGACGACCCCCACGGCGAAACCTCCGGCCCAGAGGGTCGCCGGCGGCACCTCTCCCATTCCGACCAGCACAGCGGCTCCAGCACCCATCACCGCCGGAAAGAACGCCACACTGAGAATCCGGCTCCAACGGGCAGCCCAGCCGGGAACGGCGCGACCGCCCGGGGCGTGCAGGCTGGCGACGGCGAGCAGCCACGCGGGAACGTGCACGGCGACGTACGAGAGTCCCGTCACGTTGAGCAACCGCCCACTCGCCGCATAGGCACGCCAGGTCGCCGCCAGGATCGCGAGCGTGAGCAGACCGGCCGAAAGCGTGATCGCCGCGCGCTCGGTCTGCTGCCCCCGCCGAGTCTCCGCCAGTTGCTCACCCACAACACCGGCGAAGCTGAAAGCGCCGCAGGCAATCGCCAGATAGACGGCCAGCACTTCCACCTGCCACACCACATCTTTCACCGCCAGCGGCAGCCCCGATCCGACTTGAGCCGGCGCGTCGAGCTGCGCAAACGGAACGGCGCGTGTCAACACCGTCGCCAGCCCCATGAGGGCGAGCACGGCCAGGGAGCCCGTTCGCGCCGAACCCTGCCGCGAGCGACCCAGCCTGTAGCTCAACGCCGCGGCGCCGGCGATCAGAAAGGTGAAGACGAGGGCGCCGGCCGCCGGTCCACTCCACAGGGCGGCCAGCCTCCAAGCCCGCGGCTCCTGGAATCCAGAGAAAGCGGCGACGTAGGAGTACTTGAGTTGGACGGTGACAAGCGCGTAGGCCAGTCCAGCAAGGGAGATGAAGAGGACCGCGGCGGCCGAACGGGCCGCCCGTCCACCCATCGCGGCCAGGTCGCCCCGTCCCGTCCAGCCGCCCCCGATGGACGCGACCGCCGCAAGCACCAGCAGTGGCAGCGCCGCCCAGAGGCAAAGCTCGCCGAGCTCAGCCACTGAAAACCTGTCCGAATCCCATGCCCTCCCTCACCCCTTCGCCTTCGTGGCCTCAGCCAGGGCCCACTCCACTGCCTCTTCCGCCGACTCGGCCTCCGGAACCGGAAGCGGCGGCAATTCCGACCTCAACATTATCAGAGGCACACCGTTCTTCAGACAGAACGCCGCCTCGGAAAGCGTCCCCCACCCACCGGCGATGGCAATCACCGCGTCCGACGCCCCCACCACAAGGGCGTTCCGGGCTTCACCCAAACCGGTAGGAATCGCGATCATGATCCCCGGATTCGCCGCTCCAGCGTCGCCGCCCGGCAGGATACCAACGGTGATTCCCCCCGCGTTCCGCGCGCCTTCCGCAGCCGCCTGCATCACCCCGCCGAGACCGCCACACACCAGCGCAGCCCCGGCCCCGGCGACCAACTCACCGACGCGCCGGGCGATATCGGCGGTCCCTTCATCGCATTCGTGGCTCCCGATCACTCCGACTCGAAGAAGTTGGGCCACGGCGTCCTCCTATCCCGTCGGGGCCTCAGGCCCGCCGGCCTCGGCCCAGGCCGCTGCGGCGTGAATCGCGCGTCGCCAACCGTCGAGCAGCCGGTCCCGTTCTTCCGCGGCCAAACCGGGCCTGAACTGTCGATCCAGAGCCTGCACGCCCCGAAGCTCCTCCGGGTCCGACCAGAAGCCTACCGACAGCCCCGCCAGTCCGGCCGCACCCATGGCGGTAGTCTCTACCAGTGCGGGCCGGCCCACCGGGACTCCGGCGATATCCGCCTGGAACTGCATCAGCCAGTCGTTGGCCGCCGCGCCGCCGTCGGCGCGCAGCTCCCGCACCGGATGGCCCCAATCGGCAGCCATCGCTTGCATGAGATCGTTGGCCGAATACGCCATGGCTTCCAGCGACGCTCGCACCAGATGTCTTCGCCCGCTACCCTGCGTCAGCCCCACCAGCGTCCCGCGCGCCTCCGGCAGCCAGTGGGGAGCGCCGAGCCCCACGAAGGCGGGCACGAAGTACACGCCGTCGTTCGAGTCCAGTGAACGGGCCAGCTCTTCGCTCTCCGCCACGCTCTCGATCAAGCCCAGCTCATCCCGCAGCCACTGAACAGCAGCGCCCGCGATGAAGACCGATCCCTCCAGCGCGTACGCCGCTTCGCCCCGCGGCCCGCAGGCGACCGTGGTGAGCAAGCCGTTCACCGACGGCACGACCTCGTCGCCCGTATGAACGAGCAGGAACGCGCCGGTCCCGTAGGTGCACTTCGCCAGCCCCGGCCCCCAGCACCCCTGCCCGTAGAGCGCCGCCTGCTGGTCGCCCATGGCCGCCGCGACCGGTGCCTCGAGACCGATCGCCGTGCCATCCGATGTCCCGAAAACACCGCCGGACGGCTGAACCGCCGGCAGGATCCGCTCGGGCACACCCAGAAGCCCGCAGAGATCGGGATCCCAGCGACGTTCGTCGATGCGGAAGAGCTGTGTGCGCGACGCGTTCGTCGGCTCGGTGGCATGAACGCGACCGCCGGTGAGCTTCCAGATCAGCCAGCTATCGATGGTGCCGGCCGCCAGCTCGCCGGCCTCGGCGCGGGCGCGGGCGCCCGGCACGTTGTCGAGCAGCCACGCCATCTTGGTGCCCGAGAAGTACGGATCGATCACAAGACCCGAGCGTTCGCGGATGAACTCGGCGTGCCCGGCTTCCTCGAGCGCCCGGCAGATCGGAGCCGTGCGGCGGCACTGCCACACGATCGCCCGATGAACCGGCTCTCCGCGCTCCCGGTCCCAGAGCACCACCGTCTCACGCTGATTGGTGATCCCGATCGCGGCAATGTCGGCGGGCGCGATGCCGCCGTCCTGCAACGCCGCGGTCACGGCCCCCTGGACTGATCGCCAGATCTCTTCCGGATCGTGCTCGACCCATCCCGGTTGCGGATAGAACTGCTCGATCTCCTGGTAGGCGCGGCCCACGACAGCGCTTTCATGGTCGACGGCCAGCACCGTCGTCCCGGTCGTACCCTGGTCGATGGCGAGGATCACCGGCACAGCGCCCTCAACTCTTCTGGCCCCACTTGAAGGTCGTCACCTCGAGCGCCGGATTGGCGGCCTGTAGGTTCGACAAGAATTCCTGAATGCCTTCCATGTTGGCGTACAGGTTGATCGAGCCTTTATCGTATTCGAGCGAGCAATAGCGACCAGCGCGCTTCACCCGTTTGATCTGTTGCGGGCTCAGAACCACACGCCCAAGCAGACTGCGGAATCCGATCGACCCGCTCTCTTCCACCCGAATCTCGACCGGTGCCTTCAGATGCCGATGCCACTCCCAGGTTAGAGCGAGCAGAACGGCCACAAAGAACCAACGCGGCTCGGCGAAGAAGAGGCCAAACATGGAAAAGACCGTCAACACGAACAGAAAACCAAGCGTGAAGAGGATCGTCGATTTTCTCGCCCTGTACACCTTCATCGCGATGGTCATTCCCGGAGTCGCTGCGCGCCCGGCCAGCCTACTCGAGTGCTGCAGACCGGCTACCGGGCCCCCGAAGGAAGGTTCTCTCTCAGCTCCGACAACTCGTGCGGGTTGAAGATTCCCCTTTCGGTGACGATCCCTTCGATCAACTCCGCCGGGGTCACATCGAAAGCCGGGCTGAAGACCGGAACTTCCTCGGGCACCGTCTGACGCCCGAACCCCCGGCGCACCTCGTCCGCCCCCCGTTCCTCTATCGGAATCTGACTGCCGGAAGCCAGCTCGAAATCGAACGACGAGGAGGGGGCCGCAACGTAGAACGGGATCGCGTGGTGGCGCGCGGCGACAGCCAGGCCGTAGGTCCCGATCTTGTTCGCCACATCCCCGTTGGCAACGATGCGATCGGCACCCACGATCACCAGATCGACATCCAACCGCTTCATGGCCTCTGCCGCCATACTGTCGGCCAGCACGGTCACGTCCACCCCCGCGCGGCTCAACTCCCACGCTGTGAGCCGACCCCCCTGCAGGAGCGGGCGCGTCTCTGTCGCCAGCACGCGGACATTCATCCCGCGCTCCCTGGCAAGATACACGGCCGCCAGGGCCGTTCCGATTCCTCCCGTGGCCAGCGCCCCGGTGTTGCAGTGGGTGAGCATCGTTATCCCGTCATGCAGCAGCTTCAGGCCGTTCTCTCCAATGCGCCGGCACATCTCGCGATCCTCTTCGAGTATCGCCGTCGCTTCGTTGCGCAGCGTCTGCCTGATTTCGGCGTTTGAAGCGTCACCCAGCCCTTCGGCCGCCGCAAGCAGGCGATCGATCGCCCACGCGAGGTTCACGGCGGTCGGACGCGCCCCGCGGATGCGCCGCGCGTTCTCGCTGAGCCGAGCGCGGAACTCCGCTGCGGGAAGCTGGAGATCGGCCTTGAGAGAGGCCGCCAGTCCCATCGCGCCCGCAATCCCGATCGCCGGCGCGCCGCGGACCCGCAGGCTCTGGATCGCTTCCACGACGTCCTTCACCTCCACGATGTCGATCTCTTTGTACTCGCCGGGGAGCAGCGTCTGATCGATGATCCGCACGGCATCATCATGCCAGCGGACGGCGCGGGGAATCTCAATCGCCACTTTCAGAACTGTGGAAGTAGTCTGTCGATGGGAGACGACTAAATGTTAGAGCGTGGTCAGTCCAACGCGACCAACCGGCCAAAGGCGTATCGCCAGCCGTACCGGCGGAAGAGCTCGAGGAGCCGCTGGATGGGCAAGCCCATCACATTGAAGTAATCGCCCTCGATGCGCTCGACGATCGCCGCACCATAACCCTGGATGCCGTAGGCACCCGCCTTGTCCATAGGTTCGTGCGTGGCAACGTATTCCTCGCATTCTCGGGGGTCAAGCGAGCGAAACCAGACGCGGGTCGCTTCCACGGCGCTCTCCACACGGCCCGGCATCGCCAGCGCGACTCCTGTGTAGACGACATGCTCATCGCCCTGGAGCCGACTAAGCATCTCGACCGCTTCCTCCATGTCCGCAGGCTTACCAAGTATCCGACCACGATGCGCGACAAGCGTGTCGCAACCGATCGCCAACGCACCCGCCTCGAAAGCCGCTTCCGCTTTGAAACGGGCTAGCCGGTCTGCGGCCGCCTCAGGTGCCTCACCCGAAACGAGCGACTCGTCCGCGTGCGGCACTCGCACGTCAAAGCTCAGGCCGAGTCGCGAGAGAAGCTCAGCCCGGCGCGGTGAACGGGACGCCAAGATGAGTCTAGGAGCGCTTGCCAAGGTTGTCAGAGTGAACGACGAACATCCGCGCCCAATTGCCAGCTTACTTGATCATTCATCGATCGGATCGCCAGGTCTCGGGTGCAGGTCATTCAGAACTTTCTGATAAGTATATGGTCACTCGGCAGCCGGCCGAGGTCGATCGCCTTCAGCGCATGACCCAGCGAGACGACGTAACGATCGGAGCGTTCCTCAACGTCGGGGTACAGCGTTATCGACAGGTTGCTGAAGAAGTACTCTTCCGAGTTGATGTTGAGCTCGCGCACCCGGAGGACTTCGCCCCGCTCCGCGTCCAAGACCAGTTCACCGGCGACCAACACGGGATCACCCTGCGCCAGTAGCGCCGGAGTTACGGCGGCTTCGCCTTCCATGCCAGCCGGGTCGGTGGGTCCCACCCGCAGGAAGCCATAGCGATCCACCACGAACGCGTATCGCCCGGCACGCAAAGCTCCGATAGTTGCGGAATTGAGCACCGGACATCCCAGCCAGCTGCCACCCGCCTCGAGGAAATCTCTGTATCGGTGCTGGAGCGCCACCTCGCCTTCCCTGTCGGGGAACAGCGCGGCGGGTGCCTGTTCCTCCAGCCACGCGGCGAGGCGCGGACCCGGATCGAAACCGTAGACGTCCCTCACTTCGCCATCGAGCGTGAAGGCCCGGTTGCGTTCCAGCAGCGCGAGGTAACCCTGGCGGTCACGGATGACCGGCTCCGGCGGCTGGGCGTACAGGTCGAACATCGGTCCCAGCCCGTACGCGGTGGCGAGGGGTGGCCCCGACGTGGCCTGCCCACTATCCAGCGCCGCCAGGTACCGGGCCACCGCCCTGCTGTAGTCGGCCAGCGGACCACTCACCCGCTCGGTGATATCAGCTACCTGCGAGCGCTCCGCCCAGAGCAGCCAGCGATGCTCCTGCACTGTGAACACCTGCACCAGGACGTTCTCGCCGACGATAGTGCCCTTCAGAAAGCGACCGGGATAGCCAGGCGGCATCTCGTGAGGCAGCGTGTCCGCTGGCTGGAGCTCCTCCAGCGCCACGCCGCCGGTCGGGATCCAGAGCCGGCGGGCCACCGATCTCGAGCCTGCGGGGTCCGGAGCCAGCACCCGGAACGTCGTACGGACCAGATCCGTGGTGTCGGGAAATTCCGCAGACAGATCAAGCGGGCCCAGCACCCAATAGCCGGAATCGGTCGGCAGGTGCCGATTGAGCGCCGCCGCCGCGGCCTGCTGCCAGGCCGGCGGCCCGTCGTACGCTATAGCGTTTGGATCCCACGCGGTCTGCGACCAAGCGGCCGATGCGGCCGCCAGGGTGAGAACCGCGGGGATGCACCGTTGCAGGATTGCCGAAGACCTCACCGATCTAGTCCCTCTCGATGAAGAGTGTCACAGGTCCTTCATTCACCAGGTCGACTTCCATCAGGGCTCCGAATGATCCCGTGGCGACGGGGATCGCGCCCTCGCGGAGAAGTGCCACGAAGCGGTTGTAAAGCCGCTCTGCCTCTTCCGGCTCCGCGGCGTTAACGAACGAAGGCCTGCGGCCTTTGCGCACGTCCCCGTACAACGTGAACTGCGAGACTACCAGCAGCTCGCCGCCGATCTCGTCGATCGGCAGGTTCATCTTCCCTTCGCTGTCGGGAAAGAGCCTGAGGCCGCGCACTTTCTCCACCATCCAGCGCAGCGTCTCCTCGCTATCGCCGGACGTGAAACCCACAAGCAGCAGGTAGCCCCGGCCGATAGAGCCCACCTGGTCCCCATCCACGCGGACCTCGGCCCGCGCTACCCGTTGGAGTACGACGCGCATGGCTTTGGAAGTTGTGCGTAGTGCGGGAGGCGCGCAACTACTCGACCGTCACGCTCTTCGCGAGGTTCCGGGGCTGATCGACGTCACAACCTCGCAGAACGGCGATATGGTAGGCAAGCAGCTGCAGAGGAATCACCGTGAGTATCGGCTGCAGCATCTCCGTCGTCGACGGAACCGAGATCACATGGTCGGCGAGCTGGTGCAGCTCGCCGTTCCCGTCGGTCGTGATTGCGATAACCTGGCCGCCGCGCGCTTTCACCTCTTCGATATTCGACAGCACCTTCTGATAGACGCTATCGCGAGGCGCGATGCACACCACGGGCATATTCTCATCGATCAGGGCGATCGGTCCATGCTTCATCTCCGCCGCGGGGTAACCCTCCGCGTGTATGTAGCTGATCTCCTTCAGCTTCAGCGCGCCCTCGAGCGCGACCGGGAAGTTGTAGCCGCGACCCAGGTAGAGGAAGTTCCGGTGATGGTGGTACAGCTTCGCCATTTCCCGGATCTCGTCATTGCGGTCGAGGATCTCGGAGATCTGGTCCGGCAGCTTCTTCATCGCCGCCACCAGATCGTGGCCGCGCTCCTGCGTCACACCGGTGCTGCGCCCGAAGTACATGCTGAACAACGCGAAGGCGGTAACCTGGGATGTGAACGCCTTCGTTGACGCGACACCGATCTCGGGACCGGCGTGGATGTAGACGCCGCAATCTGATTCCCGTGCGATCGTCGAGCCGACCACGTTCACGATGCTGATACCTGAAGAACCGCGGCTCTTCGCCTCCCGCAGGGCCGCCAGCGTATCGGCGGTCTCCCCGGACTGCGAGATCGCGATGACCAGCGACCGCGGGTCCAGTACAGGGTTCCGGTAGCGAAACTCGGAGGCATACTCGGTCTCGACCGGGAGGCGCGCAAACTCCTCCAGCATGTACTCGCCGATCAACGCGGCATGCCAGGACGTGCCACAGGCCGTGAGCACGATGCGGTTGAAGTTCTCGATCTCCTGCCAGGGCAAACAACGCGAGAGCCCACCCAACCGGGCTCCGCCCTCTTCCTCCAGCAGCCTGCCGCGCATCGTATTGCGCACCGAATCCGGCTGCTCGAAGATCTCCTTCAGCATGTAGTGCGCGAAGCCGCCCTTCTCGATCGTCTCGAGGTCCCAGGTCACGCGGCTCACTTCCTTCTCGAGCGGGCGCCCTTTGAGATCGAGCGTGCGGTATCCCTCGCGGTCCATCACCGCCAGCTCGCCTTCACCGAGATACACGACGTCTCGTGTATGCTCGACAATCGCCGCCGCGTCCGAGGCGACGAAGTACGTGCCCCCCTCCCCCAGTCCCAGCAATAAGGGCGAACCGTTCCTGGCGGCAACCAGCTTGTTGGGATCCCGACTCGAGACAACGGCGATCCCGTACGTCCCCTCCACTTGAATCAGGGCCGCAGCGACCGCGTCCTCCAGGTTGCCCTCGTACATCTCATCGATCAGGTGGGCTATGACCTCCGAGTCGGTCTCACTGCGAAAAACGTGGCCCAGCTCCATCAGCTTGCGTCGAAGGACTCCCGCATTCTCGATGATGCCATTGTGTACGATCGCGATCTCTTCGCTGTCGTCGTGATGCGGGTGAGCGTTCGTTGTAGTCGGCGCGCCGTGAGTGGCCCAGCGCGTATGAGCGACTCCGACCGTTCCGCTCGGAAGATTGCCCTCGATCGCTTTCACCAACTCGCCGATTTTGCCGGCCATCTTGCGGGTGTCGATGCTCCCGTTGCAGCACACGCTGATGCCGGCGGAGTCGTAGCCGCGGTACTCGAGCCGGCGCAGACCCTCCAGCAGAAGCGGCGCAGCCTGAGAATCGCCTATGTACCCAACTATGCCACACATTTCGCTTTTTTTGACCCCCGCTCAACCGTGCCGGGCCACTATGGCTCCGGCCTCCTCCACCAGGCTCCTGACCTCGCCCTCCTCTTCCCTTAGCCCCTCCCCGATCACTCGCAAGATCGGTTCCGTCCCCGACGCTCGGCAGTGCAGCCACATCTGCCGGTCGCGCCAGCGGAGATGGACTCCGTCCTGACGATCTATCTCCGCTCCAGGGAAGGAGTTAGCCAGCTCGTCCAGTAGCTGATCGACGCGAACGTCGCCTCGGCTGAAACGGTTTTTTATGATACAAAACTGTGGGTACTCCGCTACAATCTCACTAATTGTACACCCGGTTTCAGCCAAAAGTTGTAGCACCAGAGCCACTGCCAGCGGCGCGTCCCGGGTATAGTGGAGCACCGGCAGGATCACGCCGCCGTTCCCCTCTCCGCCGACCACCGCCCCAGCGGCTCGCATCGCGGCCACGACGTTCGCTTCGCCGACCGGCGACTGGTAGTACTCCGCGCCCGCGCGATCGCACACCGCTTCGACGATCTGACTGGTGGAGAGGTTCGCCACCGTAGGACCGGGCTGCTTGGAGAGGACAAGGCGCGCCGCGAGGGCCAGCGTGTAATCTTCGCCGATGGCATCGCCGTGCTGGTCCACCAGCGCCAGCCTGTCCACGTCCGGATCCACCGCCATGCCGACGTCGGCACCCTCGTCGCGCACACGCTGGCACAGAGTCCTGAGGTTCTGCGGTATCGGCTCCGGTTCCCGGGTGAAGCGTCCATCGGGCTCCAGCTCGATGCCGACTACCTCGCAGCCCAATTGCTCCAGCAGAGCCGGTACGATGGTGCCGCCGGCTCCGCGAGCACAGTCGAGGACCACCTTGAAACCGCGACCGGCGATCCGGGCTGGATCGATATGGTCGAGCACCAGGATGCGTTCGATATGACGATCGACCGCGCCGGGAACATCCTCCACTCCGCCCAGCTCACCCCGCACATACGCCGGCGGTCTCTCGGCCCGCAGGCCCGCCACGAACTCGGCACCCTCTTCCGGGGTGAGGAAGGCCCCCGCGGGGCTGGCCAGCTTCAGAGCGTTCCACTCAGCAGGGTTGTGACTGGCGGTGACGACGATGCCGCCGCTCAAGCCGCGATCCTGGATCTCCAGCAGGGCCGTCGGAGTCGGCACGAGACCCAAGTCGCTCACGCGGCAGCCCACGGCCTGCAACCCCGCGGTCGCCGCTCTCACGAAGGCCGGTCCGCTGGGCCGCGAATCGCGGGCGATGACCAGGTGGTCGCCCCAGCCCTGTTCGCGGACGTACGTCCCGAACGCCGCCGCGAAGCCGGCCACGATCTGTGGGTCCAGATCGATGCCGACCCGGCCGCGTATTCCCGAGACGCTGACGATCAGACTTTCCGGAAAGGCCATAACGGACTCCCTGTAGCCCCTCTCACCCTGGCCTCCGCCCCGCCAGGAGCCACCCGTAATTAAGCCGACACCGCTCTACACTCAAGTTGCGCCTCGCTGGACGGCGCCGCCCGGGCAAACTAGACTGTCTATCCCTGGGAGCACCCAACCGGAGCAGACCAATCAGCAGGAGAACAGCACGTTCACTCATGACGCCTGACAAAGAGCTTCGCTTCGCCACTCGCGCCATCCGGGCGGGCCAGCAGCCTGACCCGACGACCGGCGCCATCATGACGCCGATCTACCAGACGTCCACCTACGCGCAGGAAGGTATCGGCGTCCACAAGGGCTACGAATATGCCCGGGTCTCCAACCCAACGCGGACGGCACTCGAGGCCAACGTCGCGGCCCTGGAGGGCGCACAGCACGGTGCCGCTTTCGCCTCCGGCATCGCTGCAATCGAGGCGATGGTCAAGCTCCTGTCGGCGGGCGACCACGTCATCTGCGGCGCCAACGTGTACGGAGGAACGGACCGCTTGTTCCGACAGATTCTCGCTCGCCTTGGAATCGAGTTCTCGTTCGTTGACACCCGCGAGCAAGAGCTGATCGAGGCGGCCGTCAAGGATACGACGCGCCTGATCCTCGTCGAGACGCCGACCAATCCGCTCATGCATATCACCGACATCGCGGTGGCCGCTGACATCGCTCACGGAGCGGGTGCCTGGCTGGTGGTGGACAACACGTTCGCGACGCCGTACTTCCAGCGCCCGCTGGAGCTGGGGGCTGACGCCGTCATCCACTCCAGCACCAAGTATCTGAACGGTCACAGCGACGTCGTGGGCGGGCTGGTACTGACATCGAAGGACGAGATCAACGAGGGGCTACGCTTCATGCAGAAGGCGGCCGGCGCGATCCCCGGCCCCATGGACTGCTGGCTCGTGCTTCGCGGGACCAAGACGTTGCACGTACGGATGGAGGCACACGATCGCAACGGGCGCCGCATCGCCGAATGGGTGGAACAGGAGCCGCGAGTGAACGATGTGTTCTACGTCGGCCTGCCGTCCCATCCGCAGCACGAACTGGCAAAGAAGCAGATGACCGGCTTCGGCGGGATGATCTCGCTGGAGCTGGGTGATCGAGCGCGCGCCGAGGCGTTTTGCCGCGCGACGCGAGTATTCACTCTGGCGGAGAGCCTGGGTGGTGTGGAGAGCCTGGTCAGTCATCCCGCGGCCATGACTCACGCGGCGGTGCCCAAGGAGCAGCGTGAGCGCATGGGCATCACCGAAGGCCTGGTTCGCCTCTCGGTAGGCATCGAGGATGTGGAAGACCTGATTGAGGATCTGGACCAGGCGCTGCCGGGGGGAGGGTGATCGATGAGAATCCTCGTGGTAGGATCAGGAGGGCGTGAGCACGCGCTGATCTGGCAGTTGAAGCGCGAGCGGCCCGAGGCGCAGATTTACGCCGCCCCCGGCAACGGCGGAACGAAGGCGCTGGCGGAGTCAGTCCCGTTGAAGCCCGAGGAGATCGACGCGCTGGCCGACTTTGCCGACTCGCGGGAAATCGACTTGACCATCGTCGGCCCCGAAGCGCCCCTGGTCGCGGGCATCGTCGATACTTTCCATGGGCGGGATCTGGCGATCTTCGGCCCGTCGACAGACGCGGCCGAGATCGAAGGCTCCAAGGCCTACGCGAAGGCGCTGATGGCGAAAGCCGGCGTTCCCAGCGCCGCCTATAAGACCGTGGACAGTTACGAGGATGCCGAGCGCTTCATCAAGAAGCACGGCGCGCCGGTCGTCGTGAAGGCCTCGGGCCTGGCGGCCGGGAAGGGGTCAGTGGTCTGCCGGACCGCAGACGATGCGCGGGCCGCCGCCCGCTCGATGCTCGTCGAGGAGAGCTTCGGCGACGCCGGATCGACCGTGGTGATCGAGGATTTCTTGGTGGGCGAAGAGCTGTCGGTTTTCTATATCACCGACGGCGCCAACGCCCTGCCCCTCATCCCCTCTCAGGACCACAAACCGATCGGTGAAGGCGACACGGGTCCCAATTCCGGTGGTATGGGCGCCTACGCTCCTGTATCCATCGCCGACGAGGCTCTGATCGGTCGCGTGACCGATGAGATAATCATGCCGACACTGGCCGAGATGAGCGCGCAGGGTCGCGAGTTCCGCGGCGTCCTCTACTGTGGCCTCATGATCGTCGAGGGCGATCCCTACGTGATCGAGTTCAACTGCCGGTTCGGCGACCCGGAAACGCAGGCCATCCTGCCGCTGCTCGACAGCTCGTTGCTGGAACTGTTCGAGCGTATAGCGCGCGGCGAGCGGCTGGAAGGCGTGAGCCTCGAGTGGAAAGCCCGGGCCGCAGTCTGCACGGTGCTCGCCTCCGAGGGATATCCCGGCTCCTACGACAAGGGGAAGGAGATCGACATCCCCGAGTCGCTCCAGCAGGACCCCGAGCTCATCGTCCTTCACGCGGGGACGCGCCGGGTCCCCGAGGGGAAGCTGGTGACCAGCGGGGGACGCGTCCTCGGGGTAGTCGGTCTCGGCGATACCGTTGGCTCCGCGGCGCAGAAATCGAGGCAAGCCGCTGAAGCAATCCAGTTCGATGGGAAGTACTACCGCCGGGACATCGGCTATCGGGAAATAGAACGGGAACGCTCACGATAGCGCATGCCCGAACTCCCCGAAGCAGAGATCATCGCGCGCGGGCTGCACGCCACGATCGCAGGGGGTCGAATCCAGCGTGTGCGCGTCCATCGCGCTGAGGTGGTCGAGCCGATCTCGCCCGCTGCATTCCGACGCGCGCTGACCGACCGGCGCATATTGAGCGTTGGCCGTCGAGCGAAATGGATCATTGCCAGGCTGGACGGCGGGCTGATCTGGGTGACCCAACTTCGCATGACCGGACGCTTCCACTGGGATCGTTCATCCAGACTCCGGGCGGAGCCTCACCTGTCCGTGAGCATCCTGCTGGAAGGGTCTCGGGGCCCTGGAGTGCTCCGCTTCTACGATGTTCGCCGCTTCGGCCGCATGCGGGTCCTAGCGGCCGGCGAGTGGGCGCAGCTCGACGAGCGTTTGGGTATCGAACCGCTGTCCGACGGCTTTACGCCGGCGGCGCTGGCGCAGCTGCTCGCGCGCTCGAGGGCACCTCTCAGAAACGTGCTGCTCGACCAGGCGCGGATCGCGGGGATCGGGAACATTTACGCCAGCGAAGCGTGTCACCTGGCGCGGGTCGATCCGTGCCGGCCCGCTGCCGGCCTGGGGAAAGGCGAGGTTCGGCGGCTGCACACGGCCATCCGCAAGGTGCTTCGGAGCGCGGTGGGCCGGCGCGGAACATCCTTCAGTGACTACCGGGACTTGCTGGGCGATCCCGGTACGTTCCAGGACCTGCTCGAGGTGTACGGTCGCGAGGGCGAATCCTGCCGGCGCTGCGGCGGCGAAATCACGAGGATCGTGCTCGCCGGCCGCTCGGCTTTCCTCTGTCCCGGCTGCCAGCAGTAGGAGGACCGGGTGTCGTGGAGCCGCAACTTTGCGAGCGCCACGTTCAGCATTAGCTTGAATACATGAGTGATCGGGGGTTGGCCCCTCTACGGATACCGCCGGGGCTTCTCGCCCTTGGCGCAGTGCTGTTCGTACTTCTCGTGCCAGTCGCGAGTACCCCGGCCGCTGCCCAGGAGCCCGCGCTCTACGACTCCGCACGAGCCGAGCTCGCCGCCGGTGACACGGCAGCGGCACTCGCGCTTCTGCGCCGGTTGACCGAAGAGGAGCCCAGGTACGCGCCGGGCTGGGGCCTGCTCGGGATTGTACTGACCGACATAGCCGGCGGTGTGGAGACCGATTTCCGGGAGCGCCTCGAGGCTGACCGGGCGCTCCACCGGGCCTGGAGGCTCGATCCCAAGAATCCCGCCTACTTCTTGGCGCTCGGCCAGTTGATGCGAAAGCAGCAGATGTACTCCGATGCCCGGCGCGTGCTCAACCGGGCCAAGAAGTACATGAATGAGCGGCCCGAGGAGGAGGTCGCACCGGCGGACCGGGCGTATCTCTGGTTCGAGCTAGGGCTGTACGCCGAGGACATCTACCTGGACACACGCAATCTAGTGTTCGTCCCCACCCTCCCGGTGATGACGCCGGAGTGCGGCGCCCTGGGCGCGTTCTGCCTGAACTTCACTCGGCCGCGCGCTTTCAACGAGTACTTCCGCAACGCCGCCAGTCTCTCGGAGGAAGGGGAAGACGACTACGCGGAAATGGTCGATGCGTTCAGGCGCTCGTTGGCCGCCGATCCAACTCATGCCGGGGCCTTCAGGCGGCTGGTGATCCACCTCGTCGAAAGAGGTGCCCTGGAGGAAGCTCGCGAGCTGGCGGAACAGTTCGAGCGCGATGTGCCCGGCAACCCATGGGGGTACTTGACGCTGGGCCTCGTCTATCAGCGAATGGGCCTCGACTCGCTGGCGGAGCAGCAATTCGACAGGGGCATCGAGCTTGCGGGCGCCGACATCGCGGACCACTACCGCGACATATCGTATGTGCTGCGCGAGAACGTGGCCGAGCAGTACGACGAGGCGAGCTCCGAGACCCGACGCTGGGTCGAGGAGTTGATCTGGCGCAAGTCAGACCCCCTCTACCTCAGCCCGGCCAACGAAGTGAGGGCGGCCCATCTGGCCCGGGTGAGCTTCGCGGACCTCTGGTTCGAGGATCCTTCGGAGGGTCGCTGGGGGGCGGACAGCGAACGAGGACAGATCTACGTCCGTTACGGACCTCCCGAGCGCATCTGGCAGATACGGCGCGACGCCTCCAAGGGCATGAGCTCGGCGGCGTTCGAGACGAGCAGCTCCTCCGTACAGGGCGGCGGACGCTGGATCTTCTGGAATTACGGCTGGAACATGCCGAACTTCATCTTCGAGAAGCAGCTCCGCTATCGCCACGCCAGCCACATGATCGCCTCGTTCTCCAAGTCGATGGAGGAGGATGCGCGCAAGGTCGAGCCGGCCGTCTACACCGCCAGCTTCGAGTTGATCGACTACCCCGTCCAGATCGCTCGTTTCCGGGGTACGGTCGACACGATCATCGAGGTGGACCTCTACTCTGAGGTGCCCGCCGGCGAGTTGATCGACCGTCCCGACACCCTCGAGCTCGGCCTCTTCCTGTTTGCCGGCGCCGAGTACGTGGAGGTTTTTCGCCGCGTTCTGCGCGCACCCGTGGAGCCGGAACCCGTGCCGCTCACCTACTCCCTCCCCTTGATGCCTGGGGAATACACCTACAGCCTGGAGGCGCGCGCCTCCGAATACAAAGCGGCGGTCAAGCGTGACAGCATCGAAGCCCGGCCGTTCCGGGATGGGGTGCTGGCCCTCAGCGACCTCGTGCTGGCCGACGCGGTGACGCCGAAGGTTGCTGATCCCAAGGATCGCCGTGAATTCGCGATCAAGGTGAATCGACAACTCGTCTTCGACCGCGACCTGCCGGTGGCCGTCTACTGGGAGGTCTATGGCCTGGCCGTGGACGAGGAAGGGTTTGCCAACTTCCAGGTCGAGCTCAGCGTCACCGATGCGGAAGGGAAAGGGGTCCTGGCTAGAGTTGCATCGGCCTTCGGCTTTGGCGACGACGAGGATATCGAGCTGTCCTACGAGCGCGTCGTCCGGTTCAACGGCCAGCGGGTGCCCGAGTACATGAGCCTCGAGCTCCTAGACAGCGAACCGGGCGACTACCTGCTTAAGATCGAGGTGAGAGATCTCATCAGCGGCCAGAGAATCGGCGCCGGCCGCATTTTCCAGCTCGTATTGGTCGATTAGTCAGCGCGAGAGGTCCAACAGCCGGGCGGCCGGCGCGCGCTGCCGCTCCAAGCTCAGCAACGCCACCGAAACAGCCTTCCCGAAGCGCTGGTGGCCGGCGCTCCCCGGGTTCACCAACAGCGTCCCATCGACCTTCTCGACAAGCGGCTGATGGGTATGCCCGTACACGATCACCGAGAAACCCCGGTAGGCTTCAAGGAGATCCTGCACACGCGGGGATCCCCACTGATGCCCGTGGATCACGGCGATCTTGTGGCCCAATCGCTCCAGCTCCAGCGACTCTGACGCTTGCTCCCGAACTTCCCAGCCGTCGACGTTGCCGTAGACCGCGCGCACCGGCGCGATCACGCCGAGCTCGGTCAGGATGGCGGGGTCGCCCACGTCGCCGGCATGCACGATTTCGTCTGCGCTCTCGAACGCCGAATACACCTCGTTGCGCAGCAGCCCGTGAGTGTCCGAGATCAGCCCGATCTGCAGCGTCTCGCTCACTGCCCGCTCCAGCGATGGCCGATGTCGTGCGGGACCCCCACGTGATCCAGCACGCGGGCTACGATGAACTCGACCAGATCGTCGATGCCCTGCGGCCGGCCATAGAACCCGGGCGCGGCGGGCATCACTACGGCTCCCGCCTGGGAAACCTCGAGCATGTTGCGCAGGTGTATCTGAGAAAGCGGCGTCTCTCTGGGCACCAGCACGAGACGCCGGCGTTCCTTCAACGTTACATCGGCGGCTCTCTCGATCAGCGATCGCGAACTCCCATGCGCGATGGCGGACAGCGTACCCATCGAGCAGGGACAGACCACCATCCCGCGGGTCACCGCCGATCCGGACGCCGGTACCGCGCCGCGATCGGAGTTGCTGAAGAAACGAATCCGGCTCCAATCGCCAGGGATCCGCTCCCGCAACCCCTCTTCGTTCTCGATCCCCGCTTCGATCCGCAGCAGTCGCCACCCGTGGCTCGATACGACGAGATAGGTGGGCACCTCGAGGTCGATCAGCGCGCGGATCAGGCGCACCGCGTAGGGCGCGCCCGACGCGCCCGTCACGCCGAGGACGAGCGGGTCGCTCACGAGATGACCCTATCGAGGAGGACGAAGCCGCAGAAGATCGCCGAAACGAGAGCGTTGACGTTGAAGAACGCCACGTTCAGACGGGAGAGATCGTCCGGGCTCACAAGGGAATGCTCGTAGATGAGAAGCGCGGCTATCACCCCTACGCCGGCGAAGTAGAGGGGTCCCGCGCCTGGCATCGCGAGTCCGGCTGCCAGCAAGCACAGAACGGCAAGCGCCTGGTAGACACGCGCCGCCCGGACCGCTGCCCGCGTCCCGTAGCGGGCGGGAATCGAGTAGAGGCCCTCCGCCCGATCGTGCTCCACGTCCTGCAAGGCGTAGAGAACGTCGAAACCACCCACCCAGAACGCGACTCCCAGAGCCAGGAGCGGCAGCAAGTACCACGGATCGCTCCAGCGCCCTGAGATCGCCAGATAGGCCGCGACCGGCGCGATCCCATCGGCCATGCCCAGCGCCAGGTGCGTCCAGCTAGTGTACCGCTTCAGGTAGCTGTAGGTCAGCAGCCAGATCAGCGCCACTGGAGCGAGCGCCAGCGTCAGCGTGTTCAGCATCCCCGCAGCGATGAAGAAGACGCCGCTGGCGATCACGATCGAGGCTTTCGCCTCTCTGGCCGACAGCCGCCCGGCCGGAATCTCACGGCCGGCCGTGCGGGGGTTGCGGGCATCGAAATCGCGGTCGACCACCCGGTTGTGGGCCATAGCGGCGAACCGCGCCGCGGTGAACGCCACCACGATCCAGAGCAGCTGCGCGATGCTTACGGGATAGCGATACGACGCCAGCGCTGCACCTATCAGGGCGAACGGCAGTGCGAAAGCCGTATGCGGCAGCCGGACAAGGTTGCTGTAGAGGGCGACTCGGTTCGCGCCCTGAAGGGTCTGGGGCTCAGTCACGCTCTCGGGTATCCGTTGGCTCTGATGGGTAGTGACCGTCGCCTAGTCTAAGCGAGGCAGGCCTCGTTGCCAACCATCGAGAGTGACGATGGCACCGGGAGGAAGGGACGGCTACCGGCTGAGCGAAGCGAGCCCGATATCAGCCAGCGGCAGTGGCGTGGCGAACCGGGGGCCCTCCCGCCTCCTCGGGCGTTGTTTCGTCGCGGTCTTCTTTCACATCGCGCCTCATCTGCTCGTCCACGACGAACACATCCGCCAGGCTGGCCAGTTCCCACGCGGACGTGTTCAGTGCGTTGACCGCGGATGCGATCTCTTCGGTGGATGCGTTCTGCTCCTCCATCCCCGCCGCCAGCTCTTCCATCGCGGCGGCGAAGTCCGTGAAGCCGGACACCACCGAACTGAGCCGTTCCGCAGTGGCCCGCAGGCTGCTGTCCACATCGGCACTGACCTCGGCGACCCGGTCCCCCCAACCCTCGGCCTCGCCCATGGCCCGGGTGACCCGGTCGAAGCTCTCGTCCAGCGACTGCACCACGGAGTCGATAGCGTGGGTGGTCTCGCGCGTATCCTCGATCGCCTGGCGCGCTGTCTCGATCTGGCCCAGAACCGCCTCGGTGGTTTCCTGCGCACGATCCGCGGCCTCGCCCGCCTGGTTCGCAAGCTTCCGAATCTCTTCCGCCAGCACCGCGAACCCGCGGGCCTCCCCGCCCGCCCGCGCCGCTTCGATGGCCGCGTTCAGCGCGAGCAGGTTCGTACGACGGGCGAACTGCTTGATGAGATCCACAAACTCGCTGAATTGCCTCGACGCGTTCATGAACTCCAGGAGCCGCGAGGTGGCCAGGTCCGATCGCTCCGCCATCTGTGCGACCTGGGCGTGGCCTTCGCGCAATCGCTCTCGGCTCTTCTCCGCGATGCTGCGAAGCTGCCGGCTGCGCTCGGTGGCCGTCTCCGCCCCATTGGCCAGGTCGCGAGCGGCCGCCGCCACCGCTTCCATCCGCCGGTTGATCTCCTGAATGGTGTCGGATTGAGTCGAAGCGTCCTCTGTCAGGCGCGAGAGAGTTCCCGTCATCTCCTGGGCGCCCGACGAAAGCTGCTCGACAGCGCCCGCGATTTCCTGGCTGCGCGACTGGGTGTGGTAGCTCGCCTCCCGGATCGATCCCACCAACTCCTTCAGCCTGTCGATCATATGCTGCACGGCAACGCAGAGCTTGACGACCTCGCCTTTCCCCACTTTCTCGACGCTGACCCGAAGATCACCGTCGCCAACCTTGTTGGCGGCTTCCGCGACCATCTTGATCGGCTTGCCGATCTCACGCGAAATCCAGCTGCCCGCGATCAGAACACCGATGAGCGCGGTGAGGAGCGCGACTCCCACGAAGTACCCGATCGCGCGGCGCGCTGCGTGCAGCAGACCATAAGCCTGCTCCTCGGGAACCCAGTAGACGACCTTCCACCGTCCGTCGAGCGCAGGCCTCACCATCCCGGCGATCGCCACGCCGTCGGGGCTCCGGGACCTGATCAGCCGTCCTTCCAGCAGCGCGCCCGGATCCGGATAGGGCTCGAGCAGGTGCTCTTCCTTGGGATCGCCGATGAGCAGCCCTCGTTGGTCGATCAGCTGCACATAGCCCCAACCTTGAGCCAGGTCAGCGAGCGAGCGCTGTAACCGCTGGAGCGGGATGACCGCCTTCAACACACCGACCGTACCCTCATCCCCCTGCACCGGCACGGCGATGGACAGGGTGATCGCGCCGACCGATTCGTCCGTCCCCACCTCGGGGGGGCCGCCGCGCCCGGCGAATGCGTCCATCCACCACTTCTCATCCCGCTGCACGAAGTCGGACGTCAGACCGCTGCCGGCGACCACAAGCCCGTCGCGGTCGGTCACGAACAGCTCAGCGAACGTAGAGCGGCTTACGACACTCCCGAGATAGCGATCGGCGGCCGGGCTGGCCTGCAAAGAGCGCGTGTCCGAGAATCGTTGCTCCAACTCGCCAATCGAGAGACGATCCAGTCCGCTTCGGCGCGCGACGCCGGAACCCCGAACCGCGGCATCGATCACCGCGGGGGACATGGCCAGCAACTCTGCTTCAGTGATCGCGCTCTCGATGGCGCCTTCAATCACCGACACGGCCGACCCGCTTCGTTCGGCCAACTGGCGCTCGACCGTCGGCTCTACGAGCTGTTCCGCCGAACCCCAGGCCAGCGCGGCGAACACGAAGATGACGATGACGAGTACGCCACCGACGAAGGCGAAGAGAAGGCGGCGGAGATCAACAGCCTTCCAATTGGCAAACACGGCCACTGCTACCTCCGGATGTAGCTGAATCGCAGGCCGGTCAGTACGGATGGGGGAGTAGGTAAGAACTACGCTGACAACAACTTGGCTTATCAGCAGCGCTACGTCAAGTCAATGCCCAGTTTCGGCCATATCTTATCGACCCTCCGCCTTGTCTCCGGATCCATCACGATCTTGTCCGGCCATTCACGCGTATAGCCCTCCTCCGGCCACTTACGGGTCGCGTCGATCCCCATCTTGCTGCCATAGCTGAAGGCCCGCGAGGAGTGGTCGAGCACATCGATGGGCCCCATGCTGAATCGGACATCGCGTTCCGGATCGATGTTGTTGAGCGTCACCCACCACGCCTCCTGAACATCACGCACGTTGGTGTCTTTGTCGACAACCACTATCACCTTGGCCAGCGCCATGAGCCCTTGACCCCAGAGGCCGTTGATCACCTTCCAGGCCTGGCCGGGATACTGCTTGTCGATGCCGACGAACACCAGGTTGTGAAAGATACCCTCGGCCGGCATGTGGTAGTCGACGACCTCAGGCATCGTCAGCCGCAGTAGCGGCAGGAAGATCCGCTCCGTGGCGTGGCCCAGGTAGTAATCCTCCATCGGCGGCCGGCCCACTATCGTCGCCGGATAGACCGCTCCCTTGCGATACGTGACCGCCTCCACATGCACGCACGGATAATAGTCGGCCAGCGAGTAGAAGCCCGTGTGATCGCCGAACGGCCCCTCCAAAACCAGGTCCTCCGCGGGATCGATGTAACCCTCGATGACGATCTCGGCCTCAGCAGGCACTGGAAGGTCGCCGCTGACCGCGCGCGCAAGCCGCACCGGGGTCGACCGCAGGAAGCCGGCGAAGAGAAACTCGTCCACCTGCGGCGGCAATGGTGCGCTGCCGGCATACAGCGTCGCCGGATCGGCACCCAGCGCGATGACCACCGGCATCCGCTCGCCCCGCTCGGCCATCTCACGCCAGTGTGCAGCGCCGACCTTGTGCCGCTGCCAGTGCATCGCCATGCGCCGGCCGTCCAGAACCTGGATGCGATAGATACCGGCGTTCAGTACTCCGGTGGCGGGGTGCCGGGTGATCACCAGCGGCAGCGTGACGTAGGAGCCGCCGTCCTGAGGCCAGCATTTCAGGTGAGGGATGCGCGTGATATCGGCTTCTTCTCCTCTCAACACCACCTGCTGGCACGGAGGCTGGCCCCGGACAGAGCGGGGCGGATACTTCGCCAGCTCCGCCAGTTTCGGCAGCATGGCGATCTTGCCCACCAGGCTCTCCGGCACTTCCATCTTCAGCATCCGGTCAATCCGACCGGCGATCTCATCCAGATCCTCCACCCCCAAAGCTCTCGCCATGCGCCGGAGGCTGCCGAACAGATTGATCGCCACGGGAAACTCGCTCTTGCTCCCATCAAGCAGGCGCACGTTCTCGAACAGCAATGCCGGGCCACCGCCAGGGCTCTTCATGCACCGGTCCGCGATCTCCGTGATCTCGCGATCCACCGAGACCGGCTCGCTAACACGGACCAGCTCGCCCAGCCGGTCGAGATCCTCGATGAATTCCTGCAGATTCGTGTAGGCCATTCGATCGCTACCGGTCTGTCGGTTAGGATGTCAAGAGTACGAGTGCGAGTAAGAGGTGAGAAGTATACCGGTCACCGCTTACGGCTTACCGCCTACGCCTTACCATTCCCTGGACAGCGATCACCGACCGCCCCCACCTCCGCCCCCCACCACAGGCAAGCGGTCCCGCCGGTCATCGTGCGCCATCCAACCTCAACATACCCTGCGGCCGTCAGTCGCGCCCCCAGCTGAGCGGGGCCGGCAAAGCTCTGCACCGACTCTGGAAGGTAGTTGTAAGCGAAGCTATGTTTTGAGATTAACCGCCCGATGAAGGGGAGCAACCGGGTGAAATAGAAGCGGTAGACCGACCGGAAGAGGCGTCCTGCCGGCATGGCGAAGTCTAGGATCACCAGCCGGGCGCCGGGGCGGAGAACCCGCTTCAGCTCGAGGAGGCCGGCGTCGATGTCCGTCAGATTGCGCACACCGAAGGCCACCATGGCGCCGTCGAAGCTGTCCGAGGCGAGCGGTGTCACGAGCGCGTCTCCACAGGCCGGGGCGACCGGGTAAGCTTCGATTTTCGGTATCCCGGCCTGCAGCATCGGCTTCGAGAAGTCGACCGCGACGATGCGTCCGCCGAAACCCGGTCGCCGGGCGAGTTCGAGCGCCAGATCGTATGTCCCGGTACAGACGTCCAGGTAGAGACCGTCCGGCCGGGACTCCCAGCCCAAGCGACTCACGGCGCGGCGGCGCCACGACCGATCGATGTTGAGGCTGAGGAGATGGTTGAGGAAATCATAGCGCGGCGCGATCGCCGAGAACATCTCTCGAACCGCCCGACCGCGGTCACCTGCCGAGCCGAGCTCCAGAGGAGAAGGAGGTTGCGTTTGGGAGGTGGTCATGATCGGCGGCGAACTTACGGGAGCGAGAGGTCGCGGGCAACCCGGTGAAACGGGAGCGCTTACCCAACCGTAAGGCGAGCCGGCCCGATAGCTCCCTGCAACTGGGGCCCGGCGAGCAAGTCGATGACCAGGAGCTTGTCGCGCGCGCCCTAGAGGGCGACGAATCGGCCTACCGCGAGTTGCTCGAGCGCTTCCGACGACCTGTGTTCTCCATCATATACCGGATGATCGGCGATCGGGAACAGGCCGAGGACCTGGCTCAGGAGTCCTTTGTCAAAGCCTTCAACAACCTCGACAGCTACAAACCGAACTACAGGTTCTCTTCCTGGCTGTTCAAGATCGCCAACAACCACGCCATCGACTACCTCAGGCGCGCGCGGCTGGCGACGGTCTCCATCCACGGCTCGCCCCACGCAACGGACGCGGAGCGGATGGAAGAGACCCGGATAGTGCTCGAGGCCCCCGACGAGTCGCCCGAGCAGGAGTTCCTCGCCCTGGAACTGGGGGCCGAGATAGAGGACGCGATCGCGCGGCTGAGGCCCGATTACCGGGTGGCCGTGATCCTGCGCCATATCGAGAACCGGCCCTACGAGGAG
The DNA here is from genome assembly GCA_036475815.1 of Gemmatimonadota bacterium. GTDB lineage: Bacteria > Gemmatimonadota > Gemmatimonadetes > Palauibacterales > KS3-K002 > JBDHGH01. Next base: position 49,077 of record JAZGAL010000132.1, read on the forward strand.
ATCGCCGAGATCATGGAGGTCCCGATCGGCACGGTGAAGACTTATCTGCACCGGGCCCGGGCGGCGCTGCGGGAGGTGCTCTCCCACCTGCGAGAGGAGCTTTGACGAACCCGCCGGCAGGGCTGAAACCTGGGAGAAAGTCTCCTCGTAAAGGGATACAGCGGGCAGGTAGAAATGAAAAACTGGACTAATAACGGACATCCCTCCGAGCAGGCTCTGGAGGCGTGGGCGGCTAGTGAGGCCGAGGCCCATGAGCTCCAGACGATCGGCAGCCACATTCAGGCTTGCCCGGCCTGCCGGGCCCAAGCGACTGAGTGGCGAGGGCTGTTTCTTGCCCTTTCCTCCCTCCAGGGCCTGGAGCCGTCCACCTCCTTCGATGACAGGGTGATGGAGCGGGTGCGGGTGCCGACGGAAGCTCAGCCGGCCGTTTCAGCCTGGGCGCACAGGGTGGCGCTTGGAGCGCCTCGCATCGCCGCGGGCGTGATAGGCGCGTGGACGATAGGCCTGGTGGGTGCAGCCGCTTGGCTGCAGAACAGGATGGATGTACCGCCGGCCGCGCTGCTCGCTCGCTTCCTCGGCGGCGTGGAGGAACTGCTCGTATCAGCAGCGATCAGAGTGGCGGCCTTTCTGCACCTCAGTGGGTTCGTTGGTCTCTGGACAAGCGTAACAGATACAGTGCCGGGCGTCGGCCTGGCGGTCGCTGTAACTCTCATGGCCGTGATGTCCGGCCTCGCGATCTGGACGCTGCATCGAGTGATCGGCTATCAACCTCCACGGGTGGACGTACATGCTTAAGGACACGCTCTTTGCCGTTCTCGTGCTAATCATCGGATTAGTCCCGTCGCCTCTGCCCGGCCAGACGGCGCAGGCGAGGGACGAGATCCTCCAGACGGCCGTTGTGCTGAGCGGGGACGAGGCGACCCTCGACCTCGAGCTGGCTAGCGGCCGCTCTCTGCAGATCCGCTTCTCGAACGGGATCGTGTATGTCGGCGGCAGCGAGGCGGGCCGCTACGAGCCCGGCGGCACGCTGGAGTCGGCCTGGCGTGCCTTCCTGCGTAGCACCTCCGAAGGCGAGTTCAACGGTGCGCTTGCGGGTCTTGCCGGCGCCGCCGCCGAGCTGGAGGCCGACGAGGCTGCTGTCGCGGTGATCGCTGAGGCGCTAGCGCCCTTCCTAGCGGAGGTCTCATCCGAGGTGGCTGACGCCATAGCGGAAGCTGCCGCAGCATCGGCAGCGGCTGCAGCCGCCTACGCTGCTTCGGCCCAGCTGGAAGGCCTGGAAGAGATCGTGGAAGGCGGGTTGGTGGTAGAGCTCGCCGAGCTCGACGGCCTGGCACGGTCGTTAGGCCGGATCGGCCTGACCTCGGAGCTGGAGCACTTGCTGAGCACGGATCTCGACGGACCGGTGCGCATCGTGATCGAGGCGGACGACTACCTGCTGCCTGCGGGGGCTGAGCTGGGTGCGACCCTGATCCTAGTGGAGACCGATGCCGTAGTGGCCGGCAAGATAGCCGGTGACGTGCTCGTGGCTGACGGCAACCTACTCATCACGCCCTCCGGAATGATCGAGGGTGATGTGATCGGCGTTGACGCCAACGTACGCAACCAGGGCACGATCGTGGGCGATCTGCGATCGGTTGAAGGGTTCGCGCCAATCGTAGTAGCGCCATCGGCTCGGCGCGTCCGAATCCGTGGCGAAGCCCCGACGGCGCTGAGCAGCTTGTGGAGCGGATTGGGATCGCTGGCGAAGACGATCGCCATGTATCTGCTCTTCGGGTTCCTGGGCGCTCTGATAGTCTATTTCTTCCGTAACAACCTGGAGACCGTGAGCGACACGGTATCACTCAGCTTTGGACGGTCGTTTCTGACCGGGCTCGCCGCCGAGGTTCTGTTCCTGCCTATCGGGCTGGTGATGATGATACTGATCGTCACCGCCATCGCGGTTCCGTTCTATGCGCTCGCCTTCGCCCTGCTGGGCCTGCTCGGGTACATGGGAGTGGCCCATGCGGCCGGTGAGAACCTGACGCGACGCCGCTTCTCGTGGTCGGCCCGGATGCGGCGGTCGAACTCCTATTACTACGTGTTGAACGGGCTCGGCGTGCTCCTCGCCCTCTTCGTCGGCGCCTCCATCACCGAGATGGCGTATCCGCTGCTCGGCTGGGCGCACGACCTGCTGATCGCGTCAGCGTGGATCCTCACCTGGATCGCGGCCACCTCCGGCCTGGGTGCGGCGTTGCTCTCGCGAGCTGGCACGCAACTCACATACGCGCGGCCGCGCGAGCTCCCGGCGCTACCCATCGACACGCTTGTCGGGGAGATGGAGCCGATCGAGGCAAGAGCCGGGGCCCGGCGCCGCACCGAGGAGGGGGCAGGGGGCCAATGAGATCTAAGGCCCTCGTCGCGCTGGCCGCCCTGCTGGCGCTCGTGGCCGGCTCGGTGGCGCCAGCGGCGGCACAGAGTTGGAAGACCGTTTCCAAGTCTCGCCAGCTGCGGGGCCAGGAGTTTCTCGACGTAGAGGTCAACTACGCGGTGGGCCGCTTCGAGTTGAGAAAGGGGCCCGATCAGCAGCTCTACCGGGTTGTCTCGAAGTACGACGAGGACGCGTTCGAGCTCAGCAGTAGCTACCTCGAGTCGGACGGGCGCGGCAGCCTACGCATCGACATCGACGGCCATGATGATTTCGATTTCAGCGATAGCAAGGACTACGACTTCGAGGCCGGCCACCTGCGATTGGAACTGACCGGCGCGACGCCGACGGTTCTGAGCATGAAGTTCGCGGCCGTCGAGGCGAGGCTCGATCTGGGCGGACTCAGGTTGCGGGAGCTCACCCTGGAGACGGGAGCCAGCGACACTCACGTCCGGTTCAGCGAGCCGAACCAGGACGTGGCAGAACACTGCACCTTCAAGGCTGGTGCGGCAGTCCTCAAAGTGGAGGAGTTGGGCAACTCAGGCTGCCGGAAGATCAACGTATCCGGCGGCGTGGGAAAGCTGGCCCTCGATTTCTCCGGCGAGTGGGATCACGATGCGACGGGGGACATCAACGTGGGGCTGGGCACCATCGAGATCACCGTGCCCGCCGAGCTCGGCGTACGCATCGACCGCAGCACGTTCCTCATGTCGTTCGACGCTCCGGGCTTCGAGAAACAGAACGGCGGCGTCTGGCTGAGCCGCAACTGGGATACGGCCAGGTGGCACCTGACACTTTCGGTAAGCGGCGCGCTGGGCGGGATCACGGTCGCCCGGCTCTGACGGAAACCGCCCCCGCGATCCCGGGGCCGCCGCGTACGGCCCCTATTCTTGGGCGCCCTTCGAACTTCTGGCAGGGATTCTAGGCCCCCGCAGGTTCCGTCGCTGTCTCGAGAGCAGCGACGATGCTGTCGGCCAGCTTCATGAAAGCCGCGCCTTCCGGCGACTCGGGCTCCGCCACAACGGTGGGGCACCCAGCATCGCCGGCGGCGGTCACAGCCTCGCCCAGCGGCACCTGGCCCAGGAAGGGCACGCCGGTGATCGCAGCGAGCTTCTCCCCTCCCCCGCGGCCGAAGACCGCGGTCTGCTCACCGCAGTGCGGGCAGACGAAACCGCTCATGTTCTCGATCAGCCCGAGAACCGGCACGTCTACGCGCTCAAACATCTTGATCCCCTTGAGCACATCGCCAACCGCCACACCCTGGGGTGTCGTCACCATCAAAGCCCCGTCCACCTTGGCCAACTGCACCAGTGAGAGCTGGGCATCGCCCGTGCCCGGGGGCATGTCTACAAGCAGGTAATCGAGCTCGCCCCAGTCCACTTGCTGCAGGAACTGACGGATGATCCCCATCACGATCGGACCACGCCAGATCGCCGGCGTATCGTCATCGATCAGGAAGCCGACGCTCATGATCTTGACACCGTAAGCCTCGAGCGGAACCACGCGCTCATCCGGCGTCACACGGGGCCTGGCATGAACGCCGAACATGATGGGTATGTCGGGGCCGTACACGTCGGCGTCCAGAAGCCCGACCTTATGCCCTCGACTTGCCAGCGCGACCGCCAGGTTGGTGGCAACGGTCGATTTCCCCACACCCCCTTTGCCAGAGCTGACGGCAATCACCCGTCGCACGCCTGGCACCGCTTCCGGCTCCGGTGGGCTGCTGGGGGCAGGCCCGGGTGGCGGCCCTGGCCGACCGGCCCCTGCGTCTCCGCTCGGACCCATCACCGGCAACGTTCGCCGGCTACGCTGCCGGCTCTCACCCGCGGTTCGATCGCGCTCGTTCGCCATCTATAGATCTCTCTGTTATGGATCTCTCCGTTATGGATCTCTCCGTTATGGATCTCTCCGTTGCATCGGTCCGCCTGGACGGTTCCATGGGTACAAAAAACCGGCACAGGAGCGCCCATGCCGGCACAAAGGCGGTGTCAACTACTACTCAGATCGCTACGACCAACTTGACTTCAGGCAGCGCGGTTCGCAGCCGGTGCTCGATGCCACCCTTCAGTGTGAGAAGCGAGTGCGGGCAGCTGTGACAGGCACCCACGAGGCGCAGCTCCACCCGGCCCTCTTCCGGGTCGAAGCTCACCAACTCGACGTCACCCCCGTCCGCCCTGACGGCCGGACGGATTTCCTCAATGACCGCCTCGATTCTGTCCTGCATCGTTCCCACCGACATGCCATCCTCCGCCGCACAATGCCCTGATCACACCGTATCGCGACCTCAAATCTACAGACGACACCAGAGCGGGTCAACGTCCCGGGTCGGTCAAATCGGCAGTTGCCATCGCCTATCCCGATCGGCTCCGCCCGCTTCGTCCCCGTACCCGGCATGCCCCTCGGCCGCCGCCCGGTACGGACCGATCTCCAGCGACGACGGTTGCCCATAGGCCGTACCCTGATCCAGGGCCGCCGTCAGGCTGGCCAGCCGCTCCCGCCCTTCGGGTACGGCAACTCGCCAGCTCACCAGTCTCTTGAGCCAGGAACACGCCGTGCCCGAGCTCAAGCCCCGGGCCGACGCGAACTCGTCCGTCACAGTTCGGCCCAACTGCTCCAGCCAGTCCCAGGCCGTTCGCAGGCGCGCAGGCGCCGGCCCCCAGAGCGCTGCTCGACCGCCTTCCACCGCTACCAGCAGCAGGTTGTGGCGCCTGAGAACGGTCTCGATAGGTTCCCGGTGATGCTCGGAGACGCCCTGCAAGACGAAGTACGCCTCGGAGGGTCTGTCGGAGCCCCTGTACTGTCTCAAGAGCTTGGCGACGACCTCATCGGCGCAACTGAAGTCGATGACTCCCACGTGCGAGAAGTCGAGGATTGACAGGCACGGACCCGGGATCTCCTCGATCCGCTGCTCGATGGCGATCCGCACCGCCCGCCCGGTCGGCCGAGTCACGAGGTTGTTGTAAAGCATGGCCACCGAGGTATGGAGCGCCACGTTGACGTCTCCACCCGCTCCACCCGCTCCACTCGCTCCACTCGCCACCCTCTCACCCATTCCCACGCCCTCCACGTGACCGTTCACCGCCGCCCGGCGCAACGACCTGCGGCAACACTATCTTGATTTGCGCTCCAGGAAAATCGGGCAGGCCACCGGTGATCGGCTTCTTTTCCACCCAGTCGGGCACCTCTGCTATCTGCGCCGTCCCGCTGCGAATCGTGAAGAGGCCGTTCCACCGCAGCGCCTGCTTTCGAATACCCTGCAAGCCCTGTCCGCGGCCGGGATCCCGGTAGCGGGAGACGCCGTGCAGAAAAGCCGCCTCCAGCGCGCTCTCGTCCGACCAGCGATCGCCGTACTGTTGCGCGTGCTCCCGCGCCAGCGAACCGCGGAATCCCATGCCCACATCCATCACGGCGATGACCACGACCTGGCGGCCCAGTCTCCGCCTAAAGTTGTACGCCTGGGCGGCAACCCAGCCGTCTCCACCGGCGTGCTCGACGATGTTCTGACAAACTTCCGAGAGGATGACGCTGAAATGAAGCACCGCCGGCGGTGGATAGCCGAGCCGCTTGCCGAGGATCGCCGCAGCGCGATCGCGTACCCTATCCACCACATCATGAACGTCCTGGTGCGACTCGATCGGCGTAATCTCCAGCAGCGCATCCGACTCGCCCGCCGGCCGTTTCCTGACCCTCTCCTGAAAATCGAAGATCCGGTGGGCCACTTCGTAGAACCCGATCCGGGCCAGGTAGCTTGTCACTTCCCTGCTCTCGGGGGGTTGCAGCAAAGGCCGTTCGCCGGACCGATCCAGCGATGCCGCGCCCACAGCAAGAACCCCAAGGATGCCGTAGGGGCTGACCCAATGCACATGCCGGGCGTCCAGTAGCAGCTTGCCGCCTTCGGCTTCGCTCCAGACGCCTACGAGAGTCTCGAAACCACGCTCGTCCAACGTTTCCGGCACAGGAAGCACAACGGTCACTTGTGGCCTTTCCTCCTCCGGGAAGCCGGGCTAGCCGCTTTCAATTTCACCTTTGAGGAAACGGTTCAGGCCCGTTGCGCCCACGTGCAGGACATTGCTCCTGGCGGCGGCGTTGGCCAGGCGCATAGCCTCCTCCACATCCTTCCCCGCGATCAACGCGCTGAACGCGGTGATCCCCCAAACATCGCCGCACCCCGTCGGATCGCCTCCCTCCACAGCCTGGACCTCCAGTCGACCGGTCCGCACCAGGCCTCTTCCCCGTCTTGCGCCTTCGCGCTTCGGGCCCTCCAGCGGAAGCGCGTTGGGAGCCATCACGTAGGCCGACCCGCCCGCTCCAAGCGTCACGAACAACAGGCGAGTCTCGCGGCCAACGGCATCCGCGGCGAACGCCCAGGGATCACCCCAATCAGCGCTCAGCAACCCGAGTTCCACTTCGTTGAGCTGGACCGCGTCAAAACAGGCCAGCCACTCTGACCAGCGCTCCAGTGGCTGGGCGCGGCGCCTGCCGCGAGGGCCGGTCGTCAGCATCAAGGAATGGATATCGGCGTAAATAGGGCCATCGAAGTGGCGGCGCAATTGCTTGGCCATCGCCAGGTCGAACTCGTTTCCGATGATGAAGTTCACGTACAGGGCATCGCACCCGTCGATGCGTGGAGCCAGTTCGGCCCAATTCCAGGCCGGCACACCGCCCCGCAGCCGCTCGCATCGACGCTCAGTTCCAGCGTAGTGCAGCTCCACTCGCGGGTTAGGCGCATCGACGACGGCAACCGTCTCGTTCGTTTCTATGACCGATAGCTCTCTGAGGAACTGGAACCCCCGCTCCGCCAGATCGCGGCCCAGTTTGATGACCGGTCTCACCCTGTACGTGAGCGGGGTGACGGCATCGGCGGCAGCCAACGCGTAGCTGATCCCTCCCCACTCCTCCACCGGCGGCCCGACCCGCGGTTTCCGCCAGATCGTGTCCCACACCATGGTTCCGATAACTCCGAGGCGGCGCATCTCTCACCCTATGACCCCGGGGTCTCGGTCGTTCGCCCGGAAGCTGAGACACATAACGATACCGACGCCATGGCCGGCCAGGTGGCACGGTAATCTGACACAACGAGCGGAGAGAGGTGGGTACTGACGTCCAAGCTAATCGTTTCCATACCCGGATGCGAGTCCCCGATGCGGCTACCTACCCTCAGAGCTCGCCGTACGTTTCCTTCTTGAAGCAGGCCGCCGCGCCGATCACGCCCGCCTTACCCCCCAGCTCCGATGGCGTGATACGACACGACTGTTCCGCCACCCGGAACGCACGCCGCCGGACCTCGGCGCGAAGAGGCACGAAGAGGTGATCGCCTGCACGCGCAACGCCGCCGAAGATCACCAGCAGCTCCGGGTTCAGTATGTTGATGATGTTGGCCAGCCCCACTCCCAGGAACTTCGCGGTGTCGTGCATCACTTCCGTGGCGTATGGATCTCCCTGAACCACGCCCTCGAATACCGTCTCCGCCGTCAGGTTCTGAATGTCGCCGGCCAGCTCGGGCAGGATCGATTCGGCGCCGGACTCGAGCCCTTCGATGGCCCGGGCCGCGATAGCCGGTCCCGAAGCGTAGGCTTCCAGGCAGCCATAGTTGCCGCATTTGCACTTCCGGCCGGTGGAGTCGATCGTCATATGGCCGATCTCCGCCGCCGCGTCAGCGGCCCCGTGATAGAGCTCGCCGTTCAGCACGACGCCTCCGCCGATCCCCGTTCCCAGCGTCACCCCCACGAGCGTGCTCATTCTGCGACCAGCGCCCAGCCACCACTCGCCGTAAGTTGCCGCGTTCGCGTCGTTATCCAGGCTGGCAGGCAATCCCACAGCATTTTGAATCAGGTCGCGCAGCGGGAAATTTCGCCAGCCTAGATTCGGGGTGCTGATAACCGTGCCGGTCTTGCGGTCGAGCGGGCCTGGCGAACCGATACCTACGCCCGCGAAGGCCTCCGGCCCGCACCCGTTCCCTTCCATCACCTCGCGCATCGAATCCCTGATCATCTTCACCACGCGGTCCACAACAAACTTGGCACCGCGCTGAGGCTCGGTCGGTTTCGATCGGAACGCGATGGGATGGCCTCCCTCAAACGGAATGACACCCACGTTGATGTTCGTGCCGCCGATATCGACTCCGACAATCCACTCGGTGTTCGAGACACTAGACATCGTTCAGTGCTCCCACTTCTCCCAGCTGTTCGCGGACGGTCCGCGCGACTGCCTCCACAGAGATCAGGTGCAGGCATTCTTCACGGGCATCCGGTAGAAAAGTACCCGGCCCGCGGCGCGGGCAGGTATCCCTCCAGCATGGCGCACACGGCAGAGAGGAGTGCCAGAGAACGCGATCCGTCCCGTTCATCAAGGGGCCTGTCTGCTCGGGGGCCCGCGAGCCAAAGACGCCGATTACCGGCGTCCCCACCGCCATCGCCAGATGCATGGCGCCATTGTCGTTCGTTACCAGCACGTCACACGCGCCTAGGCCGGCCGCAAACACCGCCAGGCTGGTGCGACCACCCAGGTCGATACCACGGCCGCCGGCACCGGCCGCGACCCGAGCGGCCAGAACCTCATCCCCCGGTCCGCCGAACACTACCGTCGTGCCACCCTCGGCTGCCAGCATCCCGGCCAGCGCCGTGAACCTCCCCTCCGGCCAGCGCCGGGCAGGGGCGGCCGAGCCGGGCGCAATCCCGATCAGCGGTCCTGCGACACGACCCTGGATCAGCTGCCCAAACTGCTCCCGAGCCCGCTGCGGAACCCTGACCCTCGGGGCCGGTGGCTGGCCGCCGGGCCAGTCGGGGTCGGCCACCGCCATGAAACGGCTCACCCGGTGCTCGCCGGGCATCTCGGCGAGAGCGGCCCATTCGGTCAATGACCAGCGGCGACGGCCCGTCGGGACGCCCCTACGCATGGGCACGCCGGCCAACCAGACCGCGGCGGCCGGAGACAGGGACGACGTGAAGAGATAAGCTGCCTCATAGCGCGGGCCCCGAAGCCAGGCCACCGTCTTCCAAATCGCGCCCGTCTGCCTGAACGGGATCACCGCCGCCGGTAGCTCCGCCATCTCGAGAACCGGCGCCCAATGGATCGGGCACCACACATCGACCACCCCATCTTCGTATCGCTCCGCCAGACGCTGTAACGCCGGAATCGCCATCACCACGTCGGCCAGTTGGTCTGGCGCGCGGGCATATACCCGGCGGGGGTCCGACTCGCTCACCCTACTTCCAAGATGGCGAGAAACGCTTCCCGCGGGACGTCAACCCGGCCGACACGTTTCATGCGCTTCTTCCCCTCCCTCTGCTTTTCCAGCAGCTTGCGCTTGCGGGTGACATCGCCGCCGTAGCACTTGGCGGTCACGTCCTTGCGCAACGGTCTGACCGTCTCACGAGCGATGACCTTACTGCCAACCGCCGCCTGGATGGCCACCGCGTAAAGCTGCCGCGGGATCAGTTCTCTCAGTTTCCCCACCAGCGCCCGGCCGTAGTGGTACGCCTTGTCGCGATGGACGATCATGCTCAACGCGTCTACGGGCTCGCCGTTGAGCAAGATGTCGAGACGCGCCAGGTCGCTGGCCCGATAACCCACGAGATCGTAGTCGAGACTCCCGTTACCGCGCGTCAGCGACTTCAGTTTCTCGTAGAAATCGAGGACCATCTCGGCGAGCGGCAGATCGTACACCACCTCCACGCGCCGGCCATCCAGGTAGTGCATATGCCCGAATTCGCCACGTCGCTCATGGCAGAGCTTCTGGATTCCACCGATGTAGTCCGTGGGGCAAACGATTCGCACCCGGACGTATGGTTCCTCGATACGGTCGAAGTCACCGCCCGACGGCATATGGGACGGATTCTCTACCGCCATACACGAGCCATCCTTCAGGTGCACACGATACTCGACGTTGGGGACCGTGCTGACCAGATCGAGGTCATGCTCGCGCTCCAGGCGCTCGCGCACGATCTCCATGTGAAGCAGCCCCAGAAAGCCACACCTGAAGCCGAAGCCAAGCGCGTCGCTGGTCTCGAACTCGTACTGGATCGATGCATCGTTCAGCTTGAGCTTCTCCAGGGCGCCTCTCAACCGCTCGTACTGATCCGAGTCACCCGGATAGAGACCGGCGAACACCATCGGCTTCACCTTCCGATAGCCGGGGAGAAGCTCGCTGGCGCGCCGGTCAGCCTCGAACACCGTGTCCCCCACCTTCGTGTCGGCGACCGACTTGATCTGCGCCGTCAGGTAGCCGACCTCGCCGGCGCTCAACTCCGACGTCGACACGGCTCCCAAGCACAGATATCCCACCTCGCGCACTTCGTAGACCGACTCGTTCGAGCCGAAGGCGATGTTCATCCCCGACCGCAGGCGGCCGTCAACAACACGTATGAGCGGCACCGCGCCCTGGTAGTTGTCGTGCTGGGAATCGAAGATCAACGCACGAAACGGTGCATCCACATCGCCATCGGGCGGTGGCACGCGCCGGACCACCGCTTCGAGAACTCCTTCGATCCCCGTACCCTCCTTCGCGCTGACCAGCAGGACATCCTCCTCGCTACAACCCAGCAGGTCCGCCAGTTCCGTGCGCCTTCGCTCGGGTTCCGCCACAGCCAAATCGATCTTATTGATGACCGGAATCACGGTGAGCTTCGCTTCCGAGGCCAGCAGCAGGTTCGAGAGCGTTTGAGCCTCGATGCCCTGGCTGGCGTCCACCACCAGGACAGCGCCTTCGCACGCCGCCAGGCTCCGGCTGACTTCATAGGTGAAATCCACATGGCCGGGCGTGTCGATCAAGTTCAGCTCGTACTCCTGGCCATCCGAGGCCGGGTAGCTGAGTCGAATCGCGTGGGCCTTGATCGTGATCCCCCTCTCCCGCTCCAGGTCCATGGAGTCGAGGACCTGGTCCTTCATGCGCCGGGGATCGACAGCGTCTGTCAGCTCGAGAATCCGGTCGGCCAACGTCGACTTCCCGTGATCTATGTGAGCGATGATACAGAAATTACGGATTCTCGCCGCTTCCACGTCCAGCCTTTCTTTGATCCTACTTTTTCGGCAGCCCTTGAATATAGACGGGCGGGCGAAGAGTGGGAGATGCGACCCGGTCGCTCGCGGAGGACTCGAGGGGACCGAAACTTTGTGCGGCGTGCGGGGTAGCCCAAGATCAGAGCCCGCCAGTACGCTCCAGCCGGACTCCGCTCTCCCCCGAAGACACTCATTTTGGAGGCCAACCAGTGCAATCCAACGTCGGGTTGTCTGCAGCGCGCGTGCGCCACGCCGTGTCAGCGGGTGTTGCTGTCGGGCTCTTGAGCCTGGCGGCTTGCGAGATACCGGAGGCGCCCAATTGGGATGTGGGAGTCGTCCTCCCGTTCACATCCGAGATAATCACGATCATCGACTTTCTGCCTCGCGACTCAGCGCAGGTGTTGATCGTCGATACTGCGACGATCGGTGGTCAGAAAGTCTTCACCGTCCAGGTTCAGCAGGACGCCGTCGACTACCGTCTAGGTCAGATGTGCAGCGTCTGCCAGTCTTCAGCTGGACTCACGATTGCCGTACCCGGGTTCGAGTACACCGACTCGCTCGACGTGCTCTTCCCAGACGACTTGATAACGCTCGAGCTGATCACAGCCAAGCTGAGTATCGGAGTGCAGAATGGTTTGAACTTCGATCCGCTGAGGCCACACACCGATCCTGACTCCGCCGGCTTCATAGCCCTGGTGGCGCGTGACGTCGCGACGGGAGCGACGATCGACAGCGTGTTCATCAGCGGAGCCTCGCGCACCATGCCGGCCGGCTCGACCACCGAGTTCGAGTTCGGGGTCGCCAACTCAATTCTATCCGAAGGGGTGCGGATCGTATTCCACATTCGCTCTCCCCAGGACGGCCAAACCGTGACGATCGACCCTGACCTTAACGCACGGATCTCGGGCCTCCTTGATCAGATCACCGTTTCCGGCGTCACCGTCGTAGTGGACAACCGGACGTTAGACGAGCACGAGCGAATCGAGATGGACCAGGCTGTTCGCGATGAACTCGCGAATAACGTTCAGAGCGGTGAGTTCGAGCTCGAGCTGCTGCACGACCTGGAGCTGAGCGGCGATTTCACGTCATCGATTGCCGGCTCACGTGCGGACCTTTTCTCCGGGGACCCCAGCCGTGAAGTGCGTCTGAACGAGCTTGTCTTCACGCCCGGACTGGTTCAGACCGGTCAGTTGACGAGGGAAGAAATAGAGCTGATCGCCTCTTTCCCCACAGTGTTCCTGGGCTACCGGGCCAACGCGTCAGGCACAGAAACGGGCCCCAAGGGGCAATTGAACGTGGGTCGCTTTACTCCCGATCAGTTCTTGCAGGCCAAACTGAAGCTGACGTCGATCGTCAGAGTCGACTTTTAGCGAGGGCACGACGATGGGAAGAAATCAGATCGCGACGATCGGCCTGGCGCTGCTGCTCTCAGTCCCCGGCGTTGGGCTCGCGCAACTGGCGAGCCCCAGCGCCCGCAGCTTCGGCTTGGCCGGGTCGTACTCGGCGCGGGCACGTGGCTACGAGGCGCCGTACTGGAACCCGGCGAACCTCGGGCTGCCCGACGGGGCGGGCTGGTCGATCGGCATAGTGGGCGCGAACGCCAGCCTGACCAACAACTCGCTGAGCTACGGCCAGATCACCGATCTCTATGGCGAGTTCCTCGACAACGCGACGAAGTCGCAGCTGTTGGAGGATATTCGACAGGGCGACCCGGACCGCATGTTCGAGCTCGGTGCCGAAGTGGGAGCGAGCGCTCTGGCCATCAGCATTTGGCGGTTCGGCTTCGGTCTCAGCGCGGTGGGCAGGGGGAACTTCAAGGTAACGCCCGATGCCGCGGAACTGATCCTCTTCGGCAACGTCGGAGCGGACGGCACGGGAAAGGACTTCGACGTAGCGGGGAATGGTGACGGCTCGATCTTCAGCAGCGCCTATCTCTCCTATGCCCAGCCCTTCACGATTCCCGCACTCGACTATCTCGGAATGAAGTTTTCCGTCGGAGCGAGCGTGAAGTACGGCATCGCCCACGCTCTCATCCAGGTCAACGATCGGGGGAGCTCCTTCGCCGCGGACCCGCTGGTGTTGGACGCCGACGTCGAAGTGCTCACCTCAAACGGCTCCAACGCCGGACAGGTTTGGTCAATCGACCTGGGCGCGGCGATGGACTGGGCCAGCTGGACGTTCGGCCTGGCGCTCCAGAACGCGTTTGCCGATGTCAAGTGGAACGAAGATGATTTCGAGCTCACTTCCTTCGTCGGCACGGCGGATCTCCAAAGCGCGACGCTGGTGGACACGACGATCGCGTTCGCCGATCTGGCCCAGGAAGATCGCGATCGGGTTGTCGCATCTCTCAAGGACGCCGATCCCCCGAAGCGGCTGCGGCTGGGAGCGATGTACCGCGCCGGCCCGAACTGGAGCCTCTCGGCTGACTACGTGGAGCTCATCGGCGGCTCGCTGCGTGAACAGTGGGATCGCAGCCTCTCCGCCGGCGCACAACTGAATCTCATCTCGGCGCTGCCACTGCGAGCCGGCCTGGCCACCGACTTCTCGCAGGTCGCCCTGGCCGGGGGAATAGGGATCTACGCGGGCGCGGTTCACCTCGATTTCTCGCTCGAGACGATGACACTCGCGGCGGGCGACGGTTTGATCGCGGCGCTATCGGTCAGCGTCTGGCCCGGTATGAACTACTGAACTGAATCGACTCGAGGGTGGCTGTGGGGACACCGGTCAGAGGAGTCGGCCCTGCGGCCCCGGGTCGGATTCGGCCAGCCCGGCCAGCGAGTCGGGAAAGGCGTTCACCAGCGTCTCCGGCGCCTTCTGCGGGCGGCCGCGAAACATCGACGCCAGCATGACCGCATTGGCCACCGCCTGGCCGCGGTAGTGGTTGTTGGTTATGACGTACACGTCCTCAGCCAACCCGCCCTCGGCCAGCTCCCTTATCCGCTCGACCCACGGTTCCAGCTCGTCACGATCGTACAGATAGTCATAGCGGGCGTCCCGCCCCGCGTCCTCACGGAACCAATCTTGATAGTTGCGTCCATGCAAGCGGACATAGCCGACTCGCCCGCTGGCTTCCGCGCTGGGGCCGATCGATCGGCTGAAGAGCGGCTGGTCGATGTTCACGAATCCTATGCCGCGTTCGTTCAGCCAGCGATGAAACCCCGGCCGGTTCCAGGAGGAGTGCCGCACTTCAACTACGAGCGGGTAGTTGGAGAAGGCCGAAGTGACGTCCTCGAGCCACTCCAGCGATTCCGGGCCGGCCTTGAAGGACCAGGGGAACTGTACGAGCACGGCGCCCAGGCGATCACGCTCGGCCAGGGGATCGAAGCCGGCGCGAACGGCGTCAACTTCATCCGGCGTCCACGCCGAGTCGCGCTGGTGTGTGAAGCGTTGCCAGAGCTTGGTCGTGAACTTGAAACCGGGATTGTCGGAAACCCTGCGCACCCATCGCGCCGGCACGTGGGGCTGCGCAGGCCGGTAGAACGTGGAATTGACTTCGATGGTGTCGAAGTACCGGGCCAGGTAGGCGAGCGGGTCGAAGCCCCTGGGTTGGGGTTCGGGATAGACAGCGCCTTGCCAATCGGCGTAACTCCAGCCGGCGGGGCCGAATCGTATCAACGCGCCCCCTCTACGATGCGGGCCCGTGCTTCCGCGTCCCAGCGCGGAGGCTCATCGGCATTCGCCAGAGCCAGCGCCACCTCGAAGATCAGCCTGCTGATGCGCGCGGCTTTGCCGAACGCGATGCGATCGACTTCGTCGGAAGGACGGTGGTAGTCCTCGTGCACCCCGTTGAAGAAGAAGACCGCCGGTATCCCCTTGCGGGCGAAGTTGAAGTGGTCGGAACGGAAGAAGAACCCTTCGCCCGGCCACCGATCCCCCACGACCGTCATGCCCAGCTCCGGATGCGCGATCGCCACGCTGTCGACGAGCGCTCCAAGAGTCGAATACGGCTTGCCGATCACGGCGATGGTATCCTCCCAGTTCCGGCCTATCATGTCGATGTTCAGATCGGCAATGATCCGGTCGAGAGGAATCGGAGGGTGGTTCACGAACCAGCCCGAGCCCAGAAGGCCGATCTCTTCGCCGCTCACCGCCAGGAACATTAGCGATCGCCTGGGCCGCTCTTTCAGCGCGGCCATGGCTTCAGCGACCTCGAGCAAGGCGGCCGTCCCCGACGCGTTGTCGTCAGCCCCATTGTAGATCGAATCCCCATCCACGGGCGGGCCTACTCCAAGGCCGTCCATGTGAGCGCTGACAAGCACGTACTCATCCTGAAGCCGCCGGTCGCTGCCGGGGAGGATTCCGATGACATTGGGCGCCGCCAGCGTTTCGACGCTGAGGTCTGCAGAGAGCTGGATCCGCGCTCCGGAGGGGACGATACCCCGCGCCTCAACGCTGGGCTCGACCTCGATGCCCAGCCGCTCGAGAGCGCTGGCCAGCGCCTCTTCCAAGATCAGAACCGCCGGCAGGTTCGGCTCGACGTCGCCCAGGTCGTAGATGCTCTCCCTTTCCTCGAGCCAATCGCGCACATACGGCCCAATGTCGGCATGGACCACGAAGACCAGGCCCACGGCACCCGCCGCACTCGCTGCGCCCAGCCACTCGCGCGGTATTGTGCCCGGATCGAGGTGAGCGATCCAGACCGTCTCGGCGTCCTCGACGGCTCCTTCCGGCGGCCGCGATCCGACGAAGCGCAACCGCCCTTCGACCGTGCCCGCAGCCCAAGGAACGCCCCAGAAATCGGTGCGGTGACGAAGCGTGGCCCGGCGGCTGCCACGCCTCAGCACAAGCGACCAGCCACTGCCGATATCCGTCATCGCCAGCCGGTAACGCTGTACGTAACCACCCCTCGTCGACTCGAGTCCGAAGCGCAAGAACTCCGACCTCACGTAATCAGCGGCTATGTCCAGGCCACGGCTCGGAGTCGCGCGCCCCCGAAGCTGATCCGACGCCAGAAAGGAGATTCGCGCCCGCATGTCGCCGGCGGTTATGTCGTCATCGACGCCCAGCGAGCCCGGCGCCGCCCGGCAGCCGACCCATAGCGCGCCGATAGCCAGTGTCAAGAAGAATGTCGATCTCGTTCCCACCAGTAACCCTTAGTTGTTGCTGTCTATTCCCATCCGCTCTCCAGATGCATCATATCCGAATCGCGGCCGTTCCGGCAACGTCTGTGGGACGAATGGCCCGGCAGCGTGCCACACGGTTATGTTTCGTGTTAGGCCGTACCCGGCGGTCGTCCGGTTTTCAAGAGACGAACTGGGTTTGATTCGGTACCGACAGCTCCATGATGAATACCCGCGACAACCGTGAAAGGCCCGATCTTCTCGATCCTGCCGAGCTCGACGCGCTTGGCGGTCTCGAGCTCGTAGCGCGGGCCGTAGTCAAGGGTTTCATCTCAGGCCTCCACAGATCTCCCAGCCGCGGCTTCTCCGTGGAGTTCGCGGAACACCGCGCCTATCGTCCCGGCGATGACCTCAGGTTCGTGGATTGGAAGATGTACGGTCGGTCGGATCGCTTCTTCCTCAAGCAGTACGAGGAAGAGACGAACCTGTCCGCCCACGTCTGCCTGGACGTGAGCCTCTCTATGGACTGGCGCAGTCGCGATAACGGGCTGCTGACCAAGCTCGACTACGCCAAACGGCTGGCGGCCAGTCTCACACTGTTGCTGATCCGGCAGGGCGACCTTGCCGGCCTCACCTGTTTTGCCGAGCGTGTGCTCGGACGGACACCGCCCCGCGGGACCATCAAGCACTGGACGCAACTCGTGCGGCAGCTGGCGACACAACCGGCCGGTCAGTTGAGCGCCGCCGAGCTTGCGCTGGATGAGGTCGCGACGATCAAACGACAGCGCGGGCTGGTCATCCTGGTTTCCGACCTGCTCGTCGACGAGGCGGCGACACGCCGGGCCCTCAAGAAACTGCGCCACCGGGGCCACGAGGTGCTGGTATTCCACATCCTGGACCCGGGCGAGCTCGAGTTGCCCGGCACCGGCGACGCGGTCTTCGTCGATCCCGAGACGGGGGACGAGATCGCCGCGCGCTCGGTGGAACTTCGAGCCGAGTATCGCGAGGCGGTCACTGCCGCCGTGGACGAATGGCGGCGGGCCTGCGGCTCGCACCGGATAGACTACCACCCGATCTCCACCGATCAGCCGCTGGCACTCTGCCTCGGCGAGTACCTTCACACCCGCGCGCGCCTGGGGTGATCGGTTTCCTCTACCCCGCCCTGCTGCTCGC
The DNA here is from genome assembly GCA_036475815.1 of Gemmatimonadota bacterium. GTDB lineage: Bacteria > Gemmatimonadota > Gemmatimonadetes > Palauibacterales > KS3-K002 > JBDHGH01. Next base: position 66,711 of record JAZGAL010000132.1, read on the forward strand.
GGCGGCCGCCGCCGCGGTGCCGATCATCTTGCACCTGATCCGGCGGCGCGAGATTCGACGGGTGATCTTCCCAGCCATCCGCTACCTGCGCCAGGCCGAGCAGCGCCACGCGCGCCGGCTTCGCCTCAGACATCTGCTGCTGCTGGCCGCGCGCGTGCTCATAATCCTTCTGGCCGCCATCGCAGCGGCCGGACCGCTGGTCGGGCGCGGCGGCGCGGAAGATCACCACCCCACCGCCCTGGCGATCGTGGTCGATGAATCGCAGAGCACCGCCCAGCTCCTGGGCGAGCGCCGCTTCCTCGGTCTCTTGGTGGAGCGGGCCCAGCTCTCGCTCGATCTGGCAAACGCCGGCGATCGCATCGCCGTGTTCAGCGCCGTGAGGCCGAACGACGGAGCTATCACAACAGACCGGGCCGGCGCGCGCGAATACCTCGGCGACCTGCAGCCCGCAGCGGCGCTCGCCCGCCTGCCAGAGGCCCTGCGCCAAGCTGAAGCGTGGCTCCGATCCCAGCCCCGCCGGGCCCGGGAGATGCACATCTTCACCGACATGCAGGCGGTCTCGCTGCGAGACGGCGCAGCAGATTCCGTCGAGCCGCCGGAAGCCGGCCAGGACATCTCGGTCGTGGTCTACGTGCCCGACTACACGCCGCAGCCCAACGGAACGGCCGCGAACGTTTTGCCCGAAGTCGAACCGCTGAGCGCGGGGCAGCAGACCTCGCTCTCGGTGACCCTCCGCTGGTTCGGCCCGGAGCCACCGTCCGATCCTGTGGTGGTCAGGCTCGTCAAAGGAGAGGACGTCGTCGCCGTCGCGGAGGGCATGTACGGCGGAAGCGCGCTGCTGCGACTGCCGCCGCAGGACAGCGGCTGGGTCCAGGGCTACGTGGAGGCGGCGCGTCACGGCCTGGCGGCGGACGACCGGCGCTATTTCACCTGGTTCGCTCGGCCCGCCGCCAGCGTCGCTGTGCTGGGCGATCCGGGGGCGTTCCTGGATTACGCCCTCGACGCACTGGAGCGGGGCGGCCGGCTGAAGCGCGCGCAACCGAGCGGAGCCGATGTCTGGGTCGCCATCGGCGGGGAGCGGCTGCGAGAGGCGCTGGCGGCGGGCAGCTCGGTGATCGTCATCCCCCCGTCCAGCCCGCTCGACCTGCCACGCCTGAACTCCCGGCTCAACCAGGCGCGCATACCCTGGAGATACGAAACGGAACGCCGTAACCGTGGCGTGACGCGCATCGCTCTTGAAGCGCCGATAAACGGGCTGAGTGGCCTGGAGGTCCGCGAGTCCTACCGGCTCGCCCCCAGTGGCCTCACAGCGGGCGACACGTCGCTAATCCAGCTCAGCGACGGGGAACCATGGCTCGTGCGTGGCACTACAACAGAGGGTACAGCCTACGTGTTACTCGGGTCGCCATTGACCCACAACGCATCAGACATCCCGATCAGCGCGGCGATGGTGCCTTTCACGGACGCTCTGGTGGGCGAGTGGGCCCGGCACGGTAGTATCGAAGCGACCAACACCAACATGGAGGGCGTGGTGTCTGTCCGCCTGCCACCGCGCGCCCGCGAGGCCGTGAGCCCTGACGGTTCGCGGACCGTCATCGAGGGAGGGTCGTGGTTCCGCGCGACACAGGCCGGAAACTACTCCGTTCTGGGTGAGCAGGGTGTGATCGTGGCCTTCTCCGTGAACGCCCCCCTGGTCGAGGCGGATCTCGTGCGGGGGCGTCAGGATGAGCTGGAGGCGGCCCTTCCAGCGGCGAGCTGGTCCTGGAGTCGAGGAGCGGACGCGGCCGATTGGCAGCGGAGCGTCTTCCACGCACGCCGGGGCAAGCTGGCCTGGCGGCCTCTTGTAGTGCTCTTCGTCCTCGTTTCAATTGTGGAGGCGACACTCGCTGCCGCAGGCCGGAGACGAGCGGTGAAACCGGCTGGTACGGCAAGGAACGAGACGCGGGACTGACGGCGAAATCTAAGCATCCGTGATACGTGATAATAGACAGCCTTCGCAGCACGCCGGGATTTGCCCGCTTGAGGGATCGGCTACCTCGAGCGGGTGAGGAACGCCTGCTGGCGGGCCTCGCCGGATCGTCGCCGGTGGTCCTGGCCGCAGCGCTGGTCGAGGCCGGCGCAGTCCGATCCCTGCTTCTCGTCGCCCCCAGCGCATCGGTCACCGAAGACGTCGAGGCAGACCTGGAAGCTCTGGCCGTAGGCCGCTCCTGGGTCTTCCCGCAGCGGGAGTCCGTGCATCCGGATCTCGATGATCCGCACGTGGAGATCTCGGCCAAGCGCGTCGATGCCTTGCAGGCTGTGCTCACGAACCGGTCGCGGATCCTGGTGACCACCGGCCGGGCATTGAGCGAGCGATTCGCGATGCCTGCGACTTGGACGGATCTGGAGATCCGGCTGTCTCCCGGCCAGGAGATCGATCGCGACGCGCTCATCACTTCTCTGGAGCGGGCGGGCTACCGCGAGGTTCCAATGGTGGAGGCCGTCGGGGAGTACTCGCTCCGCGGCAGCATCGTGGACGTCTATCCCATCACCACGCTGGACCCCGTACGGCTGGAGTTCTTGGGTGACGAGGTCGAGTCGATCCGCTCCTTCGATGTTCTCGACCAGCGCTCGATCGCACATCTGGACACGGTTCGGCTGCTGCCGGTCCGCTTCCCGACTCCGATCGCCAAAGGTGCACCCGGACCCGGCCACGGCAAGCGTAGCTCCGTCGGCAGCCTGCTGGATGTGTTGCCCGAAGCGACCCTGGTGTTGCATCTCGATGCGGAGGCCGAAGATGATGAGCGGCAGAGGAGCTGGGATGAGCTTCGCCGGCGTTCGGAGACGCCCGAGACCCATCAGGATCCGCCCGATACGGTCCGCTCGAAGCTGCGCCGTTTCGCCCGGCTTCGCGTTGTGCCGTCCGCCGGCGACGAAGGCATCGACTTCCAGATCCGTCCGCCGCCGACCATCGACCGCCGAATCGAGCGTCTGGTCGCCGCGGTCCGGGAAGCGGCTCAGACGGGCGCACGAGCTCTCATACTGTGCGACAATGAGGGCCAGCTGGAACGCCTGGAGGAGATCCTCCAGGACGCTGCCGACGCGTCGACCTTCGAGAGCATCACGCTGGGCCTCGGGCCGCTGGCCGGCGGCTTCGTCAGCCCGCAGTCCCACCCGGCGCTCTGGCTCTTCACAGACCACGAGGTGTTCCGGCGCGCGCGCCGGCCACACCGCCGGCCGCGCGTGGCCGGCAAAGCGGCGCTGGAAACGCTTTCCACCCTATCGGCCGGCGACTATGTCGTGCACCTCGATCACGGCATCGGGCTCTACCGCGGCCTCGAGCGGGTGAAGATCGGCGGCGAAGAGCTGGAGACGCTGGTCCTCGAATACGCCGGCGGTGATGTCCTGCGCGTGCCCCACTACCGGGCCGACCTGGTTGAGCGGTGGATCAGCGACAGCGGTGACGAAGGTGAGAGGCCGCCACCCAAGCTTCACCGACTCGGCAACAAATCCTGGCAACGCCTGAAGAAGCGAACGCAGGACGCCATTCAGACGATGGCGGCGGAGCTGCTGGAGCTGTACGCCGCACGCCGCGTCAGTGAAGCCCACGCCTTCAGTCCCGACACCCGATGGCAGCGGGAGATGGAGTCGGCCTTCATCTACGATGAGACTCCTGACCAGGAACGCGCGGCCGAAGAGGTCAAGCGGGCCATGGAGCAGCCCCGGCCGATGGATCTCCTGATCTGCGGGGACGTGGGTTACGGGAAGACCGAGATCGCGATCCGTGCCGCCTTCAAAGCCGTTCAGGACGGCAAGCAGGTGGCCGTCCTGGCGCCGACTACAGTGCTGGTGGAGCAGCATCTCCATACGTTCCGGGCGCGGCTGGCCGAGTACCCAGTCATCGTCGAGGCGCTCTCGCGCTTCAGGACGGCGAGTGAACAGGAAGCGGTTGTCGAGCGCCTGTCCGAGGGAGCCATCGACATCGTTATCGGGACACACCGGCTCATCTCACCGGATGTGCAGTTCAAGGACCTGGGCCTCCTGGTGATCGACGAGGAACAGCAATTCGGTGTAGCGCAAAAGGAGCGTCTCAAGGCGCTGAAGCGGAGCATCGACGTAATCACGATGACCGCCACGCCGATCCCTCGTACGCTGCATCTGTCATTGAGCGGGCTGCGCGACATGTCGCTAATCCGGACACCACCACGCAACCGGCAGCCCATCATCACCCACACATTGAGCTGGGAGGACCAAACCATCGAAGATGCGATTCGCCTCGAGGTGGACCGTGGCGGCCAGGTCTTCTTCGTGCACAATCGCGTCGAATCGATTCCGGAGATAGCGACGAAGGTCCGGCGTCTGGTGCCGGACTTGCGCGTTGAGGTCGCTCACGGTCAGATGTCCGAGCGCCGGCTCGAGAAGGTGATGACCGAGTTCGTGCGGGGCGATACTCACGTACTAGTCGCAACCGCAATTATCGAGAACGGGCTCGACGTCCCCAACGCCAATACCATGATAATCCACCGGGCCGACTACTTCGGCCTGGCTCAGCTGTACCAGCTTCGCGGCAGGGTCGGCCGCTCTCACCAGCGCGCCTACTGCTATCTGGTGGTCCCACCCAACCTGCCGCCCGAGACCGATCGCCGGCTCCAGTTGCTGGAGAAGCACACCGAGCTCGGCGCGGGTTACCGTCTCGCACTCAAGGACCTCGAGCTGCGAGGCGCAGGCAATCTCCTGGGCTCCGAGCAGTCGGGTTTCGCCCAAGCCGTTGGGTTCGACACTTACCTGCGTTTGCTGGAGAGTACGGTGGCCGCGATGCGAAGCGGCGAAGCCGGGGCGCCGGCACGGCCCGAGGCGCCCGAAGTCTCGATATCCGGCGCCACCTACTTTCCGGAGAACTACATCCCGGACGAAGGCCAGAAGCTCGACTTCTATCGCAGACTCTCGAAGCTCGCCGACCTCCAGGAGCTCGATCGCCTGACTGCGGAACTGCGGGACCGCTTCGGCCCGCTACCGGAGGAAGCCCGGCGGCTGGTCGCGGCTTCCCAGATCAGGATCCTGGGGAGCCGACTGGGCGTGGAGCGCATACTAGCGACAGGGGGCACTGCTCGTGTTAACTTCCGGCGCGGTACTATACCACGACTGACGGCGTTGCGGGCGGCCATGGCGGGCCGAGAGATAGCCGTCGAGGTGCGCCGGCTGCAGCCGCTATCGCTGGTGTTCGAGCTTCCCGGATCGCAGGACGTTACGCCGATAATCGTGGAGGCGCTGGAACGCATTCTCGAGGAGCAGCGTGAACTCATAACAACAGGGTAAGATGAACAGATATTCACCCGCACTGCCTTTTGCTGGTTTGCTGGCCGTTGTGCTCACCTCCTGCGCATCGGTGCGCGACGGCATGGAAGGGCAGAAGGACGCTGTGGCTCGCGTGGACGGCTACACTCTCACCATCGAGCACGCGGCCGAGTTGCTCTCCATCGCCGACGAGTCGATCGCACCGCCGCGTCCGAGCATCGTCGACCCTCTCGCCGACCTCTGGATCGGCTACACGCTGCTGGCCAGCGAGCTCACGAGCCCGGATACCTTCTCCAACGTCGACGTCACACCGCTGATCGGCTTCGAGATGGACCAGGAGCTGGTCTGGAGTCTCCGCGAAGACGTTATCCTGACTCGGGTGGAGCCCTCCGAGTCCGCTCTGCTCGAGTCGTTCCAGCAGGAACAACCGTACACGCGCGTCGAGTTACAGCAGATCCTCATCCGCGTGCCCGACACCGCGAGTGAAGCTCAGGTCGACAGCCTGAGACTTTTTGCCGAAGAGCTGCGCGAACGCGTCGTCGCGGGTGAAGACTTCGGGCAGCTGGCTCGCACCTACTCCGAAGATCCGACCAGCGCCTCCCAGGGCGGAAAGCTGGGCTGGGTGGCCCGCGACCGCCTGGTACCGGAACTGGACGCGATCGTCTTCCACATGGAGCTCGGCACGGTCAGCGAAACCGTGAGGTCCAGCTTCGGGTACCATATCGTCACGGTCACGGATCGCCAGGAGCCGGACTTCGAGGGAGTTCGCGAAGAGTACCGACAGGTCGTGATGGAGCGCTACGTCGGCGGATCCGAGCGGGCCTATATCGATTCGCTGTTCGATGCCGCCGATTTTCAGTTCGCGCACGGCGCGGTTGATCTGGTGAGGCTGCTCGTGTACGACCCCAGGCTCGAGAGACTCAGCCCGGCGGAGCGAAGCGCCGTGCTCGCGCGTTACCGCGGTGGCAAGCTGACACTGGGCGAATGGGCCAACTGGTTGATCAGACGTTCACCCAATGCGCGTCGTGCTTTCTCAGCCGATAGCGCGGCCGTCGCGGGTTACCTCCGTGAGCTGGTCCGCAACAAGCTGCTCATCAAAGCGGCTCGGGATCTGGGCTATACGGTGCCGGAATCGATAGCCGACAGCATCAGGAGTGTCGGTACTCGCGAGTTGTTCTCGGCCGCGGGCGTCTCCGGCCTGCGGCGACGGGGACTCGTGAACGGAGAAGAAACCGTCGAGCAGGCTGTAGACCGGGTTCTTGCTGAGTTGCTTACCCAGCAGCGTAGCCCGGCGCCGCTGGAGCGCGTGGCACCGGCTCTGAAGATCGGGCATGTTTATCAGATCTATCCGGAGCGCTTCCCCGAGGTCATCGAGCTGCTTGTGGCGATCCGCGCAGGCGGAGCCCCGGCCGCCACGCCGGCAACGGGGCCTGGATCGTGAGTTGTCGCGACTTCTCACGAGGCGTCTGTCTCTGCAGCTCGCTTTGGCTGGCCACGGGTCTCGGCGTCTTGCCTGGCTCCGCCGCTTCCGCGCTCGCCCAGCAGCCTTCCGATCTGGTCGATCGGATCGTGGCCGTCGTCGGCGATACCGCCGTCCTGCAGAGCGAGCTGCAGGAGTTCGTGTTTCGCCTTCGCGCCCAGGGTGTTCAGGTGCCCCAGGATCCGCAGCAGTTGAACGCGTTTATGCGGCAGGCGCTGGACCAGAAAGTGAACGAAGTGCTGCTCATCGTTCATGCCGAGCGGGATGGGATCACGGCCACGGAAGGGGAAGTCAACGAGGAGGTCGACAACCGCATCGCGCAGGTGCAGCGGCAGTTCGCATCGCAGATCGAGTTCGAGCAAGTGCTCGCCAGCGAAGGTATCACACCCGCCGAGTACCGAATCAGGATAACCGAGCAGGCGCGGGCAGAGATCATCGCACAGCGCTACCTGCAGATGATGGTGTCGAGCCTGCAGCCGCTGCCGGTGAGCCAAGAGGAAGTGAAGGCGCGATTCGAGGCGCAGAAGGCGTCGCTCGGGCAGAAGCCGGCCACCGTCACCCTGAAGCAGGTCGTGATCAAAGCCAGTCCGTCCGATGACGCGCGCCTGCTCGCGCAGGAGAAAGCGGAACAGGCGCTCTCCCGAGCGAGAGCGGGCGAAGACTTCGCGGTGCTGGCCCGCGAGTACTCGGACGACCCGGGCAGTCGACAGAAAGGCGGACAGCTCGGTTGGCTAAGCCAGAGCGACGTCGTCCCCGAATTCGGGGACGCCCTGTTCAGCATGCAGGTGGGGGACATCAGCGACCTTGTCGAGAGCAGCTTCGGCTTCCACATCATCAAGCTCGACAAAGTGAGAGGGGACGAGCGATCGGCCCGGCACATCCTCGTCCGACCCGAGCTGACCCCGGAAGACACTTCCCGGGCCCACAGCCTGGCTGAGGAGGTGGCCGTAGCCCTGAGGGAGGGTGCTGACATAGACTCGCTCATCCTGCTTTACGGCGACCCCGCCGAGCGAAACAGCCTCACGAACTTCCCTCGCGACAGGCTGTCCCCGGGGTACGCCGCGGCCCTCCAAGATGCCAAGGCAGGCGATGTCATAGGGCCATTCCCGATGGAGATGCCGGATGTTGCGGCGACGTGGATCGTTGCCAAGCTGCTCGCGGTGAACCCTGGCGGTGAGTGGACACTCGAGGATGTCAATGACAGCCTTCGCCTGCAGATCCAGCAGGAGCAGATGCTTCAGAGGGTCATCGACGATCTGCGTGAACAGACCTACATCGAAATAAGGTTTGAAGGCCTACCAACCACACGGTAACGCGCCTGGAGCGGCGGGCCATGCCGCACCGTCGCCGAGGATCGCGGTAACTTTGGGTGATCCGCGGGGAATCGGCCCCGAGATCGCCGCACGAGCGCTACGAGAGCCTGCGGCCTTCGAGGCCGACGTCCTGCTGATAGGACCGGACGGGCTCCCGGAGGCGGAAGGCTTCGAGCTGCTTTCGGTAGGTCGCTGGAGCGAGGGCCAGGGGGCCGCGGAGGCCGGTCGTCTCTCTGTTCTGGCCATCGAGCGTGCGGTCTCCCTCGCCATGGAGGGCGCGGTCGACGCCGTCGTCACGGCACCGATCTCCAAGTCGGCGGTCGCCGCGGCCGGCTATGCCTGGCCCGGCCATACCGAGATGCTCCGTGACCTGGCCGGCGCGCCCGAGACGGCTCTGTGTCTGGCGGCGGAAGAGACTCCTCTGGGGGCGCCCCTCCGGGTGGTTCTGGTCACCGGCCACATGGCCCTCCGGCAGGTACTCGAGGCGTATACCGGAGAGCGGCTGTACCGAACCGCCTGTCTCGCCGACGAGGGGCTGCGGCGCTGGTGGGGCATCGAGCGTCCGAGCATCGCCGTGTGCGCCATCAATCCTCATGCCGGGGACGACGGCCTCTTCGGCGATGAAGAGGCGCGCGTGTGCGAGCCGACCATCGTTCGACTGCGCGACGAGGGGTTGGACGTGAACGGCCCCTTCCCGGCGGACACCGTTTTCGTGCGGGCGATGCAGGGCGCGGCCGACGCCGTTCTCGCTCCCTATCACGACGTGGGGATGACGGCGATCAAGACGGCGTCGTTCGGCAGGGCTGTGAACGTGACGCTAGGACTCCCCTTCCCCCGCACGTCGCCGGATCATGGCACCGCGTTCGACATCGCCGGCACCGGACGCGCCGATGCGTCATCCATGCGGGCGGCGCTTGAGACGGCCAGGCGCTTTGCTATGCGCGCTTTGACGTCCGACACGAACTCGAATAGATTTGCGAGCGGATGATGGCAACCACCCCTTTCCGTGAATCCACTCGCGGGAATCGCGCCCGGTGATCAAACTCATCGATGTCTACAAGGAGTACCCCCGTTCCGGGCTCGCCCTGAAGAACGTCTCGTTCCATGTGGCCAAGGGCGAGTTCACGTTTCTCACCGGACCCTCAGGCTCAGGCAAAACCACGATCCTTCGACTGATTCATATGGCGGAAGCACCAACGGACGGTGAGGTGCGCGTCTCCGGTTTCTCGTCAAAGCGCATGAAGCGCCACGAGATCGCAAGGCTGAGGCGCCGAGTCGGGATGGTCTTTCAGGACTTCCGTCTCCTCCGCGACCGGACGGCCGCGGAGAATCTCGCCTTCGCTCTCGAGGTCACCGGAGCGCGCAGAAGCGACATCAAGGGGAAGGTGCAACGGCTCCTGGCACAGGTCGGCCTGGTGGCACGGTCAGGGGCATACCCTGACGAGCTATCCGGCGGCGAGCAGCAGCGGGTGGTCATCGCTCGCGCCCTGATTCACGACCCGGTAGTCCTGCTCGCTGATGAGCCCATGGGCAACCTCGACGAGCGGGCGGCACGCGGTATCTTCGACCTGGCTCGCGACATCAACGCAGCAGGTACCGCGGTCGTACTGGCGACGCACGACCTGGAGATGGTGCGACGGCACTCCAAGTACCGGGTTATCGAGCTTTCCGACGGGGCGGTCGTCTACGACTCGAGCGACACTGATGGCGTATCGTAGCATTCAGGAGGCGGTCGCCGCGTATCGCCGCGCGCCTGTCCTCGCGCTTCTATCAGCTACCAGCATCGGTCTCAGCCTTTTCGTGTTGGGCACCTTTGGTATCGTGGCGTACAACGTCGATGTCACTCTGCAGGCGATAGAACGACGCGTGGAGGTGGTGGCCTATCTGCGGGACGACATAACGGCCGCGCAGCTCGAGGTTCTTCAGAGCGACGTTCGCTCCTTCCCCGAAGTCGAGGGTGTCGTTCACGTCTCGAAGTTCGAGGCGATGCGGAATGCCATACAGCAGCTCGACGAGTTCCGCGACGTGTTCACCGACCTGGAGATGAACCCGTTGCCGGCTTCCGTGGAGATCCGCCTGAGACCGGATTTCCGTGATCCCGAGTCCGTCGAACACGTGGCCCAGCTCATCGGCCTCTACCCCTTCGTGGAGGACGTGCGATACGGGCGCGAATGGGTGAATAAGATTTACCAGCTGCGCCGCCTCGGCGGCGCGGTGGCCGTCATCCTCGGCATCGCATTCGCCGTGGTCGCGATACTCGTCATCGGCACTACCGTCCGCATGGCGGTCATGGCCCGGCGCGAAGAGATTGCCGTCATGCGTCTCGTGGGCGCCACCGACGGGTTCATCCGCCGGCCGTTTCTGCTCGAGGGCTTCGTCACCGGCCTGGCAGGAGGCTTGCTTGCCCTGCTCCTCACCTACGCCGCGTACCGGATAGTGGACGGCTCGCTGATCGACTTGGAATGGCTGCCGTCAACCTGGGCTATGGCAGGCACGCTGGCGGGCGGCATACTCGGCTTGCTGGCCAGCGGATTCGCCCTCAAGAGACACCTGATGTCGTATGCGTAGCGCTGGAAGGACCGCCGGTCGCCGCCTACTGCCCCCGGCCCTGGCGGCATTCGTCTGGGTCGCTTCGGCTTCAGCCCAAGAGGTGGTCAAGCCGCTCGGAGAGCAGATCGAGCTGAGCAAAGATCGACTCGAACAGATCCGGCAGGAGAGACGGCGCCTGCGCTTGGAGATGGAAACATTGGCGGCGCAGGTGCACGACGTGCGCGCAGAGCTCGACAATCTCGACCTGCAGGCACGAAACCAGGAGTCCCTGCTGCGCGAGATGGACCACAACCTCACGATCCGCGATCAGCAAATCGCCGAGACAACGGGCCACCTCTTGCGGACCCAAGACGAACTGGTGGAGAAGAAGGTCCTGTTCGCGCGGCGCGCGCGCGACCTCTACAAGCGCGGCGCGCTGCTGGAAATCCAGGTCTTACTGGCCGCCGAGAACTTTTCCGATCTGATAAACCGCTACCAGTACCTGTACCTGGTCGCTCTTCACGACCGGCTCCTCGTACGCCAGATCCAGGAGCTCAAGGACCAGTTGCTGGAACAGTATGAGCAGCTTCGACGCGAAGCACAGGGTCTTCGAGAGGTTCGTAACGAGAAGGTTCGCGAAATTCAGGACCTCTATTTCCTGGAACAGGAACGGACGCGACGGCTGAGAGCCGTTCGCGGCATACAGGTGTCAACGGAACGCCGGCTGGAAGAGCTGGAGAGAGACGAGAACGAGCTCAACAGCCTGATCGACCGGTTGGAGCGGGAACGGGAGGCCGCTGAGGCCCTCGCAGCGTCAGCGCCCACCCGTGGCACGCTGACCCCCGAGGAACGGGGCAAGCTCGATTGGCCGGTTGAGGGCCGGGTCATCTACGGCTTCGGCCGGCAGCGAAACGACGACAGAACCGTCATCCTCAGGAACGGGATCGGCATCGCTGCCAAGGAGGGAGCGCCGGTCAAGGCGGTTGCCGGCGGAACGGTCTTCTTCGCGCAGCCCTACCTCGGATATGGCCCGTCAGTCATCTTGAGCCACGGCGCTGGGTACTATTCCGTCTACCTCTACTTATCGGAGATCCTGGTCAGCGAAGGCGAGGCCGTGATACTCGAGCAGCCGATCGGGCGAGTGGGTGGATCGAGCACGCCGGAGGGCTCGCATCTCGAGTTCCAGATCCGCATCGACAGCCGGGCCGTCGATCCGCTCCCCTGGCTGCGGAGGGCGCGTGGCTGAGCCCGGCTATCTTGCAATCTTCGGACACGAAGAGATACGCGAGCGACTGTCCAGAGCGGTGGAGCTGGGCCGCCTTCCGCAGTCCTTGCTCTTCTACGGTCCTCACGGCGTCGGTAAGCAGAGGCTCGCCCTCTGGACCGCCGCTGCCCTGAACTGCCGCGGCGACTCGCCGCGACCCTGCGGCGCGTGCCACGCCTGCCGCCTCGCCGGCCGGCTCGAGCACCCGGACATTCACTGGTTCTTCCCGCTGCCCCGCCCCAAGCGCGTCTCCAGCGCCGAACAGCTTCAGCAGAAGCTCGAGGACCTGCGGGCCGCGGCGCTTGAGGAGCGGCGGGCGAACCCGTATTACATCGATGAGGAAGAAGGGGCCACCGGCATCTATATCGCCGCCGTGCATATCATGCGCAGGTTGGCCCAGAAAACACCCGCCATGGGACCGGCCAAGGTGCTGGTCATCGGGGGCGCGGAAGCTCTGATACCTCAACTGGGGAATCCGGAGGCCGCCAACGCCCTGCTGAAGCTACTCGAAGAGCCGCCGGCCGACACCACGCTGATTCTCACTTGCGATGTGCCCGGCGCCCTGCTGCCCACCATTCGCTCACGCGTACAGGCCGTGAGGGTGAGCCCCCTAGCCACGGATCGGGTCACGGAGTTCCTGCGCTCGGAGCTGGGCATGAAAGACGATGATTCGTTGAAGCTGGCCGGAATGAGCGGAGGATCCATCGGTCGGGCGCTGGAACTTCGCTCCGATGACCGCGAGGACGTCCGGCAGAGCGCCGTCAGCCTGGCGCGCGCTCTTCTGGACGGCCGCTTGCACTCCCGGCTGGCCGTCGCCCACAGCTTTCGCTCCTTCGGCGCCCGCGGTGCCTTCGGGCAGCTCCTGGGCGAAACCCGCGCGCTGCTGCGCGACCTTCTGGCCATCTCGGCGGGCGCCGACGGCGCAGCGGTGGACCCCCAGACCGTCAGGATGCTGACGGGCGACGGGCCGCCGGGGCTCGATCGGATCGTCCTGGCCCTGGAAGCCCTGGATGAGGCCGAGCAGCTCGCCGAGCGCAACGTCAACCCACAGCTCATCGTCGCCAACCTGGGACGAGCCCGGGTCCTTTCTGATGCCAGGTAGCCGGTTGTAACCATTGGGGGGAGATAGTCCGACGACATGACCGGTAAGAAGTCGAAGCTCACGCATGTTGATGAGCACGGAGCCGCCCGCATGGTTGACGTCGGCGAAAAGGACGTCACGCGGCGATCGGCGATCGCCGAGGGGTCGATTCGAATGCAAGCTTCCACGCTGGAGTCGATCCGCCAGAACTCTATCAAGAAGGGTGACGTCCTCACCGTCGCACAAATCGCCGGAGTGACCGCGGGAAAGCGCACTGCCGACTGGATCCCGCTTTGTCACTCTCTCCAAATCGACGTAATTGACGTATCTTTGACGCTGGACGAGCACCTTCCGGGTGTGAGGGTCCGGGCACGGGCCGGCCTGACCGGTCGGACCGGTGCCGAGATGGAAGCGCTGGTGGCTGTCAGCGCCGCCCTGCTAACCGTGTACGACATGTGCAAGGGTCTCGACCGCAGAATGGAAATCGGATCCATCCAGCTGATCGAGAAGAGCGGTGGCCGCAGTGGAACCTGGCAACGGCGAGAAGCGTAATAAGACCGAAGAACCGCCGAAGCCGAATCGCCAACGCTTAGGCGTGAGGGCGACAGGGATAGGGTGTGGGCCGAAGATTGTAGGGTCTATTACGATCCTTCAATCCCCGCCATCGGCCCGGCAGCTTCCAAGGAGACAGGAACTGTGACGAAGGCGCATGGGTTCTTGGGCTTGGAACGAGCTGCTAGGGCGAAACATGGAGGCGAAGCGGGACGATCTTGAAAGGATTCGATAGGAGAGCAGTGATGCGACGATATACACCGACGTGGCAAAGCCAAGCGGTCTCGCTGCCGCGGCCGCTGAGCTATGCCAGGCTACTGGATGTGCCTCTTCCCATTTGGGCGCTGCTGGCGGTCACCGCCGCTCTGGGAGTGGCCGCGGTCACGGGTGTGCCGGAGGCGAGCAACCCGGCGACCGAGCTGCTGCAAAGGGAGTTGTCGCTTCTGGCTGCCGAGACGAGAGACCTGCGAAGCGAGATGGAGTTGAAAACGCTCGAGGTCGAGCGTCTCGAGCAGGTTCACCGTTACTCGAGCGAGTTTCGTATCCCGGCCAACCGGGCGATGCAGATCTACGACATCGCCCTGGCTGAAGGAGTCAACCCGGAGCTGGCCTTCAACCTGGTGCGGGTAGAGAGCGGTTTTCGGCGCTCGGCGGTGAGCTCCGCAGGCGCTATCGGCTACACGCAGATCAGGCCCGGCACAGCGCGTTGGCTTGACCCGAGCGTGACGACCCGGGACCTGTTCGACCCGGCGACCAATCTGCACCTGGGCTTCCGGTACTTCCGCTATCTGCTCGAGGAGTACAATGGTGATACGCGCCTGGCGCTACTCGCCTACAACCGCGGTCCGACGCGGGTCGGCGATCTACTCACTTCCGGGGTCGATCCGGCGAACGGCTACGCCAGGAGAGTGCTGGGAGAGTGAGGGTGGACCGGGAAGTTGTTGATACATCGGGTCGGAGGCTTCGAGCTTCCGACCCGCTCTTCTTCAGGGGCTGGACTCAACGTAGATCCTGACCTCGTCTCCAGGATAAATCCGGCTGGTGGACAGTCCGTTCCACCGCATGAGATCGCGGGCGGTGACGTCGTAATGCTTGGCAATTGCCCAGAGGCTGTCCCCACTCTGCACTCGATAGGCGATGTAGGGACCATCCGGCCGCTGCGGCTCTACGGTCCGCTTGGTGCTTCTCCGAACGGTCGTGGGCGCTGACGCGTATCGCGGCAGCTTGCCCGCCCGCGGGATGATCAATCGCTGGCCAATGCTGAGGCGCCTCGGGTTCACTCGCTTGTTGGCGGCGCGGATCGCGGACACGCTGACGCCGTAGTCCCGACCGATCTCGCTCAGCGTGTCGCCGCGCCTCACGACATGCTGCACCCAGGTGACACGCTGCGATGCGGGGACTCTCGCATAGTTGAGCGCGAAAACGTGACCGGTGCCCGGCGGCACTCTCAGCGAATAACGCTGGCCCGGCGGCGTCACCCCGCGAAGAATCTGAGGGTTCAACTCGACGAGCGTGCTGACGGAAGTGCCAGCCGCGTCCGCGATCACATCGAGGCTGGTGGCGTCAGGGACCTGGACGACATCGTATGCCAACGGTTCAGCATGCTTGATGTCGAAGAAGCCGTAATGGGCATACTGTTTCGCGATCAGAGCCGCCGCGATCAGCTTCGGCACGTAGTTGCGAGTCTCGCGAAGGAAGTAGCGGCGCCTCGAGAGCGTCCAGAAGTCATCGCTGCCCGAGCGGCGGATTGACCGCCGCACCCTGTTAGCGCCGCCGTTATACGCCGCTGCCGCCAGGTACCACGAGCCGAACTCATCGTACAGGTCCTTCAGGTGCGCAGCGGCTGCCTTGGTCGCCAGAATCGGATCACGTCGCTCATCGACCCAGTAGGAGATCTGGAGGTCGTAAATCCGGCCCGTGCTCGATATGAACTGCCAGAGTCCGACGGCTCTAGCGCGGCTGTAGGCCCGCGGGCTGAACCCGCTCTCGATCAGCGAGATGTAGACGAGATCCGCCGGCAAGCCGGCATCGAGGAAGATCGCCCGCATCATCGACTCGTACCTGCCCGCGCGTGACAGATAGATCGCAAAGTTACTTCGGCCGTCCGTCTGGAAGTACTCCAGCCAGCGCTCAACCGCATCGTTGATCGTTATCGGGATGTCCCAACTCGGTGTCTCCGGCTCGATGCCCGACAATCCACTGTCGCCGAACATCTGGAGCATCTCTGAATCGACCTCGTCATCCGTTGCGGCCGTTGTGCTTTCCGCGGCCTGGTTGAAGAGGGCGTCGAGAGTATCCGGAAAGCCTGTGGTCACCGCCACTTCCGGCTCGCCGACTTCACTCGCTGCTGGCGCCGGCTGCGCATCGGTCTCAGGGTGCTTCGAGACGCAGCCCGCGGCCAGAACCAGCGCCGTTATCACAGCGATCAGCCAGCTCGCTTCCCTCATCACCTGC
This sequence comes from Gemmatimonadota bacterium, assembly GCA_036475815.1. Taxonomy (GTDB): domain Bacteria; phylum Gemmatimonadota; class Gemmatimonadetes; order Palauibacterales; family KS3-K002; genus JBDHGH01. Next base: position 82,658 of record JAZGAL010000132.1, read on the forward strand.
CCTCCATGAGCTCATCCAGCGCGCTGAGGAAGAGCACCACATTCTCTTCCCGGCATGTCTCTCCCATCAGACCCACTCGCCAGACCGCACCGGCCAGCGGCCCTAACCCGCCGCCGATCTCGATCCCGAAACGCTGCAACAGCGAGCGCCTCAGCGCCTTGTCATCGACCCCTTCCGGCACTCGCACGGAAGTCAGTTGCGGCAGTCGGTAAGGTCCCTGCACCAGTAGCTCCAGCCCGCGATCCGTGAGGCCCCTCTGCAGCAGGCAACCGAGCCGGCGGTGGCGCTCGTAGCGCGCCTCGAGCCCCTCTTCCAGAATGGCGCGCAGCCCCTCGTACAGCCCGTAGATGGCGTTGATCGGCGCCGTGTGATGATAGACCCGCTCGCCGCCCCAATAGGAGCCGATCATCGTGAGGTCCAGGTACCAGCTCTGCACTTTCGTCTTTCTGGCCCGAATCCGTTCCAGCGCCCTGTCCGAGAGCGTGACGGGCGACAGCCCCGGCGGTATGCTCAAGCACTTCTGGGTCCCCGAGTACGCCACATCCACGCCACGCTCGTCGACGTTGACCGGCACGCCACCCAGGCTAGTGACGGTGTCCACCAGGAACAGCGTGTCGGTGCCGCGCAGATAGTCGCCCAGCTCGTCCAGCGGCTGCAGCACGCCGGTAGACGTCTCGGCATGAACGACGGCCAGGAGCCGGGCTTCCCGATTCGCCCTGTGCGTCTCGATCAGCGCCTCGACGTCCAGCGGTTCGCCCCACGGCGCTTCCACGGTCAGGACTCGGGCGCCCGCCCGCCCCGCCACGTCCGCCATGCGCCCGCCGAAAACGCCGTTGACCCCGATGATGGCGCAATCGCCCGGCTCGAGAAGGTTGACGAACACGGTCTCCATACCTGCGGAGCCGGTGCCCGAGATCGGGATCGTAAGCTGGTTGCCGGTGCCGAAGATCTCGCGCAGTTGCGCGGCCACCTCGTCCATCAGCTCCAGGAACCGCGGGTCGAGATGGCCCACCGTCGGCTGCGCCATCGCCAGAAGAACCCTCGGACTGACGTTCGAAGGGCCCGGCCCCATAAGGGTCCGTCGCGGTGGCTCAAACGGCGAGAGAATCGCGCTCATTCGTGTCCTGGTCGTCGGGGGAGGGGATCGCGCCAAGAAGCTGACGCTCAAACCCTTATTATTCGCCAGTCGTGAGGAAGTTCCCAAGCAATCGATTGGTGGCGTTGAGCACTGCCCGGGCCACTCCCGTCGGCAGGCTGCCCTCCGATGCCATCGCGGTGCCGATAAGGCGGCGAGTCTCATTGATCTCAGTGTCATGGACGCCCAGCGCTACAATCGCCACCGCATCGTCGAAAGCCTTCACCGACTTGACGCCGATGAGCCGGAAGCTCATGCGCCCGGAAAGCAGCTGGTGCAGCGCATCGAGCGCCGCCTGGGCGCAGACACGCAGCTCGATAGTGCCGCGCCCCACGGCCGAGGCTTTGCCGCGATACTCCACGGCTCGCCATTCGAGAGTGACCTCGGACACTGCACTGTTGTCGGCACCGTGCACCAGATTGGCCTCGACCAGCTTGACACGTTCGCGCGGGCGAGTCTCTTGCCAGGATGTCCTCATGATAGCTCTGGCGGGGGTCGGCCTTGAGCGTGGCCCGTTGCACTCGAAGGGGGGCCTGCTGAACCGTAGCAGTCAGCCGGCGAACGCATGTTAGAGCCCTCGTGACTATCTGTCAATGTCGCCGGTCACCCGCTTACAAGTTGTAGTTGGGCGCCTCACGCGTGATCGTCACGTCGTGAGGGTGCGATTCTCGCAGGCCGCCCCCCGTGATGCGCACGAAGCGGGCGTTCTTCCGCAGCTCGTCGACGCTATCGGCGCCGCAATAGCCCATCCCACTGCGTAGCCCCCCGACGAGCTGGTAGAGCACATCGCCTACGGGACCCTTGTAGGGAACGCGGCCTTCGATGCCCTCCGGGACCAGCTTCTGTCCGTCGAACTCGCCGTCCTGAAAGTAGCGATCGGCTGACCCCTCTTCCATGGCGGACAGCGATCCCATCCCCCGTATCACCTTGAAGCGGCGCCCCTCTAGCAGAAACGACTCGCCCGGGCTCTCCTCCGTGCCCGCGAGCGTCGAGCCCATCATCACGGCATTGGCACCAGCGGCAATCGCCTTGACGATATCGCCGGAATGCCGGATCCCACCGTCGGCGATCACCGGCACCTCCCCGTTGCAGCCGTCCACAGCATCCATGATCGCGGTCAACTGCGGCACTCCTACGCCTGTGACGACACGGGTGGTACAGATCGAGCCAGGGCCTACACCCACCTTCACGGCATCCGCACCGCGCTCCAGCAGCGCGCGCGCGCCATCGCGGGTTGCCACGTTGCCCGCGATCACGTCCACATCGGGGAATGACTCCTTCAAGCGTCCGACAGCCGCCAGCACGCCTTCGGAATGCCCGTGCGCGCTGTCGATCACAACCACGTCCACGCCGGCGTCGACCAGTTCGCCCACCCGAGCAACGTCCCCGGCGCCGGCCCCCACCGCTGCCCCGACCTCGAGACGGCCGTGCTCGTCCTTCGCGGCTTCGGGAAACAGTCGTCGCTTGAAGATGTCCTTGACCGTGATCAGCCCTTTCAGATAACCCCCGTCATCCACCACCGGCAACTTCTCGATCTTGTGCTCGTGCAGCACTCGCTCCGCGTCATCGAGTGATGTCCCCACCGCAGCCGTGATCAAATTTTCGCACGTCATCACGTTCCGGATCGGTCGGTCGAGATCCATCTCGAATTGCAGATCCCGGTTGGTGATGATGCCCACCAGCCGGCCATTATCCTCGACGATGGGCACGCCACTGATCGAAAACTGCCGCATGAGCCTGTGCGCATCCCGCAACGACGCATCGGGGTTCAGGGTGATCGGGTCGAGGATCATGCCGCTCTCGGAGCGCTTGACCCGATCCACTTGAACCGCCTGCTGTTCGATGGGCATGTTCTTGTGGATGATCCCGATACCGCCCTGCCGCGCCATCGCAATCGCCATCTCCGCTTCCGTCACCGTATCCATCGCCGCGGCGACCAGCGGAATATTCAGCGGGATGTTGCGCGTCAACTTCGTCCTGATGCCGACGTTCCGCGGGTGAACGGTCGAGTGCTGTGGGACGAGCAGAACATCGTCGAACGTCAGCGCCTCTGGAAACTCCTTCCGTCTCTTCATACTCATCCGAGCCCGGTACAAAAAGCGAGCGCCCGAGCCGCTGCCGGATTCGCGCGCTCGGGCGGTATTCCATCTTCTGCTCTCTCCATAGGGCAAGATACGCCCCGCCTCAGCCAGGTGTCAACGGCCGTCCACCTCCCGCAACAGCTTTCGCCGCACCGGCTTCGGGAGCCGGCGCGCGAGGTCATCGAGGCTTCCGCACAGCGACTCCAACGCGTCTTCCGGGCCGTCCCAGTGCGCCAGGACCAGCTTGGGACCAGCACGCAATACCAGCCGATCGATCGCCAAGGCGAGGAAGAACAGGTCGTCGACCTGCCCGACCAGCGGTATGACATCGGGGATCAAGTCGAGAGGGATCAATGTGTAGGCCACAGCCCCCGCCAGAAGCGCCTTATCTGCGCCCGAAACGCGAGCATCGCCCATCAGCCTCAACAGCAGCCTGAGGTAGCGGGGTATCCCCACCAGAAGCTTCCTCACTCCGCCCGCCGCTACCACGGCGCTAGTCCACAATGATCTTCGTAGGCCGGTCATCGGGCTCTTCCGGCGGCTCTTGCTTCGGCTCGCCCCGGCCCAGATCGGACAGGTCGTCCGCCAGGTCACGGGCTGCCTTCGCCGCGGTGCCCACTGCACGATCAACCACGCTCAGGGCACCCATCACGCCCTTCAAAGCCCAGGGTGCCGCACGCCGGGCGCGCAGCTTGTCCTGTATGCCCTCCGCGAACCGCTGCATACCGTCCGGCCCCGCCTGCTCCTCGCCGTACTTCTCCTCGAGGAACTCGATGTAGTCGAGCACCTGATACAGCTTTTCGTCCGGCAGGGTTTCCAGCTTGCGCCAAACACGCCGGCGCAGGAACGAATCCGCCATCCTCAGCTCTCCTCTCCGGTCCCGGCCAGCGGAGTCGCCTCCACGTTCACCTCGAACGGGACCGAATGTTCCGCCGGTCCAAGACGAATCCCGACGTTGAGCAGTGTGCCGCCTAACCAGACCACGCGCTCAACGTCGCAATCCTCAACGTAGGTACAATCCACTTCCCACGGCATCTCCAGCCGCCCGCCCTCAACCGCATCGAACACCCAGAGACTGCGTCGCCGCCCCGGGTGCACCAGCCACACGGCCAGATAGCGACCCGCGGGCGCCCAGAGCACCGTATCGGGGAGCGCCGCCAACCATTTACCCAGAACCCGCACCGCCGGCCGCGACGGGCCCACCACCCCGATGCAGGCGCCCGGGCCCGTTGTCTCCCAGGCCGCCCACGTCGAGTCGGGGGACAGGGTCAGGTTTCGAAAGCGCGCGCCGCCCAGCTCCGGGATCGCAGCGGCGCACTCGTCCAGCGTGTCCTTCGCCGTGCCCGCACCCGGCAGAACCGCCAGCACCTGCAGCGTCTCTCCTTCCACCCGGTAGAGCGTTCCTTCGTCTATCGCAAAGGAGCCAACCCGGACAGGCTCCGGGACGGCATGGCTTTGCCCCGGCTCGGAGGCCTGCTGGTTATCGCTGCGGCAGGCATCAAAGGTAACTGCGAGCAGTGCTCCCGCCACCAGCAGTGCATTACGGAGTGTTGGACGCAATTGGCTACGATAGTGGTCCGGCGCCAACTGAGAGGCGCGTTAAACGGCTGCCCTCCACATAATGATGTAATAGTATCGAGCGGCGGGCGGCGCGCGCCAGACAGGCAGCTAACGGCGGCCACTGTGGGCCCGGCCTGACCGCCCCGCTTGAACAGATGGCATGGGTCGCGCTAACTTGCGGTCCATGGCTTTCCTACCACTCAGGGATCCGAGGCCGGCCACTGCGGCCATGGAAGCCCAGCAGGCCTGGCTCGAACGGATCGAACGCGAGCTGGCACGCCCGGATTTCGACAGGAACGAATTCTGCCTGGAGGTCCTCCGCGACATCTACTATCCGGAATACGGCGGGCGGGCGATCGACGAATTGCCCGAGGCACTGCAACTCTCCGTGATGAACCTCGATCCCCGCAACGTCACGCTTGAGCCTGAATACTACGCCGAGGTCGATCAGGAAAGATACGAGCGGGTCAAACCCTTGCTGTGGCTCTGGCAGATGTTCGACAAGTCGCCGCTGGGGCACAACGTGCACCTGGCCGTGCCGTTCAGGCGCCTGCTCGCACCGCATATCTTCAAGCGATGTGGTCGCGACTTCAAGTGCTTCAACTTCGTGGAGTTCTCGTTCGGGTATAACCTGGAGGTCGGCGATGACGTGGTGGTCCACCGCCACGTTCTCCTTGACGACCGGGGTGGAATCGTGATCGGCGACCGCGTATCGATCTCCGACTACGCGAACGTCTACTCCCATACGCACTCCATCGTCGACCAGAGAAACGTGACCCTCGCGCCCACGGTCCTCGAGGACGATGTCCGCATCACCTACCACGCCACAGTACTCGCAGGCGTGATCGTCGGCAGAAGCTCGATGGTGGGAGCCTGCGCGGTTGCGACGCGTGACGTCCGCCCCTTCCACATCAACGTGGGCATACCAGCGAAGTCGGTTCGTGTCAAACCGACCGCTCCGCCGGACATATCAGAGACGACAACCGTGCAGAGGCGACCGCGCTAGCCGGCCGGTTCCTCCACCAGCGACTCGCGGAGCGCCCGCGCGCCCGCGATACGGTCCGCCAGTGAGACCGGATCGACGACCGTTCGCGCAAAATCACGCAGACTTTCAATCAGCTCACCTACCGCGGCGTTCAGGTTGTCCGCGTTGGAGGCGAGCATCTCCGCAGTCATGAGCGGATCCCCGGCGGCCAGCCGGCTGGCGCTTGCGAAGCCGGGACCGGCCAGTAGCTCCGGGATTTCCAGGCGGCCGCCCAACCCGGCCGTCAGCCGCACAAGCTCTATGGCCATGGCGGCCGGCAGATGACTGGTAAAGGCAACCATCTCATCGTGCGCCGCCGCACTCATGCGAACCGGCTGCGCGCCGATGCCACGTACCAGTGCCTCGACCTTGCCGATCGCCTCCTCATCGGTGGCGGGCGTTTCCACCAGAGCCCATTTCGCACCACGGAATAGATCCGCCGCCGCCGCGGATGCGCCGGACGATGTGCGTCCGGTCATCGGGTGCCCTCCCACGGCATGGACCGCTCGGGGAAGCAAGGCCATGGCATCCACAATCCGCCGCTTGGTACTCCCGACATCGGTCACTACCGCGCCGGCCCTCAGATGCTTGCCCACTTGCCCGAGCAGATCGATGATCTGTAACACCGGCACAGCCAGCACCACCATGTCGGCCCGCGCCAACTCGGTCTCCAGGCTCTCGGCCACCGAGTCGACAAGCCCGCGACGCAGCGCGACCGCCCCTGTCTCGCGATCGCGATCGTAACCGCACACACCGGTGAATAGGCCGGAGGCGCGTGCCGCGACGCCTAGCGAGCCGCCCATAAGGCCCAAGCCGACGACGAGCAATCGCCCCAGCCTCCCGCTCTCGCTCGAGCTGGACGCCGATGCTTCAGCTGGACCGTTCCATTGCTCCGCATCGCCGGCCTGAGCAAGGTCCGGCCGCATCGCCGCCGCGCGTCCCAGGTAGACCGGTTGAGCCGGGCCGTCGCCCGAAACCAACAGCAGGACACGGATCGCGCGTTCCGGGCCGCCCGGCACCAGCGATTCCTGCGAACCCAGCATAGGCACGCCGGTCCATCCCATATCGCGCGCGGCGTAGGCTGGGAAGTCGGCGTCGAGATCGGGCGTCATCGTGAAGAAGGCGGCGACGATCTCATCCGTCTCAACACCGTTGCGACCGACCATCTCCGAGAGCAGGTACTGCGTGGCCCGGTAGATTTCCCGCTTCGTGTTGGCATGCGCGCAAATCGCGCCGCGGATTCCTCTCATCGCTCTATCCCCGATAGGCCCTCAACAAAAAACGGCTCCCGCCCATGGGAGCCGCGCCTCGCGAGTAGTGCGCCATTATGCGCGCCGCCGACAGGCACGTCAAGCCCGCCTGGCCGGCGCGAGTCCGCCACCACCTATACGCGTTGTCGCCGGTCTCTTTGTCTGGCCACCTGATCAGGGCACCGCTAACTTGAGCCGCCCGGAAAACGGCCCCCACAACTGGAGCGTGCGATTCGGATGCCTCTCGAAGGACGGGTGGTGCTGGTTACGGGCGCGGCCCGGCGGCTTGGACGCGCGATCGCCCGCGGTCTTGCCGACGCCGGCGCCGACGTCGCCATCCACCACCACAGCTCCCCGGAGCCGGCAGAGGAGGCCGCCCGCGAGCTCAGGCTGCTCGGCAGGCGAGCCGAGGTGTTCCAGGCCGACCTGGCCGACCCGGAACAGATTTCCGCTCTCTTCGCCAAGCTGGAGAGAGCGTTCGGACGGCTGGACATCCTGGTCAACAGCGCCGCAGTTTTCTTGCGCAAGCCTGTCTTGGAGATTTCGCCGCAGGACTGGGATCACACGATGAACGTCAACCTGCGCGGGGCTTTCTTCTGTAGCCGGCACGCCGCACGGCTGATGAAGCGGGAAGGATCCGGCGCCATCGTCAATATCGCGGATGTGGCCTCGTTCCAGCCCTGGCCCGCTTACGCTCACTACTGCATCTCCAAGGCCGGGCTGGTGATGATGACCCGGGTCCTGGCTCGAGCTCTCGCCCCCGAGATCAGGGTCAACGCCGTGGCTCCGGGCCCCGTCCTGCCGCCCGACGAGCTGACAGCAGTGGAGCGTCGAGAACTCGCCGAAATGACCGCCTTGAAGAAGCTGGGAACGCCGGAAGATGTCGTCCGCGCTGTGCTCTTCCTGACCGCTTCCGACTACATCACCGGCGAAACGATCGTCGTGGATGGCGGGAAGATGCTGCGGGGCTAGGAAGAGCTTCCTTCCAGGACCACCATCGCGCAGGCAAGGCCGGCTTCGTGGCTCAAGCTCAGCCACGCGCGGCCCACGCCTAGCCGATCCGCCCGTTCTCGGGCCCCGCCAGCCAGGCTGAGCCCCGGGCACCCGGAATCAGCGCGGCTCACTTCCAGGTCGGTCCAACGCACACCCGGCTCCTTGCCGGTACCCAACGCCTTCAGCGCTGCCTCTTTGGCGGCAAAGCGAGCGGCGAGGCACTCGGCGGGATCGGCGCGCACGCCGCAGTCGGCCAGTTCACGCGCGGTGAAGAGCTTGTGACGCGCCCGGTCGCCGTGGCGTTCCAGAAGTGTCCGGATCCGCTCGATTTCGACCACATCAACACCGATGCCAATTATCATGGCGACTCCAGCGATTCGCGCGCGGCGAACGAGTGGCAACCCGGCAGGGCTGACCGGGTTACGGGGATGGGGTCATCGGGCGGGTGATGTTCGATCACCCTTCCAGCAGCGATGGAATGCTCACTTCCGAAGCAGAAGGGTGCACCAGCACACCGTCCCCAGTGGTAAGGCTGATGATGGCCGGGGCATCTTTCTCGATTCGGTGGAAGCCCTTCCCCTCCAAAACGCGGTGCACGAAGATGCGCCGAACCAGAACCATGGCCGTGGCCAGCACGGGCACCGCGACCACCAGGCCCACCGCGCCCAGCAGCTTCGCCATCACCAACACAGACAGGATGGTCAACACAGGCGGAAGTTCCACCTTCTTCTCGAAGACCATCGGGGCGACGACGTTGGCCTCGAACACGTGAACAATCACACCCAGCAAAATCACCAGTAGTGCCTTAGTGACACCGGCCGTTCCGATCACGAACAGCGCGGGCAGGAGCGTCGAAGCGATGGTGCCGAAGAAGGGGACGATGACCGCCAGCCCCGTAAAGACGCCGAACGCGAGCGAATAGGGAACTTCGAGCAACAGCAGGCCAATCCAGGTCAGCGTACCGAGCACCAGCATCGCGATACCGAGACCCACCAGCCAGGCGCGAAGCGTGTGCCCCAGATCGTCCATGATGTCCCGGGCCAGCTCCCGATATGGAGGCGGCGTGAGCGCCACGATGCCCTCACGATACAGAGACGGTTTCACCGCCAGGTAGATGCCCATGATCAGCACGGACACCACGTGAATCAGAATGCCGATGCCGGAGAACACGTACGGCACCACATCACCGAAGAATTCGCTGGTCTGCTCGAACACCCGGTCCAGATACGCCGCACTTCCCTCACGGCCTTCGCCGATGGGACGGAGGATGCGACCCAGCAGATTGTCCTCTTGAGCCAGGGCGGAGAGCTTGGTCTCAATAGCAATCACGTGCCCTGGCAGAGCGCCGATGAGTTCCTGGAACTGAGCGATGACGGGGGGGACGACGAGTAGTCCCACGAAGCCGACAGCGAGTGCCGTCGCCAGCAGGGCCAAGACCAGCGCCAGCCCACGACCGACCCCGAGCCGACGCGAGAAGAAATCGATCAGCGTGCTCAGGTATACGGCGAAGAGCGCGGCGACGAAAGCAAGAAGCAACAGCTCGGCGATGCTGTTGACGAACAGCAGGAGAAGTACGACGAATACGGTCGTCGCCAGTACGCCGTAAGCCTGGCGCGCGCCGAAACCTTGCGTCGTATCAGCCAGCTTTTTCCTCCCCGGGCTCTTCCTCTTCCTCTTCCTCGATGATCTCCGCCTCACGCACTTCGTCGCCCGCCTGCGCTTCGACTCCCGCATCAGGGGCTGGCAGGAGACCCATCTCCTCCTTCAGCGCCTCCAGCCTGCGCTCCACGTCGATGTCGCCGCCTTCCAGACGCTTGAACTGCCGCTCCAGGTCATCGCCGCCCAGCTCTTCATCGACCTCCGCGGCGGCGAGGGCACGGACCTCCGCGTCCTCGATCCGCTCCGCCATACGATCGAATGCCTCGAACGAGCTGCGGTCGGACAGCCCCGCCATCGTCTCGTGGATGCGCCTCTGTGCGACGGCCCGCTTCTGGCGCGCGATCAATAGATTGCGCTTGCGCTTCGCCTCCTCGATCTTGCTGCTCAACTGCCGCAGCGTATCCTTCAGCTTCTCGGTCTCGGAGGCATGGGCCCGCCACTGCTCCTCGAGAGTGGCAGCGTGACCGGCATGTTCCTGACTGCGAAGCAGCGCCTGCCGGGCCAGATCGTCCCGGCCCTCGCGAAGCGCGAGCTTGGCGCGACGCTCCCAGTCGTCGCCCTGGTCCCGCTCGTCCTGAACCTGCCGCCGCAGTTTCCGCTCATCCGCAATGGCGACAGCAACTTCCTGCTTCGCCTGCGCCAGCTGCGATCGCATGTCATCGATGATCTGGTTCAGCATCTTCTCGGGGTTCTCCGCCCGAGCGATGAGGTCATTCAGGTTCGACCGAACCATCGTGGATAGCCTGCTCCAGATACTCATATTCTCTTCTCTCTAAGGAGTCTTGTAACGTGACAACGTCTCATAGTGCGATCGCAGGGCCAGCAGAATGCTCTCCAGCGAAGCCTGGATCTCGCTGAAGTCCAGATCCGCCAGCAGCAGCGTGTCGGTCAGCACGATCTCGTTCCCGTCCAAGCCGTAGGCACCGTGCACCAGATCCGTCGAATTGAGCTCGAGGAGTTCCCGGAATAGGCCGTTTCGCAATTCCTCGTCGTCCGGCACATCCATCACCTCGACGCGCACGATCAGGAGCGGCGGCGCGTAGTTCACGAAAACCGGCGCCACCTCCTGCCTGTCGCCCACCACCCACAGCCCTTCCTCCAGCTCCTGGAAGGGCAGCTCAATGCGGACCAAGTAGCCTTCTACATCTTCGCGCGTAACCATCCCGGCCTCCGCCTCTGTTTCTCGTTCAGTTGCCCTGATCTTCAACCTCGCCCGGACCGAGACTGAGATTCTTGGGCTGTGACAGCAAGCGGGTCAAGAATGCCTGCTCCTCCACGACCCGTTCAACTCGGTCGCGAAGCTCCTCGACGTCGCGCCGTAGACTCTCGAGCTCGGTGTGCGATACCGCACCCTGCGGCGCTCGCGTTGGCGTGAGGTTACGCACGGCGTCACCGAGAGCCTTCCCCACCGGCGAGTCGATCAATACGATCTTCGCCAGTAATACAACCACCAATAGGTATAGTATCGGCATCATCACCCCACTCCGGCTTGGGAAGGCTGGGGGTTTCCTCCGCGAGCAGGACCGCCGTCAACCTGTGCAGCCCGCCCGACCTCCAGCAAATATCGGTGCGGCGCGGGAGATTGGCTAGATCAGGAAGCTTTCTCGCGGCGGGCGCTTCGCAGCCTGAGCGATAGTTGAGCATGAAGAGCATCACCCTTGTCCTTGGCCTGGCTCCAGTCCTTTCTCTTCGCCAGAACCCGGACTTCCTGAAGCCCTTCCTCCATGATGTCCAGAGTGCCCTGGGGCACCGGCTCCGCCACCCCGTCACCGTGTGAGACCACCTGGCGGAGCTCGCCCAGTATCCGCTCGGAGTCCTCCAGTTGCGTCTGCACACGCGAACGCAGTTCCTCGTCGGACGGGACCGCCTTCAGCGCCGGCTCGGCCGCCTTGGCCCCTTCCCCTTCATCGATGGGCTCCGGCCCGGCCACGCTCGGCTCCGCGGCAGGCGTTGCGGCCTCGCGCTGAGGCGCTGCGACCTCAGCTGCCGGCTCGGGGGGCGCTGGTGGCATGGCCTCGACCTTCCCCTTCTCTTCACCGACGTAAGCCGGCTGGGACGGCGGCTGAGCTAAGGCGGCCGGACGGTCAGTGGCCTCGGCCGAACTTCGCTTCCGGCCACGTACGATGAAAAAGGCGGCGATCGCAATCACCGCGACCACAGCCACGATGACCAGAACTTCGCTCAAGATCCCTCCTGAGAGACCATATTGAACATGAACGCGGAATCAGATGGGGAGACGGTTAGTGAATAACAGGACCAGATAGGCTACTCCCCATACGAACAGGAAGGCGTAGGCGCCGAACAGCCACGCCCTGGCACCCCTTCGCGGCTGGTCCGCCGCGAGCGCCGCAGCGTCGCCCGGGGCCCGCTCAGGGCTTTTATCCTCGGGGCTATGTTGGTTGGATAACTTACGTTCTTTCATCTTCTTGCTGCCGCCCTGCGGTCTGGAAGCCCACTACACCCCCGCCAACGCGCCGCTCTCGGCGGCAGTTCCCCAACCCGTGGGACCATGTTGCCCAGCGATCGAACCCCAGCACTCTTTCACCGTGAGGGACCCTAACCTATCCGGGCCCCGGGTGATGTGTCAAGATGGGCGCGCGACGTCCCAGCCACCTCGCTCGAGCTCCTCGACCCGGCGCGACAGCTTCTGAATGAGGCTCTTGTAGGCGAGGATGGTCCTGGCGTAGGCGACCCGCTCCCAGGCCGTCACCAGAATGTACGCGACGGCAAAAAAGAGCAGGAATTCCCACGACTGAGCCAGAGGAGAGAGAACCACCAGCGCAGCCACCAGCAAGACGGCGCTTCCTACAACGAGGCGCACCCTACGGCGAGTCAAAGCCTGATCGGCGCTCCGCTCGAGGAGCAGCTTCTCGGCTACCGTCAGCTTCAGGTGATCTTCGTTCATCTATCCGCTCGACTCATCTCCTCATCTGGGAGCCGTGCCGCCTATTTGGCCCGACCACGACGGCCATCGGCCCACGCTTCCCAGAGACCGAAAGTGCGCATCTGCTGCTCGAGATCAGACCCGGCCATGAGCTGTTCGATCTCGGCTCGCGTCTGCCGCGACCAGGCCACCTCCTGCTGGGCGAAACCGTAGACGACGGCGGCGACGATCGCGGCGTTCAGGCGAAGTTGCCGCGGATCGCACTGGTGAAACTGATCGCTCCGCGCGTGGTAGTTAGGGCCATAGGTGGCCGGCTCATGGTTCGCCACCAGGTTGGCCACCCCCTCCAACATGAAATCGAAGTTGTCCGTGCCGACGATGGGCGCGTTGATGTGCTCGAACGGGCCAAGCCCCTCCACCGGCTCGAGTGCCCTGTCGAGCGTGGGAATGATTTCCCCGCGCCCGTTGGTGAAAAAACCGGTGATGCGGCCGCAGCCTATGTCCACGGAGCCGGCCACGACATGATCGTCCAGCTCCGCGGCGTGCGATTGCGTGTAGCCGAACGAGCCAATCAACCCTTCCTCCTCGCCGTTCCAGAGCGCGAAGCGGATGGTCCGGGCGGGTTGAATGCCCAGGCGATGCATCTGGCGCGCGATGTCGATCATCATGGCAACGTTCGCGCCGTTGTCCAGCGCGCCGGTGCCCAGATCCCAGGAATCCAGGTGCGCCCCCATGATCACGATCTCTTCCGGCCTGGTGGAGCCGCGGATCTCCCCGATCACGTTATAGCTCTCGTAGGGCGGGCCAGTCTCGATGTCCAGCGTCACGCTGAGCGTCAGCGGTATGCCGCGCCGCAGCAGGCGCAGAGCGCGGAGCGCGGCGTCGCGTTCCATGATCAGCATCGGGCGAGTGTTATCGGGACCGACCGACACGTTATGGCGATACAGCGTGTTGCTCGGGCGCGATGCCATGTACACAACGCCGGCCGCGCCGGCCGCAAAGGCCCGTCCCTCGATATCGGCGGCCTCGATGTATTCCACGAACAGCCCTTCGATGTCGGTCAACAGCGGCGTCTCCACCAGCAGAAACGCGTCCACGACTTGACGGCCGAGCCGGTCGAAATCCGCCCCGCTGCCCGAGCCCGCATCCACGAGAGGATGTGTGACACCGCTTGCCGGAGTCGCTGTCGACCAGGGCATCGCGGCGACCCGCGGAGACAAGCTCACACCCGCGCCGGTCACCGTGGCGCTCGCCGAGCGCTCCAGCCAGAGGGCCGGCATGGTGAAGCCCTCCTTCTGCGCCGGGACACCCGCTTCCCGGAAGCGCTGCAGCGCCCACTCGACCGCTCGCAGGTTGGGCTCGGACCCCGTCGCACGTCCTCCGATCTGGTCGGTGAGCGTTTCCAGGTCGTCGATCAGCGGCGTATCGCTGAGCATGGCGGCGATCAGGCGGCTGACATCGTCCGTGTCGCCGCTCGTCTGAGAGTGGAGCCGCGACGGCTGCGTGCAGAGCACGAGGACCAGACTCAACAGGGTGACTCTAAGCTTCAACACCGAGACCTCCCAAAGATGAACGGTGAATATCGATCCAGCTCACCAGGACTTACCGCGCCGAGTGCCCTCCGGCCGTCAGGGCACTAGACCGATTGCCGGATCCGTCGGGTCAGAGCCGGCTCGATTCCCATCAGGCGTTCATAGAGCACGAGCTGGCCACGGTGGTACATCTCCTGCGCGATACCGTGGTTCAACCATGCCAGCCTGGTCCCCTGCTCACCATCGAAACGGGTGATGAGTTGCAGCATCGCCAGCTCGCCGGCCGCGCGGAACTTCTCCTCGGCGTCCGCCAGCGACGACTCGAGCAGAGCCAGCAGGGTCGCCCTGCTCTTCGCTTCCCTCACCGGGGAGGCGTAGAGCTCGAGCAGCTCCGGCCAGGGGGCGCGACGGAAGTCGGTGTCCGGGCGAGTCAGCTCGCCGGTCATCATGAGCGCGACTTCGAGGATATGCTGGATCAGCTCCGCCACGCTCCGCGTCTCGGGCGTGGGCCGGAAGTCGAGGCGATCCTCGGGAATATTCTCCAGCTCAGCGATGAGACCCTGTCGGACGCCGGACCAGGCCTCGAGCGTCTCCTCCAGCAGCGATGCGAATAGCGCCATTCCATCCTCCATCTGCCGGGTCCTGCCGTCTCCGCGATCCCTGGCCCTGCTACCCCATGCAGCCCCATTTTGGGGTGACTCGAGGCCCGGGAGCTCACAGCATCTCCGAAACCTGCTGTGGAGAAGCTTCGTATATCCGAGTGTCAAGCGCTAGAGCACTCGGGTGGCTCGCATTCGATGAAAAGCGGAGGTTCCCCATGATCGCATTTCTTGTCCACCTCGTCATCACTGCCCTGATCGTGTTGCTCGTCGCCAAGATAGTACGTGGCGTAGACGTCGATAACTTTGGCTCCGCCTTCCTGGTGGCCATCGTGCTGGGTCTGGTCAACGCGTTCGTGCGCCCAGTGATGGTCTTTCTTACGATCCCGCTCACCGTGTTGACCTTCGGCCTGTTCTTGTTGGTCATCAACGCGGTGATGCTCTGGCTGGCCGCGGCGATGGTTCCGGGTGTTCGCGTGAAGGGGTTCGGCCCCGCGCTTCTCGGCAGCTTGCTGCTCAGCATATTCAACGTCATAGTGGGAGCGCTGTTCGGCCTCTAGGTCA
>JAZGAL010000133.1:0-4081 GCA_036475815.1 Gemmatimonadota bacterium
CCGAGGAGGAGCTGCGGCGGGCCGACGAGCTGGTTCGGCTACTGCTGAACTCGACGGGCGAGGGGATCTACGGGGTCGATCTCGACGGGAACTGCACGTTCGCGAACCCGGCGTGTGCGAGGCTGCTCGGCTACGAGAGCGTTGATGAGCTCCTTGGAAAGCAGATGCATGAGCTGGTGCACCACACGCGCCCGAACGGAGATCCGTACCCGGTCGAGGAGTGCCGCATCTACCAGGCGTTTCGCGAGCACGAGGGGACGCACGTGGACGATGAGGTGATGTTCTGCTCGAACGGCGCTCCCTTCCCGGCCGAGTACTGGTCGTACCCGGTGGAGCACGACGGCAAGCTGGTGGGTTGCGTGGTCACCTTCGTGGACATCAGCGAACGGCGTCGCGTGGAGGAGGAGCTGCGGCAGACCGAGAAGATGGCGGCGCTCGGGAAGCTCTCTGCGGGTCTGGCTCACGAGCTCAACAATCCGGCGGCGGCCGCCGGGCGGGCTTCCGGCCAGCTGGGGGAAGCGATCGACGAGCTAGGTTCGGCGACCATCGAACTGGTACGGGCGGGTATCGAGCCCGACCGCTGGGACTCGCTCACCGACTGGGCCCGCGAGTTCCGACAGCGTGCCGCCGGGCCGCTCGGTCTCTCACCCCTGGAGGCGAGCGACCGCGAGGAGGAACTGCTGAATTGGCTCGACGAACGCGGCGTCGCCGATGGCTGGGCGATGGCACCGACGCTGGTAGCGGCCGGTGTCGAGAGTGTGGACCTGGATGCGATCGCCGCCGCGCTGCCCGCGGGTCCCCTCGCAGCGGTGATCCTCTGGCTGTGCCGGGCGATCACGGCCCATGAGCTCGCCGGGGCCGTGGCCCGGAGCACGCGGAGCATCTCGGACCTGGTGAACGTGGTGAAGTCCTACTCGTACATGGATCAAGCCCCGTTGCAATACGTCGATGTCCACGCGGGGATCGAAGACACGATCACGATTCTGGGGCACAAGCTGAAGCGAGGCATCGAAGTCGTGCGCCACTACGATCGAGATCTCCCGCAGGTTCAGGTCCAGGCCAGCGAGCTCAACCAGGTGTGGACGAACCTGATCGACAACGCCATCGGCGCCATGGGTGAAAAGGGCACGATCACCATCCGGACCTATCGAGAGGGCGATCACCTGACGGTCGAGATCGCCGATGAGGGGCCGGGAATACCCGAAGAGATACAGCCCCGCATCTTCGACCCCTTCTTCACCACGAAGGACGTGGGGGAGGGGATGGGCCTCGGACTGGACGTAGTTCGCCGGATCGTCACGGCGCGGTGCGGCGGGCAAATCGATTTCAGCTCCCGGCCCGGCGCGACAGTCTTCCGGGTTCACATACCGGTGGAGAGCGGGTGCAGTGTGGAAGCCTGAAGCCAGGAAGAGCCGGTTGCGTACTACAGCGGATGCCGAAAGCGCGAATCGCGGCGTTGTGGGTATGAGTGGACGCCGGGCCGAGGTTGGGTGCCTCAAAAAACCGTGAGGAGTGAACGATGGCTAAACCAGTTATCCTGACACTGGACGACGACGCCGATGTGTTGCGGGCCGTCGAGCGCGACGTCAGGAGCGAATACGGGTCCGAGTACCGGGTGACGCGTGCCGATTCAGGCGCGGCGGCGTTGCAGCTACTGGAGGAGCTGAAGCGGCGGGGCGAGCCGTCGGCGCTCTTCCTCGTCGACCAGCGGATGCCCGGAATGACGGGCGTCGAGTTCCTCGAGAGAGCGGTCGGGCTGTATCCGGAAGCGAAACGAGTGCTCCTTACCGCCTACGCGGACACGGACGCCGCCATCAGGGCCATCAACGAAGTGCAGATCGACTACTACCTCCTCAAACCGTGGGACCCTCCGGAAGAGAAGCTCTACCCGGTACTCGCCGACCTGCTGGACGACTGGCGATCGGGCTACCGCCCTCCATCCGAGGGGATCCGCGTAGTCGGCAGCCAGTGGGCTCCAGCCTCTCATCGGGTGAAGGAGTTTCTCGCACGCAATCACATCCCCTACCTGTGGCTCGACCCCGAGGTGAGCGGAGAGGCCAGACGACTCATTGAGGTATCGGGGGTGACGAAGCTCGAACTGCCGTGCCTGTTCTTTCCAGACGGGTCCATCCTTCAGAAGCCCGAGAACCGCGAGATCGCCGAGCGGGTCGGACTTCAGACCATCGCCGACATGCCCTTCTACGATCTCATCGTCGTCGGAGCCGGTCCGGCGGGCCTGGCCGCGGCGGTATACGGTGCCTCGGAGGGTCTGCGAACCCTCGTCGT
The DNA here is from genome assembly GCA_036475815.1 of Gemmatimonadota bacterium. Classification (GTDB taxonomy): domain Bacteria; phylum Gemmatimonadota; class Gemmatimonadetes; order Palauibacterales; family KS3-K002; genus JBDHGH01. The sequence goes on from JAZGAL010000133.1 coordinate 2,287, forward strand.
TGAACGGCAGGCCCCCGGAGGCCAGGCGGGCATGAGCTCACGCATCGAGAACTACCTCGGCTTCCCGAAAGGTGTGTCGGGGAGCGAGCTGGCGCGGAGAGCGGTGACCCAGGCCAAGCGATTCGGCGTCGAGATCCTGACGGCGCAACAGGTCGTAGGGCTCACTGCGCACGGACCGTCCAGGATGGTGAAGCTGGGGGATGGCAACGAGCTGAATTGCCGGGCGCTGATCATCGCGACAGGCGTCTCCTATCGCCGGCTTCAGGCCAAGGGGATCGAGGAGCTCACCGGAGCCGGCGTCTACTACGGCGCCGCCATGACCGAAGGCGAATCGGTGCGAGGTGAGGACGTCTACATCGTCGGCGGCGCGAACTCGGCGGGGCAGGCCGCGATGTATTTCTCCAGGTTCGCCGAGAACGTCACCCTGCTCGTCCGCGGCGAGTCGCTCTCCGCCACCATGTCTCAATACCTGATCGATCAGGTCGGCGCTACGGACAACATACGGGTGTGGACGAAGATGGAGGTACGGGAGGCTGTGGGCTCGGAACGACTCGAGAAGCTCGTGCTCGCCCGCGACGGCGGTCAGACCGCGGAGACCGTAGAGGCGGCCGCGCTCTTCATCTTCATCGGCGCCGTGCCGCACACCGATTGGCTGGGCGACATGGTGGCGCGCGACAAGCACGGCTTCATCCTCTCGGGGCCGGATGCGCTCAAGAACGGCGCGGCGGCGGCACACAAGCAGCTCGATCGCATCCCCTTCCTGCTCGAGACCAGCCTGCCGGGGGTCTTCGTGGCGGGCGACGTTCGCCAGGGCTCGGTCAAGAGGGTCGCCTCGGCGGTGGGCGAGGGATCGATGGCGGTCATGTACGTGCACCGCTATCTGAGCTGTGTGTGAGTCGCCATGGACTCACCAATTGAGCGTGAACCGCCCATGGGCCCCATCGAAACTGCCGCCGTCCAGATCCAGGTTGGCGCCGAGAAGGAAGAACGCGCGCTGACCGAAGTGCCAGCCGAAGTCCGCGCGGAGTCGGAAGTTGTTGCGTCCCAGCGGGGACAGGGTCGGGACAGGAGTTGAACCGCTGGTTTCGCGTGCTGTGAAGTCCAGACCGAGCTCCGCGCGGAACCCGCGGGGCGTTTGGTAGATGAAGCTGTTACGTCCGGCCCACGTGCGATCTTCGTAGTTGGTGTCCGGAGCCGTCGCGGTGTCCGGCCGCAGCCGGTCCTCCATTCTCCAGACCCGGCCGAGCCACGCCTCCAGAGCGAACCGATTGGGAAAGTTGTGGATGGCGTAGAACCCGACTCGCCACGTCTCTTCCGTCAGCTCGAAGTCGTCCTCCGGCTGTCCGTTGGAAAGTGGCTCGCGGCCGAGGCTCGCGCGTACCCATGTGGCTATAAGACCGAGTGCCGTCCGCGTTGAGGGCTCCCATTCGACCAGGCCGCCTGCGTAGGCATAGCGCTCGTCCTGGACGAAGCCCTCTCCGGGGCGAGTCTGCGATTCGACTGCCAGGCGGGTGGGGGTGAGAAACAGGGCATAAGCTTCGGTGCGGAAATGGCCGCCGATCGGCATGTCGAGGGCCGCGCGCAGCGTGAACGGGTGCGACGTGTAATCGAGCGCCGAGTCGGCGATGCTCGGGTTGACCTCCAGGACCTGGTAGTTGAAGTCGGAGAAGAGGTCCAGCGCGGCGATGGCGACCGTGAGCGTGCCGCCGCCGGGTGTCAGGACGACACCCAGTTCCAGGTCGGCATCCGGCTTGACCGCTTGGAGCGTTCCGCGCAGGAAGACATGAGCGTCATC
>JAZGAL010000134.1:0-3829 GCA_036475815.1 Gemmatimonadota bacterium
GCCGCTGGCATACTCGAGCGCCGCGACGAAGGCGCCCGCATCCACGGCGAGGCCGCCGCCGGTCTTCCAGTAGCGGTTGCGGTGAAGGGCGAGGAACTCGGCGCCGTCGAGCAGCCGGTTGAAGGCCTGGTTCAAGACCTCGTAGGTCCAGCCCCGGCCCAGGTCGCCCACCACCACCGCTTGGGGCTGCTCATCATCTATAGTGAAGTCGGGGAACTCGACGTACGTGTGCTCCGGCAGGCAGAGGAATACCCGGCCGATCCCGCGCCCGCGGAGCCAGGCGGCCGCTGCCAGCGGCGGTGTCGAGATCGAGCAGCAGACCTGAAGGTCGTTCGTGCAAGGGTGGGGGTCAGCCGCTTTCTCCCAGCCCCACGCGCATGACCAGGTCGTAGACCTGATGTTGATCGACCGGCTGGGTGAGGAAGGGGCGTCCGGCCTCGGTCAGGAATCTCCGGGTCGCCGGGTCGCTCAGGTCGTTGGCGAGGAAGACCACGCGGCTGGCCTGTTCCGGATCCACGTCGACGATGGCCATGAAGAGCTCTTCCGCCGTCATCTGCGGGTAGGGCAGATCGACGACGACGACATCGTAGAACTGCTCGCGTAACCGCCGGAGTGCTTCCCGCGGATCCCGGGCCGCCTCGACGCCGAGCCCGGTGACCTCACCGACCTCTTGCAGCAATCCCGGCGTAAGGGAGCTCGCTCCAATCACCAGCACCCGCAGGGGGAAACCCTGGGCCTCGAGTGCCAGATCGGGGCCCGTGGGTAGTCGCGGGTCGATCATCAGCAGCGCCTCCAATGGTAGGCGGCGGGGGAGGAGCCAGCGGGAAAAGACACCCACCCGGCCCCATAAGGCCATGCGGGTGGCACGCTTAGGTGAAGCCCAGACGTCATAAGACCTGTCGACAGGGGTGTACGCCAACCGCTGCCGCGGTCCGGCCCTGTGGGAGGTCTTGCGTATTATAACCGCTACGAGCGGCGATGGACAAGTCCGGGTTCCGCTTTGGGTCGGCTTGCGCGGCCGCCGCTCACTGCTCAGTATGCTTGCTTGCCGCGTGTTTGCATCGGGCGAGTCACCGATGCCCCTGTGGCTCTTGCGATTCCGGCGTTCGCTCCATCACGACGTTATGCGGGATGACGTTCTGATGACGCAGGCGCGTATTGATGGTAGTCGAAACTGGAACTCGAGGCCCTCGCCGTCTATCAGGAGTGGCACCATGTACCAGCTGCGTTGCCTGGGCGAAGCCACACTTCGCAACCCGACCGGGCAGCTGATCCACTTTCGCTCGTGCAAGCACTTCGCTCTGCTCGTCTATCTCGCGCTGAACACCGACCGCGCGCATCGCCGAGAGCGGCTTGCGGGTCTGCTGTGGAGCGACAGCGACGAGTCGAAAGCCCGGCACTCGCTCTCACAGGCGCTGTACGCCGTGCGACGGCTGCTGAATGGCGCCGTGCAGATAGAAGGTGAAGACCTGCAGCTGAGACCCGACGGCCTTTACGTCGATGCCCTCGAGCTGGAGCGGTGTCTGCGGTCGGGTGACGCCGCGGCGGCAGCCAGCATCTACCGGGGCGATTTCCTCGAGGGATTCCGAATTCGTGGAGCCCAGGGGTTCGAGGAATGGGCGGGACGGGAGCACGCCCGCGTAAGCGCGATGGCGCGCGACGCGCTACGCCAGGCCACCAAGGCGGCGCGCGATCGCTGCGATTGGGTGGAGGTGAGCCAGCAGGCTCAACGGCTGGTCGATCTCGATCCGTTCGACGAAGCAGCGTACAGCGAGCTGATGCGGGCGCTGTGGATGCAGGGGGACCGTACCGCGGCGTTCGATCGCTACGAGGAGCTGAAGCGCGTGCTCGCCGCCGACCTGCAGGCGCGTCCGTCGCAGGAAACGGAAGCGCTCGCGGAGCGGATTCGGCAGCGGCCGGTACGGGGAGGCTGGAGTACCCACCGGCTGCTGCGCGAGTCCCAGACGACGCTGCTGCACGACCCACCCTTCGTGGGGCGGAAGCCTGAGCTGACCGCGCTCTCGGAAGAGTGGGACCGGTTGATCACGGGGGAGACCCGGACGGTCGCGTTGGTGGGCGCCGCGGGAATCGGCAAGACGAGGCTGGCGGATGAGTTCATCAACAGCCTGGTGCTGAATGACGTGACGATACTGCGGGGCTGTTGCTACGAAGCAGAGCAGACCCTGCCCTACGGTCCGGTGGCCGAGGCGCTGAGGCAGGGGATCGAGTCGATCGACCTGAGCGAGGTGAACCCGCTGTGGCTTGCCGAGCTGGCGCGGATCGTACCGGAGGTCTGCGAAAAATACGGTGATCTGCCGGAGCCGGCGGTGCTCGACGCGGAGGGCAGCCGCCGCCGTCTATACGAAGGAATTGCCCGTGTCCTGAGGTCGGCCTGCGAGACCCGGCCCGTACTGTTGTTCGTGGACGACCTGCACTGGGCCGATGACTCGTCGCTCGCGCTCCTGCATTACCTGCACCGGCGAGTGAGCAACGGTCTGTACCTGCTCACGGCCCATCGGCCGGAGGACCTGGAGGCGGGAGAGGGTGCCACAGCCACCGGTTGGCTGTCGGGAGAGAACGGTGGGGTCCGCACCATCCACGTCGAAGGGCTCGATCGCTCGGCAGGCTCGGACCTTGTCTCAACGATCATGGGAAGGGACTCGGACTCCTGCGCCCTGACGTCGGTCCGGGAGATGAGCGGGGGGAACCCCTTCTTCGCGATCGAGCTGGCCCGGAGTCTCACAGAGGACGGGGAGGGAGAAGCCACCGAGTCTGCGCGACCGGCGGTGCCCGAGAGCATCCGTGCACTACTCGAGAAGCGATTCTCGCATCTTGCTGAGCGATCGGTAGCGGTCGTGCAGCAGGCGGCTTGCCTGGGGACACGTTTCAGCTATGAAGCGCTGCTCGCGGCCGTGGGACTCGCACCGCTGGAGCTGGAAGGGATCCTGCGCGAGCTCAGCCGTGCGCGCACGCTGAGCGTGGAAGATGGCATCATCCGTTTCCGGCACGACCTGATCCGCGAGGTGGCGTGGTCGCGGGTTCCTGCCGCCCTGCACAGCGCCCTGCACCTCCGGTCCGCCCGTGCACTCATCAAGACGGACGGCAGCGACGGTGAGATCGCGGGGCACCTGTCGGCCAGCGGTGGCGGTCGCGGCGCACACGCGTACGCCCTGCGCGGGGCGCAGAAAGCGGAGGGCGTCTTTGCTCTAGAGGAAGCGGCCGACCTGCTGGCTTTGGCGATCCGACACGCTCCCAACGAATCCACACGCATGAACCTGGTCGGGCGGCTGGGGAAGCTCTACCTGCACATGCGCGACTACACCAAGGCGCGACCCTTGCTCGAGGGGCGCCTGGAACATGTCCGTTGCGGCGGCCACTCGCTGCTGGAGGTATTCGAGGCCCGCCGAGATGTGCTGTTCGTGGACGTGTACTCGTCAGCAATCAAAGTGGCGGAGTCGGGACAGGCCCTGAAGGCCTTCTATGTCGAGCTAAAGGGGAGCGGCTTGGATGCGCCCGAACTGGAGGCGAACATATTGGGTAAGTTGTTCTGGGCTGCTGCCCGCTCGTTTAATCCCGAACTGGCCGAGGAGACGATCGGCATAATCCGGGAGCTTCATAGCCGCACCAGCCAAGCCGAGGTTCGATGGAGAACGGCGAGAAGCCTCGGCATTTACGAGCGGTACAAGGGCCGGTTGGATGTCGCTGAGGATCTTCTTACGGAGGCGCTAAGCTTGGCGCAAGAACTGGGCGACGAAGCGGCCGTGCTAGACTGCTACATCGGTCTTACAACACTGCTTCCTAGGATAATACGCGCCGAATTAGCCGAGCA
>JAZGAL010000135.1:0-3713 GCA_036475815.1 Gemmatimonadota bacterium
GTGCAGTACCCAGTCGATCTGCAGCGGAGTGTCACCCGGCCATGCCGCCGTGGCAACGCCCAGCGGCCGGGTGATATCAATCATAGGGCGTCTCTCCCACGTGACTTCGCTTCGGCGGTGCTCCCCATCCGAGCACATCGCGATCCACCGAGAACCGCCCGGCCCCCGTCACCACCAGAGAGGCGGCGATCATCAGGAGCGCGAGCTCGTACTCGAAGCCGCCGATGAAGCCGCGGGACAGCTTCACCTTTTGAATGGCAACGACCATGACGCAAACGATGAGGAAGGCGGCGATCCGCGTGAACAGGCCTACCACGATGAGCAGTCCCCCAAACGTCTCCACAATGGCCACGACCCAGGCCCAAAATACCGGGTACGACCAGCCCCAGGATTCGATGTTGAACCCTTCGGGCGTGCCCAGCGGCCCGTTGAGCTTGGCCCACCCATGCGCCACGAATACGGCGCCGAGGGCCAGCCGCAGAGGTATCGTTCCCCACTCCGGGAAATACTTATTAGGAAGCCGCCGCACGGTCTCTTCCTGTTCCCACGCTGCGTCGATCTCTAGGACCCGTCACCCTGCTCGATCTCCCGTCCGGATGGACGCCCCGCCTGAGCGCCCTCCGACTCGTCTCTACGACCTCCCCAGCCCGCGGAAGTCTGCACGTAGATCTGCCCACGTTTGAGCATCGCGCCCCCGAAGCGGTTCACCACGCGGTCCTGCAGCCAACGCCGTGTGGGACGCGCCAGTAGCGCGAACCCAAGCAGATCGGTCATCAGGCCGGGCGTGAGCAACAAGGCACCGCCCACGAAGATCGACAGCCCGTCGAGGATCGGACGGCCGGGAATTCGGCCCTCTGCCAAATCGAGCTGAAGCGCGTGCCAGGCGCGCAGTCCCTCCCGGCTGGCCAGAGCCGCTCCCAGCGTTCCCGTGACGACGATCAGCCCCAGCGTCGGCCAAAGACCGATCCAGCGGCCCAGCTGAATCAGCAGCGCGAGCTCCGCGATCGGAATAATGATGAAGAGAAGGATCAGCCGTCGGAACATCGAGAGACTCCACAGCCGGGGAACACTAGTCCGCCCTCCCGCGCCGGCACACCCCACTGTTGCACCCGAAGCGGTGCCGCCGCTTCGCGATCGACCGATAGGCCCGCTCGGCGATGGGCATCGCGCCCGGCAACCGGAAGAGCCACGCCAGCGGCCGAGCGCGCGGAAGAAGTCGAAGTAGCTCGCGCGCCGCCGCAGCCCCACGCCAGACGGTGCCCGATGGCCCCACCAGGTGCATCGCCTGCTCGGCCGCGTCGCGGCTCACGCCGTAACGCTCCAGGTCCGCCATCTGCAACGGAATCGCGTCGATGCGCCGATTCGCATCCCATCGCAAGGCGAGCTGTACCTGCCGCTGGCAGAACTCGCACTGGCCGTCATAGATGAGGGTCCATCTCCACATAGACGTTTCTCTCGTCTGCGTCCGCCGCCTTCCGCCTTCCTGTCAATCTTCCCGGTACAGCCATGCACCAGCAAGCGTGGCTGCGAGGACCTCGAACAGCCCCCACACGGAGATGAACACGAGAAGATCCGCATCGAACAGTCCCATCAGGCCGTCGCCGAGTATCGGCCAGAGGTAAGCGAAAAGCCAGACGAAAAACCCCGCCATGATCGCGGTCTTGGCGCTGGCACCGAAACGCGGTCGGATCGCCGCATAGAGCCAGACGACCAGTATTCCGAACAGGAACCCCAGAACGATGAAAAGGCCAATGGTGGAGCCGCCGGGTGGCTGCAGATCCAGTTCCCTATATGCGAGCTCCATTCTCTCGCCGGCTATGACGAGATTCAGGATCGATTCGCCGATGTTGATGACCAGGCCAGCCAGCAACCCGCCGAGAATCACGCGTGTCACGTTGATCTTTCCCACGGAAACCTCCGGCGTTAGCGACTCATCGCCTCGACACGATTATATAGGTCAGGAAGATTCCCAGAACTGGCGCATTCGGGTCCCGTACACAATGCCGCACGGCTCGGCCGCTGTCCACCCCGGCCCGGAACACCCGTGTATGACGCTCGCGGCCCGACGTCGATGACTTCGCTTGAAGACAGCCAGCCACTTCGTCATTCTTACGTCGACAGTGAGAGCCCACCATCCGCTTAATAGTAATCGCTATTCGTCAGGGGCGCCGCATGGGTGCCATCAGGAAGATCGCAATCAATACAGGCGGCGGCGGCGCGCCCGGCCTCAACGCCGTCATTCGTGCCGTCACCCTCTCGGCTCTCAACCGCGGCTGGGAAGTCTACGGGATTCGCAGAGCCTACTGTGGGCTTCTGGGGGATGACGAGATCGTTCCGCTCACGCGCGACTCGGTGCGTGGCATCACGCATCTCGGCGGCACCATCCTCGGCACGACAAGTCGCGGCAACCCGTTCGCCAGGCCACTCGAACAGCCCGACGGCACGATCACGACCGTCGACCGATCGGACGACGTCATAGCAACGTTTCACCAGCACGGCTTCGATGCCCTGATCGCGATCGGAGGTGATGGCAGTCTGAAGATCGCCCACGATCTCTCCAGGAAGGGGCTGCCCGTTGTAGGTGTGCCCAAGACGATCGACAACGATATCGAGGGGACCACGCTGACCTTCGGATTCCTCACCGCCGTGGACGTCGCCACCGACGCCATAGACAGGCTCCACTCGACAGCCCAGGCCCACGAGCGGGTCATGGTCGTCGAGGTGATGGGCCGCGATACCGGTTGGATCGCGCTCTTCTCCGGGGTGGCCGGAACCGCGGACGTCATCCTGATTCCCGAGCTCCCGTACCGGATCGAGAAGGTCTGCGAGAAGGTCATGGCGCGAGAGCGATCGGGCCGGCGCTTCACCATCATCGTAGCTGCGGAAGGCGCACTCCCCGCCGGTGGCGCGCCTTCATTCAAAGACCCGGAAAAACGGCGCTTCGGCGGCGTTTCCGAGGTGCTGGCGCAGCAGATCTCCGACATGACCGGAAAGGAGGCCCGCGCCATCGCGCTGCGCCACCTGCAGCGGGGCGGCTCCCCCAACTCTTACGACCGACTCATCGCCCTGCGCTTCGGCGCGGCCGCAACCCAGTGCGTCGAGCGCGGAGAATTCGGTTGCATGGTGGCGCTCGACCCACCGCATATCCGGATCATTCCGCTGGAGGTGGTGGTGAACCGACAGAAGCAAGTGCCCGTAGACGGCGACGTGGTCGCCACCGCGCGTGCGTTGGGGATCAGCTTCGGGAATTAGTCCACGCCGGGCATCGCGGGTCAGCGTGGCACGAGGTGCGCCGCCAGCCAGTCGGCCACGTAGCTCAGGAATGGCCCGTCGACCTCAGCGTTCGGATCCGCGTACTCCGCCGTACCCTCACCCCTCGATACGACGAACAGGTGATTCAGCCCCGGGAAGATCTTCACCTCGTAGTCCGGATGGCCCGCTTCCTCCAACGCCGCACCGAGTCTATGAGCGTGCTCCGGCGCTACCTGCACGTCCTGGCCGCCGTTCAGGATCAGGACCGGGGCGTCCACTTTCTGCAACGTCGCCAGCGGGTCGTGCTCGATGTGCTCCCGCAGCCACTTGCTCCGGCCCATTTCTTTGAGTCCCAAGGGCAGATCCAGTTCCTCGAGATCGCGCCCTTCCCGTATCGCGCGTGACAGCTCCTCCACCACTCCGCGTGCCTCCGCCATGTCAGTCGAATCACCTCCGGCCTC
>JAZGAL010000136.1:0-2357 GCA_036475815.1 Gemmatimonadota bacterium
CCTGACGGGCCGTCGCAGCCGCCTTCCGGAGTTGCAGCCCTACTATTCCCGTAGACTGGCTGCCGAAGGTACCCATGTCCCAGGGTACCTCGTCCGTATCCCCAAGAACTACCTCCACTTCCGTCAACGGTAAGCGGAGCTCGTCCGCAACCTCCATGGCGAAGCCGCTCCGTATTCCCTGACCGTATTCGACCTTCCCCGCATACGCTGTGACGGAGCTGTCCGGTCGGATCTGGAGCCACCGGGCGGCCTCAGCTTGCGGCTGGGTATTGCCGTACACAGTGGTCGCGTAGCCGCCCAGGGGCGCGGGGAGACCCACGATCACGGGTCCGACGATCTCGAGGCCCTCTTTAGCGGTCTGACCAGAGCTGGTCATTCGCTTCCTTCTGCCATCTTCTCAGCAGCGCGTTCTACCGCCCGCTGGATGCGCACATAAGTGCCGCAGCGGCACATGTTTTCGGCCAGCGCCTCGCGGATCTGGACACCCGTAGGCTGCGGCTCATTGTTGAGGAATCCCACCACCGCCATGATGAAGCCGGGTATGCAGTAGCCGCACTGCATTGCCGATTCTTCCACGAATGCCTGCTGCACGGGGTGCAGGAAGCCTTCCCGCTCCAGCCCTTCGATGGTCGTAACCGAGCCGCCAGATACGGCGCCGACGGTAGTCATGCAGGATCGCTGGGGCTGACCGTCCACCAAGACAGTGCAAGCTCCGCACAGCCCATCGCCACAACCGTACTTGCTCCCCGTTAGCCCCAGGTCATACCGGAGATAGCTCAGCAGGTTCCTACCTAGGTTCGGCGCCTCTCGCAACTCGCCGTTCACGTTGATCGATGCCACGGTATAGCCTTTCCGGACCCGTCCCGGCCGCTCTCACTAAAGTTACCTGGATTCGACGATGCCCACAAGAGATGCCATGACACTCAGTGATAGCGGTGGGAAGGGCGACACTAAGACTTCGTAGTGCGATGGTCTTTCCGCGCCATCTTCTTGAAAAGCCGCTGACAAGTGGAGAAATTGACACACGGTGAGCCCCTGATCAAGCGTGATGCTGCGCGATGGTCGCCAGGCCGCGCTGCATATGGCATGATTCGCCGTGAGAAAAGGTTCTGAAGATCAGGAGTGAACGACATGGCGAAGATCCTCTGCGTGCTCTATGACGACCCGGTTGATGGCTACCCGACATCGTATGCGCGTGACGACATACCAACGTTGGACCATTATCCAGGTGGACAGACGTTACCAACACCCGACGCGATCGACTTTAGGCCGGGAGAGCTCCTGGGCAGTGTCTCGGGCGAACTGGGGCTGCGCAAGTTTCTTGAAGGGCTTGGCCACACCCTGGTTGTGACTTCCGACAAGGACGGCGTCGATAGCGTGTTCGAGCGGGAGTTGCCGGATGCGGACATCGTCATTTCCCAACCCTTCTGGCCAGCCTATCTGACCGCTGAGCGGATTGCCAGCGCGCCGAAGCTGAAGTTAGCAGTGACCGCTGGCATCGGCTCCGATCATGTCGACCTGCAGGCTGCGATGGAGAGGGGCCTCACTGTCGCCGAGGTGACCTACTCCAACAGTATCAGCGTGAGCGAACATGTTGTGATGCTAATTCTGTCGCTCATACGAAACTATATCCCCTCTTATCAATGGGTCATCAGTGGGGGCTGGAATATCGCTGACTGCGTCGAAAGATCCTACGACCTTGAGGGCATGACAGTCGGAACTGTCGGCGCCGGCCGGATTGGCACAGCGGTCTTGCGAAGGCTCAAGCCGTTCGACGTCAATCTGCACTACACGGACCGGCACCGGCTGCCGGAAAGCGTCGAGCGCGAGCTTGGGCTGACTTTTCATCCCAGCGCGGAGTCGATGGTGCGCGTCTGCGATGTCGTTACCGTAAACGCCCCGCTTCATCCCGAGACCGAGCACATGTTCAACGACGACCTGATCGGCAAGATGAAGCGAGGCGCTTATCTCGTGGATACAGCTCGCGGTAAGATCTGCGACAGGGATGCCGTGGCCAGGGCGCTCGAAAGCGGACAACTTGCCGGATACGCGGGCGACGTCTGGTTCCCCCAGCCGCCGCCGAAGGACCACCCCTGGCGAACGATGCCGCATCACGGCATGACCCCCCACGTATCGGGGACATCGCTATCGGCGCAGGCCCGCTACGCTGCCGGTGTGCGCGAGATCCTGGAATGCTGGCTCGACGGCCGTTCCATCCGGGAAGAGTATCTGATCGTCGACAATGGCAGGTTGGCCGGCGCAGGAGCTCATTCTTACAGCGCCGGCGACGCTACCCGCGGCTCCGACGAAGCCGAGCGGTTCAGGCAATAGAGCGGGTGAGCGGGCCGACACGATCG
>JAZGAL010000137.1:0-4357 GCA_036475815.1 Gemmatimonadota bacterium
TCGAGTCGCCCTCGCGTTCGTCCTGATCGCCAGCCCACGCGAAGAGATACGCCGCGGGCTCCGGGGCGCGTGGCGCGCTGGCGTCCGGCGAGCGGCTGCACCCAACGTACTGGCTAAGGCAGAACACCAACGCTAACAACTTCATGCCGCGCACCGACAATGGGATCTCCTTTTTCGACTGTCGCTACTAAGGAGTGGCGGTGTGGTGGTCGCAGCCGCCTAACAGTCAGGATGAGCGGCGTGGCCGGCCCTATGGTAGCGATTCAACTCGGCACCAAGCCTATCCGCTTCATTCAACGTATACGCTACCCGAATAGAGCCACGACCGCTCGATCCCGTAGTTAGAAAGCAGTGTTGCGTTATCTACTGAGTTCGAGCTTTGTTCCAGTCCTCCTGGCTGCGCCTTTCCTCCTCGGACCGAGCGAGCGTGTTGTCGTCCAGCGTTCGGAAAGATGAATCTAGCGCGCTCCGATCGGCTCGGGTGGGGAGGCTGCGCCAGTCGAAGCCGTCCAGGATTCGAAGTGCCAATTCTATTGTCTGCTCCGTGCGGTGTTCGACTAATCGGGCACCCGCACCGGGGCTAGCCACTCGTGGCGATCCGAAATACCCAGGCCAACCCGCCTTTCGGGCGATGTCCACCAAGGCCTCGAGCGAACTTGCGGTTTGTGGCTCGGCGCTCTTGTAGTCGTCATGAACTAGCTTAGGCTGTAGAAACAAGTTCTGGCTCGTTTCGCCTGCTCCGGCGTGAACGTCGCCTCGATTCTCCGCCTGTTCATCTGAACTCCACACCTGCGGCCGCTTGGAAGTCCCGGAATAGACTAAGGACGTGAGCACTACCATCGTTCCGTCGAACCGGTCGTTGAAATAGTCAGCCGCCTCGAGAAGAGCCCAATTATGTGAAGGAGACCCGTGCCTATTAAAAACGAATATCGTGCGAAATCCATCTCGACCCAGCGCGCTGGACAAGTCCATGTAAACCGCCCGCAGTGTCTCCGGGCGAACTGTGTAGGAGCCTGAAAACGGTGGAAGACCACCAAAGTCTTCGGGAGAGCCGACTCCTAGCGGAATGATCGGAAACATCAATACCGTGCCCCCGCGCGCGGCCAGGATCGCCTCAGCCGTTCGTTGTGCCAACCATTCGTTTAAGTACCCGTCAGTGAACGACGGAAGATAAGGGCCGTGCTCCTCGAGGACACCACCCCGAAGGATGACGACCGTTTGATTGCGGTCTAGCTGCTCGATGTCTCGAACACTGAGCTCCGCAACCTGAAGAATCTGGCCAATCGCGTTGATTGGGGTAACGGCAGATAAAGTGACCGCCATTATGAACCAGCGCATCACTGCTCCTTTCAACAGGCCTGTTGAGGTGCTCCCTGCTTTCTAACTCTTAATGGGCCACAAAGGGTCCACTGACCTGACCCCCGTAAACGAGACCAGCTGTAGAGTTAGTATTTGGGCTGGTCGGAGATGCGGGCAAGGAGGTCAGGGATGGCACGGAAGCGTCATACAGCGGAGCAGATCATCCACAAGCTCAGGGAGGCGGAGGTCGGGTTGGCGAGCGGGAAGCGAGTGGCGGAAGTGGTACGGGATCTGGGGGTGACGGAGCAGACGTACTACCGGTGGCGCCGTGAGTACGGGGGCATGAAGGTGAGCCAGGCGAGGCGTCTGAAGGAGTTGGAGCGAGAGAATGGGCGGCTGAAGCGAGCGGTGGCCGAGCTCACGCTGGACAAGCTGATCTTGGAGGAGGCGGCGGCGGGAAACTACTGAGCCCCGAGCGGAGACGGCGGTGCGTGGTGCAGGTGAGGCAGAAGTTCGGGGCATCGGAGCGACGGGCCTGCCGGGTGCTGGGCCAGCCGCGCTCGACACAGCGGCGGGCCACCCGGAGGCGGCGAGGAAACGAGGCGGCCCTGCGGACGGACGTGGTGAGCCTGGCGAGTCGGTACGGACGGTACGGGTACCGGCGAGTGACGGCGCTCTTGAGGGCCGAGGGCTGGGTGGTGAACCACAAGCGGGTGGAGCGGATCTGGCGCGAGGAGGGGCTCAAGGTGCCGCGCAGGCAGCCGAAGCGGGCCAGACTGTGGCTGAACGACGGGTCTTGTATCCGGCTTCGGCCCACCCACCCGGGCAGCGTGTGGTCCTACGACTTCACGATGGGGCGTACCCACGACGGGCGTCCGCTGAAGCTCCTGACGGTGATGGACGAGTACACCAGGCAGTCGGTGGCGATCGAGGTGGAGAGAAGGATCCGGTCCGACGACGTGCTCGACTGCCTGACAGGTCTGTTCGCCCGGCATGGATCACCCGAGCACCTGCGCTCGGACAACGGGCCGGAGTTCACGGCCAAGGTCGTGAGGCGGTGGCTCGAGCGGGTGGAGGTCAGGACGCTCTACATCGCGCCCGGCAGCCCGTGGGAGAACGGGTATGTGGAGAGCTTCAACGGCAAGCTCAAGGACGAACTCATCGATCGGGAGATCTTCTACTCACTCGAAGAGGCTCGAGTCCTCGTGGAGCAGTGGCGGAGGGAGTACAACACGGTCAGGCCGCACAGCGCGCTCGGCTACCGACCACCCGCTCCCGAGGCCGTTCGGGCGTCGTCCTGGTTCCTCAAGAGGCCGTCGTTGCTCGGACCTCCAGATAGGATGAGAATGGCGGCTGCACTAACATAAGAAGTGGTACCGTTCCTGGGGGCAGGTCAGTGTCCCTTCCTGACGCGGCCTGAGTTGGACGAAGTTACGCGCGCGCGGAAAAGATGGCCTCGGGCGTGGCAGCGAAACGCCGCCATCATCCTCTTCAGAAAACGATATCCGGCTGAGGTATCACAAAAATACGTCAGCGATCGGTTCTTTTGCCGGACTGAACGCATCGCCAGCTTAGAAGCTCCTCAGAGCTGCGCCGACCGCTGACCTGAGTTCTTCAGGCCTGCAGCCCCCACGTCTTCCGTCCACGTAGCTACGCTCTCATCGGTTGTTGATCGCAGCGCGTCGAAGACTGGCCAGCAGCAGGGGGCGGATAATGGAAAGAATATCAGATTTGGATCTCCTATGGCACGCATGGGGCTCCTGGCTCGAGGGTTTTCATTGGCACCATTTCGAGACCTGTTGGCGGCGGCCCAAAATTGCACAGATGTGGCGGGTGAAAATGTGACACTACGGCGTCCGAGATTCGGACGCTTGGGGTAGGCTGTCGATGATCGAGTAGCTGCTCTGGCGTCCCATCGTCCACCTTGGCGCCTCCACTTAAAGCGGAGGTGTCCGTGATCGGATGGGAGCGACGCGTGTTGCTGAGACACTACCTCGAGCAGGGCATGACCAAGACGGAGTTGGCCGACCGGTTCGGCATCAGCCGTCAGACGATTCATCGCTGGATCCGGAGCGGAGAGCTGGACAGAGACCTGAGCGCTGCGGGGGTGCGTTATTCGCCTCGGGCGCCGGCTCCCACGAAGCTCGATCCGTATAGGGCGATCATCCTGAGCCGACTGGGTGAGTATCCGGAGCTCACGGCGGTGCGACTCTTCGATGAGATCAGGGCGGCCGGATATCCGGGCGGTTACACGCAGGTGAAGGAGTACATTCGGAAGGTCCGGCCTCGGCCGCCCGAGGAGCCTGTCGTGCGCTTCGAGACGCCACCAGGCCATCAGGGTCAGGTCGACTTCGCTGACTTTCGACTGCCCTGGGGCAAACGTTACGCGTTCCTGGTGGTCTTGGGCTTTTCCCGTGTCCTGTGGCTGCAGTTCTTCTCCCGCCAGACGATGCAGCATGTCTTCGAGGGCCTGGAGGCGGCGTTCACGTTCTTCGGCGGCGTGCCCCGTGAGCTGCTCTTCGATCAAATGAAGGCGGTCATCATCAAGGATGAGCGAGACGCAGGAGGGCGTATCAACGAGAACACTGAGTTCCTGCGCTTCGCACACCACTGGGACTTCCGGGTCCGAGCGTGTCGTCCCTACCGGGCGAAGACCAAGGGCAAGGTCGAGCGGCCGGTGAGCTACGTCCGTTCGAGCTTCTTCTACGGTCGGACCTTCACATCGGACGAAGACCTCAACCGTCAGGCCCGCCACTGGCTCGATCACGTGGCTAACGTCCGCGTCCATGGCACGCTGAAGGAGCGGCCTGTCGATCGTTTCGAGCACGAACGAGACCTGTTGAAGCCGTTGGCCTTGCGACCCTACCGATCCTTCGTCCTTGCGCCCAAGGCGAAGAAGCGGGCCAAGGCTGTGCTTCCCTACATCGACGTGGAGCGTCGGTCACTGGGAACGTATGCCCAGGTCACCGGAGGTATTCGGTGAAGGCCGCTGCTCGCTCACGGAGCAGCGTGTCTCCGGCTGGACTTGCCATCCTGCAGACGTCCTCGGCACGCCCGA
>JAZGAL010000138.1:0-47091 GCA_036475815.1 Gemmatimonadota bacterium
TCTTCTTCGATGTAGAAGCAGTCCGGGGCGGCGATGTCCTCCAGATTGATCCCGCCGACCGTCGGCTCGAGCAGCTCGCAGAAACGAATCATGTCCTCGGGGTCCGTGCTCCCGACCTCAAGGTCGAAGACATCGACGTCCGCGAACGTCTTGAAGAGCACGCCCTTGC
Source organism: Gemmatimonadota bacterium (assembly GCA_036475815.1). GTDB lineage: Bacteria > Gemmatimonadota > Gemmatimonadetes > Palauibacterales > KS3-K002 > JBDHGH01. The sequence goes on from JAZGAL010000138.1 coordinate 170, forward strand.
CTTCCATGACCGGTTTCGAGGCGAGTGCGCCGATCCTGCCGAGGCCGAGGACGGCTGTGCCGTTCGAGACAACAGCGACCAGATTGCCCCGGGCCGTGTACTTGAACGCCGCGTCTTCGTCCTTCTCGATTTCCCTGCACGGCTCTGCTACGCCCGGAGTATAGGCCAGAGATAGCTCCCGCTGCGTATGGCAGGGCTTGGTGGACACCACGGCGATCTTGCCAGGCCGGCCCTCGGAGTGATAGGCCAACGCCTCTTCACGTCTGATGTGCATTGCTTCAGTCTCCATGGATGCGGTGCCAGGAAGGGGCTCTAGCGCAAGACCGAGGCCATGCAACAACTTCCCCGCTGTGATGTCCCGGGGCAAGTCCGCGACTAGGCGGCCGCTTCATTCTGCTTGTGGATCCCCGTCCAACGGAGGATATCCTCCATCAAACACCATTTGGTGATCGAGGACTGGACGAGGTTGACGCCGACGAAGGCGGTGAAGAGAAACCAGTAGGGGCTGACCCACCAGCCGAGGGCCAGGCTTGCCAGGATGAAGGTCCCGGCGATCAGTCTGATCTTGTGGTCAAGTGACATTTTGCCTCACAGGGTTAGGGTTGTCCTAGCTCGCAGCACGTGAACTGCTCCACGTCGAGAAGAGCCGCGCGGATGGGGTGTCGTGGGTCCTGCACGCCGCTGCACTTCGCCACGGCCTCTGTCAGCGACGCGGCCTGGTCATCGGGCAGGACCGCCATGATGATCTGGGACTGGTACGGCAGAATCTCACCGCTCCAGCCCACCGTGCTGCCGGGGCCGTGCCCCTCGACCGAGAGACGGCTGAAAGCCTGGATCCCCATCTCGCTGAGCAGTCGGTCGACACACTCCTGGTCTTCCTGCAGATACATCAGCAACACGAGTTTCATGTCAATTCGTCTCCGCCTCTGGGTTCACGTTGGGGACCGCAGCGTCGCTCGTGCGGGGTTCTCGGTGCACCAGGTAGTAGATGCTCGGCACGACGATCAGGGTGAGCACCGTCGATGCCATCGCGCCGGCGATCAGCGACACGGCCAGCCCCTCGAAGATCGGGTCGAAGAGGATCACGATGGCACCGATCACCACGGTGCCGGCGGTGAGCGCGATCGGGCGCGTCCGCACGGCGCCGGCCTCGATGATCGCCTGCTGGAGCGGTACACCCGCCGAGCGGCGAGCCTCTAGATAGTCAATCAGCAGGATACCGTTTCGAACCATGATTCCGGCCAGCGCGATCATGCCGATCATCGATGTCGCTGTGAAGAAAGCGCCGAAAGCCCAGTGGCCCGGTGCGATGCCGATCAGCGTCAACGGGATCGCCGTCATCATCACCAGGGGCGCCACGAACGAGCCGAACCAGGCGACGATGAGCACGTAGATGAGGAGCAGTGCTCCGGCGAAGGCGATTCCCAGATCCCGGAACACCTCGTACGTCACCTGCCATTCACCGTCCCACTTCATGACCGGCTGCTCGACAATGCCCGGCTGTCGCGTGTAGAGCTGTCCCAGCTGGGCGCCGGAAGGGAGCTCGATCTCAGCGATCTGCTTCTTCAGGTCGAGGATGGCGTAGATGGGGCTCTCGGATTCCCCGGCCACCTCGGCGGTGACGTAGACGACGCGCTGGCCGTTCTTGCGATCGATGACCTGGGGGGTTGTAGTGACCTCGGACGTGACCAGCTCGCTCAGCGGCACCAGCCGGCCGGTCGTCGACGCGATGTGAATACCGCCCAGGCGGTCGATGCCCGACCTGGCGCCCTCGCCGGCCCGCAGCCTTACGGGGACCGGGGTCCGGGCTTGCGGTTGAGAGAGATATGTCACCACGGAGCCACCGAGCGCCATCTGCAGAGACTGAACGACGGACGCTTTGGCGACGCCGCTGAGTGCCGCCTTCTCCTCGTCCACCCGAAGGCGGATCTCGCGCTGCGGGTCTATCAGCGACCAGTCGATGTCGACGACGCTGGGGTGCTCTCGAAACAGTTCGCGTATCCGGAGCGCGACGTCGGTTTGAGCCTCCACGTCGGGACCGTAGACCTCGGCCACCAGCGTCGCGAGAACCGGCGGACCGGGCGGTACCTCCGCCACTTTCACCCGGGCTCCCGTGCCCGATTCCCGGGCCACGCGCGCCACGATGGGTCGGATCCGCTTGGCGATGTCGTGGCTCTTGGCGCTGCGCTCCGACTTGTCGACAAGGTTGACCTGGATATCGGCCACGTGAGGGCCGCGCCGCAGGTAGTAGTGTCGGATCATCCCGTTGAAGTTGAACGGCGCTGCCGTGCCCACGTACAACTGGATGTCGGAGATCTCCGGTATTCCGGCCAGTGACCGGCCCAGATCCTCCGCCAACGCTGTCGTCACCTCGAGCGGTGTGCTCTCCGGCAGATCGATGATGATCTGCATCTCGTTCTTGTCATCGAACGGGAGCATCTTCACGGACACACTGCGGGTGAAGAACATCGTCGTCGCGCCCAGTAGCAGGACGACCACGGTGGCAAGCATCACCCACATCCGGCCCGGGTGACGCAGCAACGGGCTCATGATCTTTCGGTAGACCTTGTAGGTCCGCGTTTTCTCGAGAACGTAGGCCGCCTCTTTCTCGCCGGCGTGCGCGGCGGGCAGCAGCCGGTAGGCCAGCCACGGTGTGCCGATCAGCGCGACTCCCAGGGAGAAGAGCATGGCTACCGTCGCTCCAACGGGCATGGGGCTCATGTACGGCCCCATCAGCCCCGAGACGAACAGCATCGGGAGCACGGCGGCTATCACCGTGAGCGTGGCGAGGATAGTGGGGTTGCCCACCTCATCAACGGCCGCGCGAGCCGCTGCGCGCAGCGGCCGGTCGCGCATGGCGAAGTGCCGCTCCATGTTCTCCGCGATGATGATCGAGTCATCGATCACGATGCCGGTAACGAAGATGAGCGCGAACAGCGTCACGCGGTTCAACGTGTAACCGAAGAACTGGTAGACGAAGAGGGTGAGCGCGAAGGTGATCGGCACGGAGATCATCACGATCAGGGCGCTGCGCCACCCCATGGCGAGGGCGACGACGAGGCCGACGGCCAGTATAGCCAACAACAGGTGGGCTTTCAGTGTGCTGACCTTCTCGCGGGCTGTCTCCCCGTAATTGCGCGTGATCAGCGTCTCGACGTCCTGGGGGATCAGACGGCCGTGGAGGGCGTCGATCTTCGCCTCCAACGCCTGCCCGAGCTTGGTGGCGTCTGCGCCCGGACGCTTGGATACGGCGATCGTCACCATGGCGTCGAGCGGCGCGCCGGGCAGGCCGGTGAAGGTGTAGGTGGACACCTCCTCCGGACCGTCAATCACCTCCGCCACGTCCGACACCTGAACCAGTGCACCGTCACGAACGTCGATGACCACCGACTCGACATCGCGTGCCGATTCGAGGAACGGTCCCGCCGTGACCCGGACGACCTCGCCGCCTCTGGTATATTGGCCCGCGGTGACGTTGACATTTGCCGCACGCAGCCGTCCGGCGATCATCATCGGATCGACGCGATAGGCCGCCATGCGGTCCGGTGACAGCTCGACGCGGATCTCTCTCGGGTAGCCACCGATCACCGACACGTCACGCACTTCAGGAATGGCCTCCAACCTCACCCGCAGCTCGTCAGCCATGGCGCGCAAATCCGCGTGGTCGTAATCCGCGGCGGCCAGCGTCAGGGCAAAGAACGGCACGTCATCGATGGTTACGGTCTTCACCAGCGGCATGTTGAAGCCCGGCGGCATGCGGTCCGCATATTTCATCATCGTGGTGTAAAGCCGTACGAGACTTTCTTCCATGTCCCGACCCACCTCGAAGCGCACTGTCACCAGCCCGAACCCCATATCCGCGTGGCTGTAGACGTACTCCACGCCCTCGATGCCGGAGAGCACGTTCTCCATTGGGATCAGCAGGCGATTCTCGACCTCCTCTGGCGTGGCACCCGGCAGCGGCAGGTAGATGTCGGCCAGCGGGACGACGATCTGAGGCTCCTCCTCGCTCGGTATGGTCGCGACCGTGTAGACCCCGAGCGCTAACGCGCCGGCCATGAGCAGGGGCGTAAGCTTGGAGGTGAGAAACGCGTCGGCCAGCCTGCCGGCAAGTTCACTCTTCATCTGACGCGCTCCCCTCCACCTGCCAGCTCTTCGACAAACGGCGGAATCCAATCGACCTGGCGCACGTTCCCGACAGACTGGCCGTCAACCAGTTCGGGCGCGGGGTCACGGACCAGCAGGGCGGCCTGAGGCGGACCGGCCAGCAACTCGAACGTCCCCTCGAGCTGCTGCCCGAGCCGGACCCAGCGCAGCCGCAGGTTCTTATCGACCACCACATACACGCCGTGCAATTGGCCGCGGGTTACCACCGCGTCGGCGGGTATCCAGCGGGTCGTGGTCGCCGGCTGGTCCAGCTCCATACGGACGAAGGCGCCGGGCGGGATGTCGGGCAACTCGTCCAAATCGGACTCGAAACGCGCCTCGATCCGGAAGCGGCGGCTGGCGCGCTCCACTGCCGGAACGACACGCGTGACCCGGGCAGCGTAGCGATCAGCGCTCTCAGGCTGGTAAACCACGATTTCGTCGCCGACCGAGAGACTCCCCGCCAGCTCCGCCGGCAGATCGGCCTCGATCTTCAGCTCGCCATCACCGATCATCTCCACGATCGGCACTCCGGGAACCGCGAGGTCGCCAGGGTCGGCTCTTCTCGCCGTGATGACACCGGAGAAAGGCGCTCGCAGGATGACGTAGTCGCGCTGGGCCTGAGCGTCACGCAGCGCCGCTTCCGCCCCCTCGAGTCGCGCCTTCGCGTCATCGAGCTCCTGGGCGGTGGCGGCGCCGTCGGCGGCGAGCGAGGCGATCCGATCGTGCCACTGCCGGGCAAGCCGAGCGGCGGCCTCGGCGCCTTGCAGCCGGGCGTCGATTTCCTTGGTGTCGAGGGTCACAAGCGCCTCGCCGAGGGAGACGCGAGTCCCGACGTCGACCAACACCCGCCGGATCGTGCCGCTGATTCGCGTCGCCAGCTCCGCCTGCTCCGTCGCCAGGACGGTCGCGGGGGCGGTGAGCACGCCCTGCGCTGCGACCGATGTGGAGACGACTACGTCAACCGGCTCTGTGCCGGCCGGCAACTCGCCTGGCTCGCCGCCACATCCGGCGGCGGCCGCGATAACGAACGTCAAGGTATGGACTGCCGTGATCCGCTTCATCTCTGTCTAGCTCTCTGGGTTTGATCGCGATCGGACGAACTCGAGTCGTGCCACCGCCATGTGGTAGTTGGCCAATGCGTCGATGGCGCGCTGACGCATGGCAGTTGCGCGGGACTCGGCCTGCAAGAGATCGGCGGCCGTAGCTAGCCCCTGGTCGAAGCGCCGGCGCATCAGTTGCCGGCCGGATTCCGCCGCCTCCGCCGCGGTCCTCGTCGCTTCGACCTGTAGTCGTGCGCTACGAACGGCGCGTCCCGCGCGATCCAGCTCGCTCCTGGCGTCGCGTAGCGCCTGCTCGTACTCGATGCTCGCGATCCGCTGCTGGAGATCGGCGCGCTGGCGGTGGGCCGACCGGGCCAGTCCATCGAAGAGGTTCCAGCGTAGCAAGACGCCGATGGTCCAGTTGTCCCCGTCGAAGGAAAGCGGATCCGCGCTGTAGGTGGCGAACTGGGCAAGAAGATCTATGGCCGGGACATAGGCCAGGCCGGCTTGCGTCTTTGCGTCGCCCGCCGCCTCCACCGTTGCAGCGAGCGCCCGAATGTCCGCTCGTTCCTCAGGATTGAACTCGCCCTGAGGGAGCTGTTCTGGCTGAGCAAGCGTGTCCGATGGCTCGGGTAGCGTGTCCGAACTCCAACCGAGGTGACTCCCCAGGTCCTGCAGGGCATCCGTCCTGGCGCTTTCCGCCGCCGCCTGCTGGGCTCGCGCTGCCGCCAGCTCCGCCTTGGCCTGCAGCAAATCTGCTTCTGTCAACAAGCCCCGCTCACGTCTTTTTCTGAAGGAATCGAGAGTCGCTTCGGCGGCTTCCACCGCGGCTTCCGCAGCTTCGAGCTGCGCGGTTTCCGTCTGTGCCCGGTAGTAGTAGGTGGAGGTGATCAGCACCGTCGCCTCCCGTGTGCGTTCCGTCGCCCAGGTAGCTGCCTCGGCCTGCTTCTCTGCGGAGGCCCGAGCTGCCCAGACTGTCGGGTCGAGCACGCTCCAGCGCAGATCGATCCGGGTGGACCAGTCGTCGATGGCGGCAGGGTTGTTCAGTTCCTGGAGATCGAAGTCGTTGGGACCGAACCGACCCTGGCGGAGCTTCGTACCGAACACGAAGACGGGGTCGTTGGAGCGGACGTAGCCGGCCTGGACGTCCAGCCGGGGCCAGAGTGGCCCGGAGGCCTGGCGGCTCTGGCTGCCAGCGATGTCCTGCCGCGCCTCAGCGATGGCCAGGTCTGCGTTTCCGGCCAGCGCCGTTTCGATCGCATGCTGCAAGGATATCTGGCGGTGAACCACGGTTTCTTGACCGGCCTGGGCGAATGCGTGGGTCGCCTGGGCGAGGCCAAGGAGCAAGGCGAATCCGCTGCTTCTCGTTAACCTGTTCATCTTCCCGTAGGTGTTGAGCGGTCAAGAACGCGTTCTTTCGGCTGGCAATGATCGTGTATGCAGTCGATCACACGGGTGACCCTCGGGTCATCGATCCGGTAGTAGACGTTCACACCGTCCCGCCGGCTGGCGAGGACTCCTTTGTCGCGCATGAGGTTGAGGTGCTGCGATGCGATCGCCTGCTCTATGCCGAGCGTGGCGTAAATCGTGGTCACGTTCTGCTCGCCGTTCTTGTCCAGCAGGTCGATGATCTGCAGGCGTATCGGGTGACCGATGCACTTGAGCATGTTCGCTGCCTGTTGGACCGCCTCAGCGCTGATGTTTTGGGTCATGTGCTTCATGAGAGGGCACTCCAGGCGACGTGAGCGAGCCGCGAACGCGTCAATTTATAGCTATATATCGATATGTCAACCTCCTGCGGGTGCTCGACCGGCTTTCCGGCCGCGTCTCCCTTGACTCGCCTCGCTTTCTAGACCGGCGCAGATCGGTGTCTTAGATTAGGCTACCCAACCTGGATCTCAGACGGAGGCGACCGTGGACATCAAGCCGAACCGGCTGGTGTACTTGGGGTACGGCAAGTACTGGCGTTCGGACCAGATCGTCGGTCTCGTCCCCATCGAAGACGAGCGCGGCCCGGGCCGCCGGACTCAAGTTCACGTGGCGACGCTCCAGCAGCCGATCATCGCGTCCCGGTCCGAGGAAGCGATCCGGCGTGAGATGTCTGCGGCGGGCGAGGAGGAGTTCAGGGTGGTGGAGCTGCGGACCGCCCTCGCAGACCTGCTCGAGGACCTGTCCTCCGTCTCCCCCGTCTTGAAGCGCATGTTGCTGCACGAAGGTGGCGTCGATTTACGCCGTTGGGAGGATCGACTCCAGGGCCTCGTCGGGCCCACAGAGGAGCAACCGGGCCAAGAGGACCTGTTCGGGTCGAGGGACTAGCTGCCGGTCTCCTGGCCACCCTCCTCACCCGTGCCGCCGGCCGCTACCTGAAGTGAGCGTGGATCCTACCGTATACCGTGCGACCTGGGTGCTGCCGGTCTCTGCGCCTCCTATATCGGGGGAGGGGGCCGCGGTGCGAGTGGGCCCGGACGGTCGCATCGAGAAGGTGGGGCTGATCGGTGAGGTGTCTGCGGATGGCGCGCGAGTGGTCGATCTGGGTGACGCGCTGATTCTCCCGGGCCTGGTCAACCTGCACGCCCACCCGGAGCTCACCCTGCTGCGCGGCCGGCTGGAAGATGTCGAGTTCGCCGGCTGGATCGAGCGGCTCATCGAGCTCAAGTACAGCGAGTTGACGCCGGAGGCATTGCGTGCCTCTACGTTATTGGGTGTGGCGGAGGCGATCGCCGCCGGTGTCACGTGCTTGGCTGGGTCGGATGACGCGGGCTTCTTGCTGGAAGCCGAGATCGAGACCGGTCTGCGGGGCCGTGTCTATCGCGAGGTGTTCGGTCCATCGCCTCACCAGGCGGAGGAAGCGCTCGCCGATCTCGAGGCCAAGATCGACGCGATGCGCCTTCAGGGTAATGCGCTCGTGGACGTGGGAATCGCGCCGCACGCGCCGTACACGGTCGCGCCGCGCTTGTTCGAGGCGCTTGCCGGGTACGCGGTAGCCGAGTCCTTGCCCGTGTGTGTTCACGCCGCCGAGTCGGAAGCGGAAGAGCGCTTCACCCGCGAGGGTCGAGGTCCGTTCGCCGAACGGCTGCGCGCACGGGGGATCGATGTAGAGGCGTCCGGGCTGTCGCCCATCGCTTGGCTGGCGGAATCGGGGATCCTCGCGGCCCGTCCGCTGCTCGTTCATTGCGTTCGAGTTGACGGTTCCGACATCGGGCGCATCGCCGACACCGGCGCTTCCATCGCCCACTGCCCGATCTCGAACGGCAAGTTCGGGCACGGGGTCGCGCCGCTGCCCGACTTTCTGGAGGCGGGCATACAGGTGGGGTTGGGAACCGATTCGGTGGTGAGCAACAACCGTATGGACGTGTTGGAGGAAGCCCGCTTTGCCGCGCTGATTCAGCGTAGCGTTCGGCAGGCGCCGGAGTTGTTACCTGCTGATGAGTTGCTGCGGCTGGCGACTATCGAGGGCGCGAAGGTGCTGGGGTTGGAGGACAGGATCGGCTCGCTGGAGCCCGGCAAGGAGGCTGACCTGATTGCCGTGCGCCTCGGCAGACCGCACAGCACTCCGACGACGGAGCCGGTCGCCGCGCTGATCCATTCTGCGCGTGGCAGCGATGTGGTGCTGTCGGTGGTGGGTGGGCGCGTGTTATATGAGGACGGCGCATTCGCCACCGTCCATTGGCCGGCGCTGGTGGAAGCCGCAGCCGCGGCGATGCCGGATTCTGTGAGACGGTGATTGCGGGAACCGCGGCAGGGCGGCAAGGTTTGTACGGAGTGGGGTAGGAAGGAGAAGCTGTTCCCTGCGAGGATCGTATGATCAGGATACCGAGAGTTCTTGTTTTCCAGGCGCTGATCGTCTTCGCCGCTGTGAGTGAATCGGCATCGGCGCAGACCATCGACCACGCGGCCTTCGACACGGTGCTGACGCTATACGTTCAGGACGGACGGGTCGACTACGCAGCACTCAAGACCGGCAGAGCGGTTCTCGACCGTTATCTGAGCCAGGTGGCCGCGGTGACGGCTGAGCAGTTTGACGCGTGGCCGGAGCAGGAGCAGATCGCCTATCTGATCAACGCTTACAACGCGTACGTCTTCGAGACGGTCATCGATCATTATCCGATCAAGGGTAGCAGCTTCTTCAAGAAGCTCACTTCACCCAGGCGGTTTGCGCTACCGAGCAACTCGATTCGCCAGATCGACGGTGTCTTCGATGGCATCCCTCACCAGGTGGCCGGGAAAGAGATGACTCTGGACGATATCGAGCACGGTACTTTGCGGGCGAACTATAATGAGCCGCGTGTTCATTTCGCCCTGGTCTGTGCCGCCTTGAGTTGCCCGCCGTTGGGGAAGGAAGCGTACCGCCCGGACAGGCTGGACGAGCAGCTTGATGAGCAGGGCAGGATCTTCTTGAACGATCCCCGTCTCAATCGCTTCGAGGTCGATAGAGGGCGAGTGTATCTCTCGAAGATCTTCGACTGGTTCGGCGACGACTTCCGCCAATTCGCGACGGACTCCGGCTACCGGGGCGACGAGAAGGTGAACGGAGTGCTGACCTTCGTGTCGGGCTACCTCCTGGACCGGGTTGCCACTTTCTTGGAGGCAGGGGAGTACAAGGTCCACTTCCTCGACTACGATTGGACTCTGAACGACCAGGCAGTAGCGGCCGCCACTCAGTGACCGGCCGGCCCTCCGCCGGCCCGCTTCGCCTCGCACCTGTCGCTGCGCTCGCGCTTGTCACCGCGGTAGCGTTCGCCGCCAGCCCCTGTGGGGCCGTCCAGCTGACATCGGGGTACACCGCCCCCACCGCTCCCACCGCCCCCGCCAAGCAGGCGGCCGAGGGCGATTGGGGCGGGCCAGACGCGCGCGAACTGGTCAGCCGCGCCATCGAACGGCGAGCCAGTTGGACGGGCGATGAGCAACTGAGAGATTATCGTGCCAGCGCGCGGGGCCACATCTATTTCCTTTACGACACGGGGCGCGATACCGAGCGCCATCTGATCAAGGCGGACCAGCTCGCGCTCGATCTCTTCTGGCACACTCCAGACCAGACTCGCCAGCTCATCATTGGGCAGAGGGAACAGAAGCTCCTGCCCACCAACATCCATTACCACCTCGATCACCTCACGGTCGTCATGGATAACTTCGGCGACCGGATCTATCTGGGTGAGGGCTCGGAGATCAAGGACGCACTGCACCCGGCGGCGCCCGGCGCCCTGGCTTTCTATCAGTATCGGGTCACTGACTCGCTCACGCTGCAGCTGCCCGAGCGCGAGGTCAAAGTCTACAAGCTGGAGATGCGGCCGCGCGATCCGCGGGGCCCCGGCCTGGTCGGTGCGATCTACCTTGACCGGACAACGGCGGACATCGTGCGTATGGAGTTCACGTTCACGGCCGCCTCTTATCTGGACGATACACTCGATTACTTCAATGTGCGGCTCGAAAACGCTCTCTGGGACGGCCGCTACTGGCTCCCGTACCGCCAGGGGATCGAGCTCAGACGCGAGGTGAAGTTCCTGAAGTTTCCCGCGGGCGGCATCATCCGCGCCGAATTCAGGATCGGCGACTACGAGTTCAACACGGGTACGCCGGAAGCCTTCTTCAGGGGGCCGAGCGTGGTCGCTCTTCCGGCTCAGACGCGGGAGGCGTACGAGTTCGAAGACGGGCTGTATGACGCGCTCGACCCCTCGGTGGCCGTAGCCCCGCCCTCGCTGGAGAAGATTCGTGAGGAGGCGACCCGGATGGTCGCGGAGTCCTACCTGCAGCAGGCGGAGCGGCTGAAGCTCGCCGTGCCGGGTGCCTCCTCCGTCCTCCGCTTCCGTCGCGCCGAGGGACTGTACCTGGGCCCTGGGCTGAATCGGGACTTCCCGCAAGGCAATCTGCAGCTCTTGGGCGGATACGCGATCGGCGAGGACCGCTGGGAGTTGGAGGTCTCGGCCAAGGTCTTCAGTCCGGGCGGGTCCGAGGTGGAGATAGTTGGCTACATCCATAGAGTGGCGGACGTGTCGGCGTGGATGCCGAGTTCCGGCGTGGTCGCGACCCTTTCGGCGCTTTTCGATGGTGATGACTACCGCGAGCCCTACTGGATCAGGGGCGGAATGCTGAGGACCTCGCAGCGTTTGGGCGTAGCGCGGGCGCATGTCTCCATCGCCTGGCAAGGCTGGGAGCCGGCGACGCTGGAAGCGGACAAGGTCGTTGACCGCAGCTATCGGCCGGTGCGTGAGTTGGATGAGGGCGAGGTGCTATCGCTCAAGCTGGGGGTGGAGAAGCCCCCGGTCGCGGCTGTCGAGGCGGTAGGCGGCGCGACGTGGGAAGGATGGGTCGAGGGGGCGAGCCGTTCTGTGGAGAGCGACTTCACCTACGTGTACGCAGCCGCCCGTGCGGAGCAATTCTGGCCGGCCCTGAGCGGCGGCATCGGTCTCCGATTGTCCGGCGCGCTGGGTGCTGTGGGCGGCGGCCTGATCCCGGCCCAGCGCCTCTTCCCTGCCGGTGGACGCGGGAGCGTGCGCGGATATCGCTTTCACGAATTCGTGGGCAACCTGTACGGCGCCGCGGTGATCGAGCTGTCCCGGGAGATCAGGCGCCCGTTTCTCTCTCTCGCTGTTTTCTCCGATATCGGCTGGGCCGGCATAGAAGGGGCGGCCGCTCGGCGCGCGGTGGACGCTTGGAATCGGGTGGGTGCGCCCGCGGGCGCGACTCGCGGGCTGTTGATCGGGGTGGGTGCCAGTGCGGGCTTCTTCTTCGATATTCTCCATCTGGACCTGGCCCGGGGGCTGGATCAGGGAGGCATCTGGCAGCTGGTGTTTCGCGTCCGCTCTGAGTTCTGGGGTTGGTTGTGACGGCTCTAGCCGGCTTTGGTCTCGTACCAATTGTGGCCCGTTCCCAGGTCCACGGCGATGGGAACATCGAGCTGCAAGGCGCCCTCCATCTCCGACCTCACCAGAGCCTTCACATCATCCAGCTCCGCCGGGTCGACCTCGAATAGCAGCTCGTCGTGTACCTGGAGAATCATGCGAGCCGCGCCGCGCCGCTTCTGGAGCTGGCTGTGGATGTTGATCATCGCCAGCTTGATGAGGTCGGCAGCGGTGCCCTGGATTGGCGAGTTGCTGGCGATGCGCTCGCCGAAGCCGCGGATGTTCGCGTTCTTGGAGTTCAACTCGGGGATATAGCGTCGCCGGCCGAACAACGTCTCGATATAGCCCTGCTCGCGAGCGAGCTCGACCTGATGGTCGAGGTACTCCCGTATGGCCGGGAATCGTGTGAAATAGTTGTCGATGAACTCGCGGGCCTGGGTGATGGTGATCCCGAGCTGGCGTGCCAACGCCGCCGGCCCCTGGCCGTAGATAGTGGCGAAGTTGACCGTCTTGGCCTGCGCCCGCATGGCGGGCGTGATTGCGTCCGGATTCACTCCGAAGATGAGCGCCGCCGTATCCCGGTGCACATCTCGTCCGGCTTGGAAGGCTTCGACGAAGGCCGGATCGCCTGACAAGTGCGCCAGGATCCTCAGCTCGATCTGTGAATAGTCGGCTCCCAGGAAAAGAAAGCCTGCGGCCGGCACGAACCCTTTTCGGATCTCCGCGCCCAGCGGAGTGCGGATCGGGATATTCTGCAGGTTGGGATCGGAGCTGGAGAGACGGCCTGTGGAGGTCACGGTCTGGTTGAAGGACGTGTGGATCCGATACGCTTCATCGGCCAGCTCGGGAAGCGCATCCACGTATGTCGATTTCAGCTTTGCGAGTTCGCGGAACTCGATGATGAGCCACGGCAGCTGATGACCCTCGGCGGCGAGCTCCTCGAGGACGGCTGCGTCCGTGGACGGCCCGGTCTTGGTGCGCTTCTTGACCGGAAGGCCCATCTGATCGAAGAGAACCTCCCGCAGTTGCAGCGGCGAATTGATGTTGAGCTCGCGCCCGGCCAGCTTGTAGACTTCCTCTTCGACCAGTTTCAACTCGCCGTTCAGGCGATGACTCATCTCCGCGAAGAAATCCAGGTCGATGGCGATGCCGAACCGCTCCATTTCGGCCAGCACGGGCATCAGCGGGATCTCGATTTCGTCGAAGAGCTTCCTCAGGCCGTAGTCATCGAGCTGGCGGATGAGGCGCTGGTCGATCTGTAACAGCAGATCAGCACGCTCGCCGGAGAAGGAGGCCGCCTTCTCCAGATCCACCTGTGAGAAACGGATGGCGGATCTTCCTTTTCCACACAGATCTTCGTAGACCGTCAGCTTGCGCCCGAACTCTTCCAGCGCCAGCGTTTCGAGGTCGTGCTGCCGGCGGCCCGGGTCGAGGCAGTAGGACTCGATCATCACGTCGCGCATCGGGCCGGCGATCTCCAGACCTGCGTCCTTGAGGGCCAGGAGGTTGCGCTTCAGATCGTGGCCGATCACCTCGACTCGCTTGTTCGCCAGGAGTTCCGCGAGCGGCCGCATGGCCTCCGAGCCGAGGGGCGGCAGGTTGGCGGGGGGGGTGGGGGGGGCGGGGGGGGCTTCGGTATCAAGCACGTCTCCGAGGGCCAGTTCGTCCCTGCGCGTTGCGGGCACGTGCGCCAGCGGCAGGTAGTAGGCGCGGCCGGATTCCACGGCGATCCCCAGACCCACAAGGCCCTCGAAGCGTGCGTTCGCGCTTTCGGTTCGCACGTCAAGCGCCAGGTGACCGCTCTGCTGCGCCTCCTTCGCGATCTCTACCAGCCGCCGAACGTCGCTGACCAACTCGTAGCCCGCTTCGCGTTCGACGCTCGGCTCCGCCGGCTCCGCCAGCTCGGCCGGCGCGAAGTCGCGCACCAAGGAGTGGAACTCCAGCTCGATGAAGAGGTCGCGTAGCTGTTCTCGGTTCGGTTCCCCCACCGTCAGGTCGGCGAGCTCGAGCTTTATGGGAAGGTCGGTGCGGATGGTGACGAGCTGCATGGAGAGGAGCGCGTCGTCCACATGTCGCTTCAGCGCTTCGCGGGGACGTTTCTGTGGGACGTCATCGGCGTGGGCGAGGATGTCCTCGAGCGATCCATACTGCTCGATGAGTTGAACGGCGGTCTTAGGTCCGATGCCGCGGACGCCCGGGATGTTGTCGGACGAGTCGCCTACCAGCGCCAGGTAGTCGGTGACGTGGTCGGGAGAGACACCGAGCCGCTCGGCGGCGTTCGTCTCGTCGACCAGCTCGGCTTCCACGGCCGCGGGCCCGCCGCGGCCCGGATTCAGCAACACGACGCCTTGGTCGATGAGCTGATAGAAGTCCTTGTCGCCGGAGACGATGACCGCCTGCAGCCCGCTCTCGGTCACCTGCCTGGCCAGGGTGCCGATCACGTCATCGGCCTCGTAGCCCTCCAGCTCGATGACCGGGATGTTGAAGCCCTCCAGGATCTGGCGGACGCGGCGCATGGCCGTTTCGAAATCCTCCTGCAGCGTTTCGTCGAGCTTTTCGCGGGTGGCTTTGTAATCCTCGTAGATCTCGTGGCGGAAGGTCTCTTCACCGCCTGCATCGAAGACGAAGCCCAGGTAATCCGGCTTGTGTTCGTCCAGCGTCTTGCGAATGAACTGGGCGATCCCCCAGGGTGCGGACGTGTTCTCGCCATGCGATGTGCGAAGTGGCCGGCTGATCATCGCATAGAAAGCCCGGTAGACGAGCGCGTGGCCGTCCACCAGGAACACCCTCTTCGTTTCACCTTTGGCCATGCGATGGGAATATGCCGATTAGGTCGCTCGGCGCCTAGTGGGCACGGCATGAGCCCTCGCTCCCCCCACCCACAAAAAAACTCGCCCGGACCGTGTGGATCCAGGCGAGCGAATAGGCCATTCGAGACTATGAGCAGCCGGAGCTACACGCACTGCACATTCGCGGCCTGCAGCCCCTTATCCGTCTGTCGAAGCTCGAACTCCACCTCTTGGCCCTCTGCCAGCGTCTTGAATCCCTCCATGGCGATTACCGAGAAGTGGACGAAGATGTCCTCTGCCCCATCGGGTTGCTCAATGAAACCGTAGCCCTTGGCGTCATTGAACCACTTGATCCGCCCTCTGGCCATACGACAACTACCTCCTGCGCTGGGTTAAAACGGTGGTTGAGATTGACCCATGATAAATGTGGGATATTGGGCTGTCAACTTGGGGTACTGGGGGTGGAAGCGGGCCCTTCAGTCGGCCCGATCAGCCGATCCGGGGTCACCGTAGACGTGGCTGTAAATGCGGTAGTGCGCCTGCACGCTCTTCACGTAGCTGCGCGTTTCCGAGAGCGGTATTCGTTCCGCGAAAAGCTCGGAATCCAACCGGTACTCGGGGCGCTGGCGCCAGCGACGGGCCCGGCTGGGGCCGGCGTTATAGGCCACAAGCGATATCTGAAGGTCTCCGTACCGTCGCTGCAGGTCGGCGAAGTAGGCCGTCCCAAGGTGGATGTTCATCTCGGGGTCGAAGAGCAGATCGATGTTGTAATCGCGGACGCCGAGCCGGCGCGCCCACCAGCGTCCCGTTTCCGGCATCAGCTGCAACAATCCACGGGCCCCGGCGCGAGAGACCGCATCGGGCGCGAATGCCGACTCCTGCCGTGCGATGGCAGCGACCAGGAGCGGGTCGAGTCCCCTGGAGCGCGATTCGGCGCTGATAATCTCGCCGTATGCCAGGGGGTAGACAGCCCGCAGGACGCTCTGGCTCCAGATGCCGTGGAGTCGAGCGTGCGCGCGCCAGCCGAACATCACGGCCTGCTGACCGAACCCGTTCTCGGCCAGAGCTTGAGACAGCCCCAGCATCTCCTCCGGACGTCGGGGTTTCGAGTCGATGATCGTCTCGAGGATCGTTCGCGCCTCGTCTTCGAGCCCGGCCTGCTGGAGCAGGTCGATGAGCGCGAACATCTGGCGAATCTCGGGAGCGATCGGCGCCGGCTCGGGCCCCGCTGACAGCTTCGCCCAGGGGTCGATACCGACTCGCTCGGCAGCGAGGAATCCGTAGTAGCCGTAGGGATCGCGCGACTGAACCGTGCGGAACAACCGCTCGGCCTCGACGATTCGCTCGGGCTCGCCCTCGGCGCGGCGGGAGCGGGCGGCCCAATAAGTGGCCTTGATCTTCAGCTCATCCCAACGGCTCGATCGGCGGAGTCGGTCGAATTGCTGTCGGGCGCCGGCGTAGTCGCCGTCCAGAAAAGCGAGGATGCCAAGTCGATAACGTGCCCGGGGTGCGGTTCGGGAGCCGGAGTAACGTTCCGTGATCTCATCGTAGATGGCCCGCGCTCTGGCCGTGCTCCCGGCGCTCTCGTTGAGATCACCCAGCAGGGAGAGAGATGTCAGTGCCGACTCGGTGCCCGGGTAACGGTCCGCGATCTCCCGCAGGCGGGCACGCCCTTCACGCCGCCAGCCGCGGCGGTAGGTGGCACGGGCGGCTATGAGCTCGGCTCGTGCTCTGAGCGAGGGGCCCGGATCGGAGGCGATGAGCTGATCCAGCTCGTCAACGGCGGCGAAGTAAGCCCGTCCTCGGTAGAGTAATTCACCGATCTTCAGCTGGAGCTTCTGCCGCTCGCTCGCGGAAAGATTCTGGAGTCTCAGATATTCCTGGTACTGAGCTGCGGCGAGCGCCGCCGCTCCCGACTTCTCGAAGGCGAGACCGAGCCGCTGGTGGTCCTCGGCGCTCAGTCCCGGAAGTTGCGCGAGCAGTCCGGCCGCCTCACGCGCTCCTCTCGGCTGGGTCCGCACGGCCGTGCGCAGGGTCCCGCGCGCCACCGCGGTGTCGCCGGCCTCGAGGTGAATCCGTGCCGCGCGCGCCCGGAGGTCCGCGGAACGGCCCCCGGCGGCCGGGGAATCCGCAGCGTCGAGCAGGAGACGCAGGGCACCCTCACGGTCGCCCGCCGCATCGTGCGCTGTCACCTCGGCCAGCGTGCGCCGGTAGAACGAGATGCCTCTCGCCCGATCGAGAAAGTTACGGACGGCTGCCGTGTCGCCGAGGGGTGCCAAGCTTTCGGCCGCCCGAATCGACGACCACGGTTCGATCTCCGGCATCGACTCCGAGGCGCGGGTGAAAGCCGCCGCGGCTTCTTCTGTCTGACCGATTCTGGCCAACGCGCGGGCTAGGCCGATTTCGGCAAGCGCACGCGGTGTTCGTTCGATCGAGTATCCGAGGAAGATGCGGTAGCTGTCGACCGCGGGGCCGAAGCGGCCGGTTTCGAGCTGTGCTCGCGCCAGAAGCGCGCGCCCTTCGCCAAGACTGAGGGAATCGAGCCAGGCCGCTGATTCCAGCTGCCGTGCCACCTGCTCCCAGGCGCGGCGCCCCGCGTCGGCGCGGGCAGCGAGCAGGGAAGCTTCGGGACTGCTACGCTCTTCGCCATCCAGGTTCCTGAGCAGCTCGGCGGCATACCAGTGGCGTCCCTGGTCCAGTGCTTCGGCGACTTCGGCCAGAGGGTCATCCCGCACCGGGTCCCCGCCCCCGACGAGTGCCGGGGTGGTCAGGACCAGGAAGCAGGCTACGAACAGTCCGGAACGGCGCATAGAGTCCGCTTCATCACAGCCCAGTTTGTCGCGATATCAACCGGGCGAGGCTCAGGAGTAGAGGGTCTGGACGGCTTCTACGAATGCCCGGCGCGATTGGATCGTCAGTGTGTAAGCACCGGTCGCGGTCGGGTCGTAGAACACCAAGCGCAACTCGAAAGCGAGCGACTTATCGTACAGCCAGACCTGGCTCCGCTCTGGCCCCTGCCCTGGCTCGAGGTGGCGAAGGACCTCGTCTGGGGGGCCAAAGGTTATGTACACCGCACCGCGGTCCGTGAGCCATCCCGCAGTGTCCGCTTCGCCGAAACGGTCGTTCGCATCGCGAATCCTGCGAAAGTACCGCTCGAAGAACTCGTTCTCGGACGTCTCCGGAACGGGGTCCTTCCTATTCCACAACGCGTGCAACAGGCGTGCCCGTTCCCGGGGAGGCGCGTTGGCCAGACTGTCCAGTTGCGCCGGGGTCCCCGCGTAGCGCAGGTAGCTCAACGCCGTCTGGTAGTCGGCGGTGACCCAATCCGGCAGCAAAGCCACGAGCAGCGCCGTCGAGTCCGCTTCCGCCGACCCGGGCAGCCGGACCTGCAGAGTGAGTTCACCTGGGGGGAGGCGTGTAACATTCAGCGGCTTGGTGGCCGTGCGCAAGGGACCCGCGACCGGTCGGAATGCCAGAGTGTCGGTCAGGATGACTAGGCCGTCCTCGCGAATCTCGAGGATCGCATCGGCATCTCCCCCCGAGTCGCTTTCAACATAGATCTGCGATTTCCCGCCGGCGAAATCGAGCGTCTTCCTGGGGTTGACGATGAGCGACGGAGGCACGTCGCGGCTGGGCCTTGGCTCGGCCCTGTAAACGATGATAGGGGGAGTGACGAAGCGGGCACCGAAGCGGGGCACCTGAATTCGCATTTCACGTTTGAAGTTAGCCGACGAAGCGAGGTCGCGGACCTCCATCCTGGCGGGATACTCGCCGGGCACGAGCTTGAGAAATCCTTGGAACACCACGCTCTCGTCCCTTCGCGACGTTTCCCGGAAGGTGCTCACCCGCACTTCCTCGGTCGCGCTCAGCACGGCCGCCGGCGCCGCCGTATCGCCAATTATCACGTGCACGCTGTAGCGGGCGACGAAATCGGGTGGATCGCGCCGGAACCGCAACGTGCTGTTCGGCAACGACAGTGAGATGATGGCGTAGGAGCTGTCGCCGGGACCGGGAAGGTAGGCGAAGCTGCCGACCGCGACGAAGTCGGGGTCTCCCGCGATGTAGCCGAGCTCGCGATAGACGCCTAGGGGGTTCGGGAAGGGCGCGGTCGGAGGAGCGAGGTCCGCGGGTATCGCCTGCCCCGTGGATCCGGTCGGCCCGCAGCCTGCGAGCGTAACGGGAACGACGGCGAGGAGGGCCAGCGCCGGCAAAAAAAGGCCACCCAGAAGGTGGCCCCTTGACCGGGATGCGCGCTCGGCGCAGCTCACACGGTAGACGTCTTCGCGTCGATCTCGTGAAGCGCGTCGATCATCTTCTGCGCACTCTCTTCCATCTCGAGCACGAGCTTGTCGATATCGGTGACGAAGTAGTTGTGCGCGATGTTGATCGGAATCGCGATCGTGAGACCGCTCGCCGTGGTGATCAGAGCGACCTTGATGCCGCCGGCCACTGTCGTAGCCTCCACCTCGCCGGCCAGCTCGATCGCCTGGAACGCCTGAATCATCCCGATAACCGTCCCGAGGAAGCCGGTGAGCGGTGCGACGTTAGCCAGCGTCGCGAGCCAGACCAGCCCGCGCTCCAGCCCGGCGAGCTCGATGAGGCCGGCGTTCTCGATCGCCTTCATCACACGCTCGGTCCCCTCTTCACGACGGCGCAAGCCGGCGGCCAAGATCGCCGCTGCCGGAGCCTTGGACTCCTGGCAAACCTTCATCGCCTCCTGAATGCGGTGCTCAGCGAGCAGCTGGTCGACCTCCGACAGGAGCGTACGGTTCCGCCCGCCTTTGATCTTCAGGTCGATGAACTTCCAGACGATGACCAGGACACCTGCGGCCGCGAAGAAGGCCAGCGGCCACATCATGAAGCCGCCGTCCTTGAAAGTCTGCACCAGGTCGAGTTCCTGGCCTTGGCCGAGAGCCTGAACCGCCGCGAGTACGGACACCATCATACCGCTCAACTTGAACCTCCTGGGCTCACAGCGGCCCCAAATGCGCCACCGTAAATGTTTGTTCCTCCAGGGTCGGGCAATAGCGAAGCGTAACCTAGAGACCCCCCGGCGCGCTTGTCAAGACTGGCCGGTCGGGGCTCGTAGGTGGGGCTAGAGCTTGTGGCAGGCCGCCAGATCGCCGCCGTCATGGGCTTGCAGACCCGGGGCCGTGGACCGGCAAATATCGTCCTTCTCGGGGTGCGGGCAGCGGGGGTGGAAAGGGCAGCCGGGCGGCGGGTCCGCCGGGCTGGCCACGTCCCCGGTCAGCACGAGACGTTCCCGCCGGCGCCCCCTTCCCGGAACTGGCACCGCGGAAAGGAGGGCCTGGGTATAGGGGTGAAGCGGGTTGCGGAAGAGGGACTCGGAGCCGCCCAGCTCCACGATCCTGCCCAGGTACATCACCGCCACACGGTCTGCGATATGACGCACGACGGACAGGTCGTGCGTGATGACCAGGTAGGTGAGGTGGAAGCGCTCCTGCAGGTCGGCCAGGAGGTTCAGGACCTGAGCCTGGACCGATACGTCGAGCGCTGAGACCGGCTCATCGGCCACGATGAACTCCGGCTCCACCGCCAGTGCCCGGGCGATCCCGACGCGTTGCCGCTGGCCACCCGAGAACTCGTGCGGGTACTTGTGAGCGTCGTCCACCTGCAGGCCCACAGCGTCCAGCAACTCCGCGACCCGGCGATCGGCATCCCGATCCTGCGCGATGCCGTGCACATGGAGCGCCTCGCGGAGCATGGCGCCCACGGTCATGCGCGGGTTGAGCGAGCCGAAGGGATCCTGGAAGATGATCTGTGCCCGGCGGCGGAACCTCTTTAACCCCTTGCGATCCATAGCTGCCGCGTCCTGACCGTCGAAGAGTACACGCCCGCCGGTTGGATCGAGCAGTCTCAGGATCAGGCGGCCCGTTGTCGTCTTCCCACTGCCGGATTCGCCGACCAAGGCGAGCGTCTCGCCGCGGAAGACATCGAAGGACACACCGTCCACCGCCCTGACCTGGCCGACCGTACGGCCCAGAACACCCCTGCGGATCGGGAAGTACTTCCTGAGCTCCTCGACGACGACCAGTGCGCCGTTCCTGGAACGGCCGGGATCAGGCCGACCGGCCTCCGCCGCGATCACGATGCCTCCCGCGCCGGCGCTTCGTCCCAGCCGCCAACGCGCCGGTCAGGCTCTTCTTGCAGCCAGCAGCGGCTGGCGTGGCTCTGTCCAATCAGAGGCGGTGCTTCCTCCCGGCAACGACTCCAGGCGAAAGGGCAGCGGGTGTGAAACCTGCAACCGGCCGGCCAGCGCTTCGGGCTCGGAACGGAGCCGGGTATGACGGCGAGTCGCGGCAACTTCTTGGTCACATAAGGGATGGACCGGAGCAATCCTTCAGTGTACGGGTGGTGCGGTTGGGCGAAGACCTCGCCCGCGGTTCCGCTCTCCACCACCTGGCCTGCGTACATGACCATTACGCGGTCGGCAATCTCCGAGACGATCCCCAGGTCGTGGCTGACGAAGATCATCGCCATGCCGAGTCGCTCCTGCAGGTCCGACAGCAGGTCGAGGATCTCGGCCTGGATGGTGACGTCCAGGGCCGTGGTGGGCTCGTCGGCGATCAGCACACTGGGATCGCAGGCGAGCGCCATGCCGATCATGACACGCTGGCGCATCCCGCCTGAGAGCTCGTGAGGGTAGTCGTCCACCCGCCGCTCGGGGTCGGGTATCCCCACCAGCCCGAGCATCTCGATCGCCCGCGCACGAGCCTCAGCAGTGCTGGCACCTCTGTGAACGCGCACCGCTTCAGCGATCTGGTCACCGATGCTCCAGACGGGATTGAGGCTGGTCATCGGCTCCTGGAAGATCATGGAGATCTCGTTCCCGCGGACCTCACGCATGTCCGCCTCCGCGAGTTGCATGAGATCACGGCCGCGCAACATGATGGAAGAGCCCGGCTCGATGCGGCCTGGAGAATCGATGAGCTTCAATATCGACAGACAGGCTACCGTCTTGCCGCAGCCCGATTCGCCGACCACGCCGAGCGTTTCGCCCGCCTGAACGCTGAAGCTGATCCCGTCGACCGCGCGTACCAATCCGTCCGCGGCGGGGAAGTAGGTGCGCAGATTCTCCACGCTCAGCACGGGCACACTCGTCATCGCCTCATCCTCAGCCTCGGATCGAGGCTATCCCGCAAGCCGTCGCCGATCAGGTTGAACGCGATCACCGTCATCACGATGGCCAGCCCGGGGAAAGTGGCCACCCACCAGGCCCGAACAAGGTACTCGCGGCCGCCATCGATAATGTTCCCCCAGGACGCCGTGGGCGGCGGCACGCTCATCCCCAGGAACGACAGTCCCGCTTCGATCAGAATTATGTTGCCGAGCCCCAGGCTCGCCGCCACGATCACCGGCCCCAGCACGTTGGGGACGATGTGCCTGAAGATGATACGGGGCGCGCCCAACCCGAGCGCGCGCGCCGCAAGCACGAACTCGCGCTCACGCAGGGACAGCACCTCGCCGCGGACGATGCGAGCCGTCGATGGCCAAAGCGTCAGGCCGAGCACGACGATGATTAGGGTGATGGAGGGCTCGAACAAGGCAATGATAGCGATCAGCAGGACGAGACGCGGGAACGAGATCAACAGGTCGACGAAGCGCATCAGCACGGTGTCGACGACGCCTCCGAAGTAGCCGCTCACCGCTCCGATCGCTGTGCCCAGCGTCACGGAGATGCCCACGGCGATGAACCCGATGGCGAGGCTGATACGCGCCCCGTAGAGAACCCGGGTGAAAACGTCGCGGCCGAACCGGTCCGTCCCCATGAGATGCTCGAGCGAGGGCGGCAGGTGCCGCGTCGCGGCGATGTCGCCGAACACGTTCGGCTCGAAGGGAGTGAGAAAGGGGGCCAGCAAAGTGGCGAGATACAGCACGGCCAGCAGGTAGAGGCCGAGAACCGCCAGCCGGTTCTTCTCGAACTCGCGCCACGCGATAGCCCACTGTGATGCGCTCGCCGTTCCCGCCCGCGACAGACGACCCGCCGAGCCCATGCTGAGACCCCAGGCCGCGGCCAGTCCTCCCAGCAGCGTGAAGAGGGCGACCCAGTAATCCAGCCGTCCCGCGCTGAAGGTGGCGCGTACCCTATCGAACGCGAAGACCAGCACCGCGACCAGGCAGGCCGCCAGCGCCATCAACGACAACCCTGCCAGGCGATGACCCCGCAACAGCAGAGCGAGCCCCGGCACCAGGCTGGCAACGCGGAGTGACCGGCCGGCGTCCTCGCGTGCGGCGGGTCCGGGTGAATCACTCATAGCGGATCCTAGGATCGACCAGCGCGTAGAGCACGTCGGCGATCAGGTTACCGATGACGACCATGGCGGCGAAGACGAATGTCGTGGCCATCACCACCGGGTAATCGCGTTGATAGATCGCTTCGATGATGGTTCTTCCCATCCCGGGCCAGGCGAATACCTGTTCCACCAGCACTGCCCCGCTGAAGAGGAAGGGCAGCCAGAGGCCCAGCAGGGTGATGATGGGGAGCAGCGCGTTCTTGAGCGCGTGCTTCAGGATCACGCTGCTTTCCGGCAACCCCTTGGCCCGCGCGGTCCTTATGTAGTCCTGACGGATCTCCTCCAGCATCGAGCTCCGCATGTAGCGCGCGACGCTGGCCGCCGATGAGACGCCCAGCGCGATCGATGGCAGAACGAGATGGTGTATGCGGTCGCCGAGCTTGCCCCAGAAGCCCAGTAGATCGTAGTTCACGCTGGTCATGCCGGAGGCGGGGAACCGCAGTACATCCGGCCACCAGTCGACCTGATAGACCTTGAAGGCGAAGATCAGAATCAGCATCAACCCCAGCCAGAAACTCGGCATCGAGTAGATAAAGAGGGCGGCGAAAGTCAGAACGTTGTCGAGCAGCGAGTACTGTCGCACCGCCTGGATGATGCCGATCGCGATCCCGATGGCGAATATCAGGAGCAGGGAGACGCCGCTCAGGATGAGGGTGTTGGGGATTCGTTCCGCCAGGATCGAAGCGACCGGCCGGTTCTGGGCCAGGCTGACGCCGAAGTCACCTGATAGGAAGCTCTTCATCCACCGGACGTACTGGATGGGGAGGGGCTGATCCAGTCCCCAGTTCTCCCGCATCTGCTCCAGAACTTCGGGCGATACGCCGGGGTGCATATACATGGCGGTTGGGTCGCCGGGCGCGGCGTGCATCAAGACGAAGACCAGCGTGAGTATCCCGAACAGGAGTGGGATCGACTGCAGCAGGCGCCGAACGACATAGGCGGTCATCGTCGGAAAGCGCGGGCCGTGGGTTCGTTAGCCGGTTGCGTCAGCTCGCCCTCCTGCTCAGCGGCGGTCGGCCGGGTCGATCCACCAGTCTTTGACGGTAACCAGGTCACCGCGGATGTCCATCTCCACGCCGCGCAGCCGTTCGCTTACGGCGTTCGCCCGCACGTCGTAGTAAAGGAACGTGTAGGGCTGATCCCGCTGTATGATGTCCTGGTACTCGTACCATAGCGGCAGCGCCTGCGCGCGATCTTCCATCAAGACCACGCGTTCGAGAATTTCGTCGACGCGTGGGTTGCAGTAGGATGCCCATTGATAGACGCCGTCGAGCGCCGAGCAGGCAAAGAGCGGCCTGTCGTCGAGATTGAACTCGGCACTCCAACCCAGCACGAAAGCATCGAACCGTCGTTCCGGGCTCGTTATGTCTCGACCCAGGCTCTGGGCCTCCTGCACTTGCGCGCGCACCTTCACACCGATGTCCGCAAGGTTCGCCTGGACCAGCGTCATGATGTCTTCCCGGGCCGGGTTCGGATTCGTCTTCAGCTCGAAGGATGCGCTGACGCCGTCACGCTCGCGCACGCCATCGCCGTCCCGGTCGATCCAGCCTGCCGCCTCCAGGAGGGCGCGGGCGCTTTCCGGGTCGTACGCGAGTGGTTCCAGGTCCTCGTTGTAGGCCCAGTGAAAAGGTGGTACGGGTCCAGTCGCCACGCTGCCCAGCCCTTGCTGTACAACATCGACTATTTCCTGGCGATCGATGGCGAGGGTCAGGGCGCGACGGACGATGGGGTCGCTGAAGAACGGCAGCCGCCCATTCCAGTTGATGAAGGCGTAGTTGCGGTTCGGATAGGTGATGATCCGCGCTTCCGGATGTGATTCGATCTCAGCCGTCTGGGCGGGGGCCACGATGATGTACACGTCGACCTCGCCGGTGAGCAGTTCGCTGAGCTTGGTCGTCGGCTCCTGGATCGCTCGGTAGACCAGGCGGTCCAGATACGGCCGGCCGCCCAACGACTCGGGGAAGTCGCGATTGGCTTCGAACACCCAGCGATCGCCCGAGCGGTGCTCGACAAAGCGAAACGGCCCGTTACCCACCGGGTTCTCGCTGCCGAACGGGTGCTGTTTCAGCTCGGCGGGCGGCACATCGCCGAGAATGTGCTCGGGCATCGGCGCGATAGTACGCCAGGGATCCATGAAGCCGGGATGTCGCTCGAGGTAGAACGCGATCGTGTACGGATCCCGGACGACGGCGCTGTCGTAAAGCGCCAGCAACGCGGAACGGGGATAGGCCGTTGTCTCGTCCTTTATCCGGTCGAAGGTGAACTTCACGTCGTCCGCCGTGGTCGGCTCGCCGTCATGCCACCTCACGTCGTCGCGCAGATGGAAGGTGAGGACCATTTTGTCGCCGCTGCCCGCCGTATCCCAGCTCTCGGCGAGGTACGGTTCGGGCTCCAGCGCCTTGTCGTAGCGGATCAGGGTCATGAACAGAACGAAATCCTGCAGCTCCTGCGAGGTCTCGTCGATGCTGGCGAAGTGGTTCATCGAGCTGACCTCGTTGAGGGAGGTCACCACGGCGGTGCCGCCGTAGCGCTGCGACTCGGAGATGGACTCCTCTCTATCGCTGCGGTCGCCGGCGTCCCTGCAGCCGGACAGCAGCAATACGGCGCTCAAGCTTGTGATCAGAGCTCTGTGCATGACATCAACCGCCCCTTTCCCTCCCATACAATCGGCGCTGCTCCGGTATCCACCACTCGGCGATGTTCACCAGCGTTCCGCGGGCATCCATCTCGACTCCCTGGATGCGATCGGAAACGCCGGCCAGCTCATCCAGCCACATCAGGAATGTAAACGGCTGTGCCTCTTGCAGTGCCAGTGAGAACTCGGTCCAGAGACGCCGCCCCTCCTCCACGTCCAACGTGCTCGATGCTTCTTCAATCAAGAAATCGACTCGCTCATCCTTCAACCCGCTGCGATTGTAGCTGCCGGGCCGGTCCGCTTGCGACGAATGGAACAGGGCGGCAGGGTCGACGCGGAAGT
This sequence comes from Gemmatimonadota bacterium, assembly GCA_036475815.1. Taxonomy (GTDB): domain Bacteria; phylum Gemmatimonadota; class Gemmatimonadetes; order Palauibacterales; family KS3-K002; genus JBDHGH01. The sequence continues at coordinate 26,279 of JAZGAL010000138.1, forward strand.
TGTCGAGCACCCAGCTTTGCACGACTCCGTCGAATTCGCGGCCCCGATGGCGCGCCAGCAGCGTTTGCCACTCCAGCGTTCTCACATCGACGGCAAGTCCCACCTGCGCGAGCTCGGTCTGCACCACTTGGGCGATGTCCGTTCGCACGGGATTCTCATGGTTCGTCATGAGCGTGAATTGCAGGAGCCTTCCACTCGCGTCCTCCCGGACTCCGTGACCGTCGCGGTCGCGCCAGCCGGCTTCAGCCAGTAATTCGCCGGCCTTCCCGGGATCGTAGGGCAACGGATCGATGCTCGAGAACATCGGATGCCATGGCGCGATGGTCCCGGTCGCGAGCTGGCCGTAGCCGAACAGCAGGGCGTCGATGAGCTGCTGCCGGTCGATGGCCATCGTCAGCGCGCGCCGCACCCGGGCATCAGCCAGCACCGGGCTACGCGTGTTCCAGCCGATGTAGTAGTACTCCCGCGACGGGTACCGGATCAGTCGGACGCCGGGTGTGCGCTCGATCTGCCCGGCCTGATGCGGGTAAACGGATCCGTCGATATCGATCCCGCCGGTCAGCGCCTCCGACAGCAGCGTCGCCGGCTCGCCGACGAAGCGGAAGATGACACGCTCCAGCTTGGGCGGGCCGCCCAGCGAGTCGGTGAAGTCCGCGTTGCGCACCAGGGTGACGCTCTCACCCGACTCCCAGCGGACGAATCTGAACGGTCCACTGCCGATCGGCCGGCGGTTGAAGTCCGCGCGCAGCATCTCCTCCGCGGGAATATTCGCCAGCAGATGCCGCGGGACGGGTGGCCACCAGAAGCCGTCCAGCGGCCTGGCGTGTGGCCGGGTGAACTGGAAGCGTATGGTGAACGAATCGATCACCTCGGCGGATGCGACCAGTTCCAGGTAGGCGGAGGACAGCACGGACGCGGTCCTGGGATCCTTGGCGCGCTCGAAGGTGAACTGCACGTCGTGCGCGGTCACGGGTGCGCCGTCGTGCCAGCGCACATCGCGGTTCAGATAGAAAGTCACTCCCTCCGGCTCGAGCTCCCAGCGTTCCGCCAGGTAGGGTCGCGGCTCGAAGGATGAGTCGTACTGGATCAACGGGGTGAACAGCATGTAGTAGTTCACCTCGTTGGTGTTCTGGTCCGTGTTCACCAGCGGGTTGAACGACTGCATCTCGGCGTTGAAGGCCACGATGACTGTGCCGCCCGCGCTGCTCGCTTCGCGGGCGTCGTCGCTGTGTGGCTCACCGCCGCCGCAGGCAAGAACGAATGCGGCTAGCCCGATCCGGCCGGCGAGCAGCGGTCGCCGGCTTAGAACCGCCATGTCCATGAGGGATCGGAGAAGTGACGACTGTGGTGGATCGCCCGCGAGGTCTCATCCTGGGTTAGCACCGAGTCGGCCAGATGGATTCCCAGCAGTCGCTCGAAACCACTGGCCAGGCCGTCCACCAGTTCGGACCATGTCGGCAGATGGGGGAGCAGCTTGTCCAGCGCCGTTATCTGCACAGGAAAATCTTCCTTGCGCCTCACCTTGAGCAATTCTACGGTCGGCGACTGATCGCCGGTCAAGAGGAGAGATCCATGCTGGAGCAGTATCCCGCTCTCGCGGAGCTGGGCGCTGCCCACGAGCTTGCGATGCTGGGCGACGATAGCGCCCCCATCGAGCGCTGTGAAACAGGGTAGCGTGGAGGGCCGGAGACGGCGCCCCGGGTCATCGGCGAGCTCGGTCGGAGCGCCCAGCAGCCGCAGTCCGGCGTGGAGGGCTTTGTGGATAAGTTCGTAGGTCCGCCTGGGACCTCCCAGCTGGCGGTCACCAACGATCACGGAGTAAGTGATCTCGTGGTGATGATAGACCGCCCGACCGCCGGTAGGCCGCCGGACGAAATCGATCCCGCGCCTCTCAGCTTCGCCTTCGTCGTAGTAGCCCTTCGCCGGTTGGTTGCGTCCGAGCGAGACGCAGGGTGGCCACCAGCGGTAGAACCGCAGCACAGGCGGGCCGCCGTCGCGCACCGACTCGACCAGCGTCATGTCGGTGCCCATGTTGCGGGGCCCGGTCCTGGCCGGACTCTCCACCAGGCGCCAGACGTTTGGTGATTTCCCCTGATTCACGATAGATCGGCTCTCCCCATCCAAGGGGGAAGCTAAGAGACAAAGGGTGGTGAGACTAGGAACGGGTCCGGCTCAGTCCGGCTTGTATCGTACGTCCGGGTTCCGGCTCGCCCGCGCTTCGTCCAGCCGCCGGATCGGCGTCGTGTACGGCGCGTTCTTGACGAACTCCGGATCCTTCGACGCCTCCTCGGCGATCTGCAGCATGGCATCGCAGAAGCGGTCCAACTCCTCCTTCGTCTCGGTCTCCGTCGGTTCGGCCATGATCGCCTCGGCGACGATGAGTGGGAAATAGATGGTGGGGGAATGCATGCCGAAGTCGAGAAGCCGCTTGGCGACGTCGAGAGTACGCACGCCATACTCCTTCAGGAAGGCGCCGGAGAACACCGATTCGTGCATGCCTCGTCCGTAAGGGAGATCGTAAGTCGCCTCCAGCCGGGCCGATATGTAGGCGTTGTTGAGCACAGCGACCCGGGCCGTCTCGGCCAGGCCGTCGGGGCCCAGCATCCTGATGTAGGTGTAGGCGCGAACGAGCACCCCGAAGTTGCCCCAGAAACCGTGAACCTTGCCGATGCTCGCTGGGCGCTCCCAGTCGAGGGAGTACTCCCCGTCCCCATCGCGCTGCAGGATCGGCAGCGGCAGGTAGGGGGCGAGCTGCTCCTTCACAGCGACGGGACCCGCTCCGGGGCCGCCGCCTCCGTGCGGCGTCGAGAACGTCTTGTGCAGGTTGAAGTGAACGATGTCGTACCCCAGGTCGCCGGGCCGCGTCATCCCCATTAGCGCGTTGAGGTTGGCCCCATCCATGTACATCAGTCCGCCGACCTGGTGCACCAGGCGTGTGATCGTTTCGATCTCCGATTCGAAGGTTCCCAGCGTGTTCGGGTTCGTGAGCATCACGCCGGCCACGTCCTCGCCCAGGGCGGCTTCCAACACCGCCGGGTCCATGCGCCCTTCCTCGTTCGACTTGAGCGTGACCACGTCATAGCCTGCCATGGCCACCGTCGCGGGATTGGTGCCGTGGGCGCTATCGGGGATGATGATCTTCTTGCGGGGGTCACCCTGCGCGGTGTGGTAAGCCCGGAACAATAACGCTCCCACAAGCTCGCCTTGGGCGCCGGCCGCCGGCTGCAGTGTGATCGCGTCCATCCCTGCGATCTCTTTGAGCATCTCACCCAGCTCCCACATCAGACGCAAGGCGCCCTGAGCCGCCGAAGTGGGCTGGAACGGGTGCAGGTCCCCGAGACCGGGCAGCCGCGCCGTCATCTCGTTGATCTTCGGGTTGTACTTCATGGTGCACGACCCGAGCGGATAGAAGCCCTTGTCCACATGGTGGTTCTTCAGCGAGATCGCGGTGAAATGCCGGGCTACGTCGTGCTCGGGGACCTCCGGCAAAGCCGGCGGCGACTTCCTCAGAGCCGATGCGGGCAGGAGCTCGTCCAGCGGCCGGGTCGGGACATCGGGCTTCGTCATCGCGGTGCCGCGCCGGCCCGGCTGGGAGAGCTCGAAGATCAGCTGCGTTGGTCGCTGCAGGGCACTGTTTTCGTTCATCGTTAATAACGCTTCCGGTCTAAAACTCATGCGACTGGCCCGGTTCGAGGATGACGACCTGCGCACGTGATCCGACCTTCGCCGCGAACACGCTCGGGTCCTGTTCGATGACCTCGAACGTGTTGTAGTGCATCGGGATGACCGTGCGGGGCTCGATCATCTCGACCGCCCTGACGGCGTCGTCGGGACCCATGGTGAAGTTGTCACCGATGGGCAGGCAGGCGATGTCCACCTCACCTTTCAGTAGCTCCATGTCCGTGATCAAGGCCGTGTCACCGGCGTGGTAGATCTTTCTGCCGTCGATGTCGATCAGGAATCCGCCGGGAACCGTGGTGAACCGGCCCGACTCATCTCCTTCAACAGCACCGCCGTGCAGGGCCGGCGTCATCTTGATGTAGCCGACGGGGAAATTGTAGCCGCCGCCGATATGAAGGGCATGGGCCCTCTCGATCCCTTTTACCTGCTGCGCGAACGAGACGATCTCGTACGTCGAGACGACCAGGGCGCCGGTGCGCCTGGCGATCTCGAAGCCGTCGCCGATGTGATCGCCGTGGCCGTGCGTGAAGAGGATATAGTCAGCCTTCACGATATCGTCCGGGCCGATATCGGCGAGCGGGTTGCCCGTGAGGAAGGGGTCGATAACGAGAGCCGTGCCGTCGTTAGCCTCGAGAGTGAAGCACGAATGGCCATGGAACGTGAGCCTAGACATCTTATTACGCCTCCTTCAGCACTTCAAGAAGAAGTTCCACGTCTTGCCTTGAACGTTTCTCGGTGAACGCCAACAAAAGCCCGTCGTCGACATCGATGTGTGGGAACCGCGAGAGGGCGACGCCGGCGAGCACCCCCCGTTCCGTCCCCCGCTCGATGATGCTGCGGGAGGGTCCCGGCGTCTTCATGGCGAACTCGCGGAAGAACGGTGAATCGGGGAACAGCGGCTCGAGGCCGGTCTCCGCGACGATCCTGTCGTAGGCGTAATGCGCCACCTGCGCGCTGGCCTCCGCGACCTGTCTCAGCCCCTCCTTCCCGACGGTCGAGAGGTAAATGGTCGCCGCCAGAGCGCAGAGCCCCTGGTTCGTGCAGATGTTGCTGGTCGCCTTCTCGCGACGAATATGCTGTTCCCGCGTCTGCAGGGTCAGCACGAAGCCGCGCCGGCCCTCCACATCCTCCGTGGCGCCCACGATGCGGCCCGGCATGTGGCGGATGAAGTCCCGGCGCGCTGCGAACAGGCCCAAGACGGGGCCGCCGAAACCCAGCGCGTTCCCGAACGGCTGTCCCTCCGCTACGGCGATGTCGGCGCCGCACTCGCCCGGGCTCTTGAGGATGGCCAGCGACACCGGGTCCACCACGGCCACCAGCAGGGCGCCGGCGGCGTGGGCCAGATTGGCCACGGCCTCGAAGTCCTCTAGGATTCCATAGAAGTTGGGGCTTTGAACGATGACCGCCGCCGTCTGATCGTCAATCAAGCCCTTCAGAGCGTCCAGGTCGGTGATGCCGGAGCCGGTGCGGGGGGCGATCTCGACGGGCATGCCCAGACCGAGGTTGTACGTGTCGAGCACCTGCCGGTAATGCGGGTTGACCGTGATGGCGAGGACGATCTTCTCACGCTTCTTCTGAATCGATCGGGCCATCAGCGCGGCCTCGGCGACTGCCGATGCGCCGTCGTACATCGATGCGTTGGCAACATCCAGCCCCATCAGCTCGCAGACCATGCTCTGGAACTCGTAGATCGACTGCAACGTCCCCTGGCTGACCTCGGCCTGGTAAGGCGTGTAGGCCGTATAGAACTCGCTGCGCCGGATCAGGTGGTCTACGATGGCCGGAACGTGATGATCGTAGTAGCCCGCGCCCGCGAAACAGAGGAGGTGCCGGCTATCGTTGGCGAGCTGCTGCAGTGCATGCAGGGCCTCCCACTCAGATAGAGCGGCTGGCAGGTCGAGGGGCTCGTTGCGGCGGAATTTCTCGGGTATATCGGCGAACAGCTCGTCCTCGGACGATACTCCGATCGTGCGGAGCATCTCCTGACGATCCGCCTCCGAGTGCGGGACGAAACTCATATGCTTTCGGCGATCAGAGCCTGGTAGGCATCGGGGCTCAGCAGGTCATCCAGCTCGCTCGGGTCGTTCATCCGCAACTTGACCATCCAGCCCTCAGCGTACGGATCCCGGTTCACAACGGCGGGGTCGTCTGCCAGGGCTTCGTTGACGGCCACCACCTCGCCGCCGACCGGCATGTAGAGCTCCGAGACGGCCTTGACCGCCTCGATGGTGCCGAATGCCTCATTCTTGGTGAAGCTGGCGCCGACGTCGGGCAGCTCGACGAAGACGATGTCGCTCAGCTCGCCCTGGGCGTAGTCGGTAATGCCAATGATGATCTCGTCGTCGCTCTCGCGCAGGACATACTCGTGCTCTTCTGTGTAGAACAGGTTGTCCGGGACCTGTGCGTCAGCCATGGTTCCTCCGCATCTGAGAAAAGCGTGGTTGGGTTCAGTGTAGTCGGCGCGTCACAATATCTGGCTGGGAACAGCGCCGTCAAGGCGCCTCCCACGCCTTCGGTCGCTCTCCGGGAATCGGGCCGGAACCCGGCGTCCCGGACGCGGCCGGCGCCGCAAGAAACTCTTGCTCCGAATGGCGTTGGGTCTTAGTTTGGCACAAGGCGGTGCATGGCGTAAGGTGGTGCGCCGCAGGGAGTTGGTGGCCCAGGCGTGAACCCTAGATGAAAGGAGGTGGTCCAGTGTCCGTTGAATTATCTGGCCAACCGGTATGGGCAAGCGACTGCCTCGAGGTGGTGTAGGCTTGCTATCGGCCTCTGTCCGGGGGTAGTGAACCCGGCGGCGCCTGAGGCGTCGCGCCGGTTGAGCCGGACCCCTAAGCCGGCCGCTGGTCCGTAGGGATCAGCGGCCGGTCTTGCTCAGTTGCTCGGTCTTCCCCTACGCCCTTCTTCCCCGAGTTTGTAGATCCGGTAAGTGGGGTACGCGAAGTCGATGTCGGGATCCTGCGCGAAGCGGTCGAGTATCGCCTCGGAGATGCGGTTGGTTAGCGAGCGCCGGCGTCTGACCGGTGTCGGATTCCTGATCGTCAGCAGCACTCCGGAGTCGGCGATCTCCTCGTAGAGTTCCATCGCCACCTCTCGCATGATCTCACGCGCCCGCTTCCAGTCGCTCTCGAAGGTGACCAGCAGCTGTATCTCCTGCCAGACCAGCGGGTTCACCGTAGCCGACGAGATGACGTTCTTGTTGAGGAACACGCTGTTGGGCATGGTCACGACGCGGCCGGTGGACTGCATCGCGTGAACCAACGGCTCGCCCACCTCGAGGAGCGTTGTCTTCAACAGTCCGATATCGATCACATCACCGATGATGCCATCCACTTCCACGCGGCTTCCTACTTCCACACCTCGGCGCGAGTTGATGTAGATCCAGCCGGCCAGACTGCGAACGACATCGGCGAGAGCGATGGTAATCGCCGCAGCGATGAGGCCGAGAACCGTGCCGATATCGGCCAGCGCCAGGTTCTCGGCGAAGAGTGTGACGCCTGCGGTCGCCAGCGCGATCCAGAACGTGTAGGTGACGATCTTCCGCAGCTGGTGCCGCTGGTTGACGTCCTCGATGTGCGCTTCGATACCGCGGCGGATCAGGCGCGAAAGGCCATACAGGGCAAGGCCGACAAGGAGGAAGATTACCAGCTTCTCGAGAGAGCCGCCGCCGGTGACCGAGACCCAGAGCCTGTCCAGTATCCCCTGCACCTCGGACGCGCTCTCTTGCGCCGCGCGAATGGGTAGTGTTTGTATGGTTGATCCGCTCATAACACTCGTCAATATGGGCCGGGTCAAGGGGGGTGCGCCACTCGTGGCTCACCCATCGCATCTGCTGGAAGGTGAATCCTATCCGCATGAATGACGGCCGACACTCGGCGGCTGCAGCGGGCCTCTCCACCGGCTCTCGGGATCGGCGTGCGCCCAGCCGGCTAGGTCTGCTGGCAGGGTTCGCCGCCATCTACCTGATCTGGGGGTCGACCTACCTCGCCATCCGTTTCGCTATCGAGACGTTGCCGCCCTTTCTCATGACGGGGGTGCGCTTCATCGCCGCGGGGCTGGGCATGTACCTCTGGGCGCGCTTGACCGGGGTACCGCGCCCGACTCGCTCGCAGTGGGCGGCGGCCGCGTTGGTCGGCACGCTGATGCTGCTCTTCGGAGTCGGAGGCGTGTCCTGGGCGGAGCAACGAGTGCCGTCGGGCGCGGCAGCGCTGATCGTGGCGGTCGGTCCGGTCTCGATGGTGCTGATCGATTGGTTCTTCTTCGGCGGCGAACGGCCCGATCGCAAAGTGGTCGCGGGCACCCTGCTCGGGTTCACCGGGGTGGCCGTGCTGATAGGACCCGAGCAGCTGGCTGGGGGTGGACGCATCGATCTTGTCGGCGCCTGCGTGATTCTGTTTGGAACGATCACCTGGTCGTTCGGCTCACTCTACTCCAGGGGGCCCCACCTGCCGGACTCACCCGTCCTGGCGGTCGGGACGGAGATGCTGGCTGGGGGCATGGTCCTCCTGGCCGTGGGTACGGCTTTCGGTGAATGGAACGCCGTCAGCCCGGCGGATGTGTCGGTACGCTCGCTGCTGGCGCTCGGCTACCTGGCTCTGTTCGGGTCGATCATAGCTCTCAGCGCCTACCTCTGGTTGTTGAGAGTGGACTCTCCTGCACGCGTGATCACCCACGCTTACGTCAATCCGGTGGTGGCCGTGTTCCTGGGCTGGGCACTTGCCGAGGAGCCGCTCAACGCCAGAGTGCTTGGGGCCAGCGCCGTCATCATCGCCGGCGTTCTGGTCATCACCAGTCGGAAGGGCCCGTCGGCTGAGATAGAACACGGGTGACGGCGCCCGCAACACACATCAGCTACCCGGGAGCGTTTCATCTTCCCTCACACGCGCCGCTATCGACACGCCGGTGAAGCCATAGATGATGGCGAAGATGAAGCCGGTGTAGTTGAAGACCGCCCACGGCAGGTACTGCAGTGTCGGCACCTCCAATGTGGCGGCCATGAAGACTCCGGCGGCCGCCCACGGGATCAGGGGGACCACCACTGTGCCGCTGTCCTCCAACGTGCGTGAGAGGTTCTTCGCGGCCAGGTTGCGCTGCCGGTAGGCGGGAGCGAACAGCTCGCCCGGTAGCAGGATCGTCAGGTAGCTGGAGCCCGTGATGAGCGCGGTGAAGATCGTCGAGCCCACCGTAACTGCCACCAGCTGCCCGGTCGTGCGCGTGACCCGGAGGAGGTAGCTGAGCGCCACATCGAGCAGGCCGGCGCGGCTGGCGATTCCGGCGAAGGAGAACGCGGCGAAGACGATGAGGGTGACCTCCATCATCGGCCCCATACCGCCTCGCGATAACAGGTTGTCTAACGCCGGATCGCCGGTGTGGGCGACATAGCCCGTTACCATCGCCTCCACAACGTCTGCCAAAGGCTCGTGCTGGACGATCACCGCTAGAGCCGCGGCAATCGCCGACGCCAGCAGGATGCCTGGAATCGTCGGGCGCTGGCGCAGGGCGAAGTAGAGCACGACCGGGAGCGGGAGCAGCACCCAGAGGCTCATGACGAAGGAGCTGTCCAGCGTGTTCAGGATGGCTGTGACGCGCTCCGGCGATGCCGCGCCCTGGCTGCGCAGACCAACGACCGTGTAGACCAGCAGCCCGAGCGTCCAAGCTGGGAGCGTGGTCCACAGCATGTGACGGATATGGTCGAAGAGGTTCGACTGGGCCGCGACCGGTGCCAGGTTGGTGGTGTCTGAAAACGGCGAGAGCTTGTCGCCGAAATAGGCGCCCGCCACGATCGCGCCCGCCGCCGCGCCCAGCGGTACGCCGAGCCCGGCGGCGATCCCCATCAGCGCGATGCCCATCGTTCCGACTGTTCCCCAGGATGTACCGGTGAATAGCGATATCAGGGAGCAGAACATGCACGCGGTGACCAGGAAGAAGCGCGGCGAGATGGTGTGAAGGCCGAAGCGCACCAGAAGCGGAATCGTGCCGGCCGCGATCCAGGTGCTGATGAGCGCGCCGACGCTCACCAGGATCAGCACTGCGGGGAGGGCTTTGGCTATCCCTTCGATGACGCCTGCCTGCAGTTCGGCCCAGGTGTATCCGAGGCGCAGTGCGACCAGCCCTGCCACCGCGGCCGCCGTGATGAGCAGGACCTCGATGCGCAGCTGGTAGATCCCGTACCCCACGCCGAGCAGCACGGCCATCACCAGGAAGGGGAAAAAGGCCTCCAGGGCCGTCGGCTGTCGCGGGTCGTCCATCAGTCTAAGTCACAGGACTGCGATGGGTTAGCCACGCGCCTTCGCTTCAGCCGTGCCGCACCCAGCGGACCAGCTCGGGCAGCGTCGGTCTCTTTCCAGTCATCAACAACCCCACCCGGTAGATTCGCCCACCGATCCAGGCGACGAGCAGGATCGCGATGAACTGAAGCGCGAAGACCGCAGGGATCTCCCAGGCTTCTACGGCGCCGAGCACGTAGCGGGCGATGAAGAGCACCGGCGTGAAAAAGGGGATCCATGACAGCACTACGGCCGCAGTGCCTGATGGGGCATCCAGCACGAGCGGCATCACCAGAATCGGTACGATCACCAGCAAGGTGACCGGGAGCTGAAGCTGGGACGCCTCCTGCTCGGTGCTGGCGATGGCGCCGACGGACGCGTACATGCCGCCGTACAGAAAATAGCCGGTGAGAAAGAGCCCCAAGAACATGAAGAGCGTGTCCGGCCCAACCGGGATGTTCTGAAGGAACTCGACACCGGCAAGCGCCTGGGCACTCGCGGCGTAGATCAGAAACACCGCGACGAATGACAGCCACACCGCGAGCTGGGTGAGGCCGACCGCTCCGACTCCGAGTATCTTGCCCAGCATGAGCTGCCACGGCCGGAGGCTCGACAGGATGATCTCCACGGTCTTGCTCGATTTCTCGGCCACGGCGGCCCGCAGCATCATCGCACCGTACAGCAGCACCACCATGTAGATGATGAGCCCCATGACGTTCGCGGTGATGATCGCCTGTCCGTCGTCGCGCGCCGCGCCTTCCTCGGTCACACGATACGTCTCCAGGTCAACGGAACGCGTGAGCCTCTCGGCAGCCTCCGGATCGAGCCCCAGGTTCCGGGCTTGGATGCGGCGAACGGCTGTGCTCACCGCGGGTTCCAGAGTGGAGCGCACAAGAGACGGTGCTATGTCGCGTCCCCAGAGCTCGATCCGACCTCCCTCCAGGACGTTTGCGGGGACGAAGAGATACCCATCCAGCTCCTGCTCGAGAATCTGCTGGCGGAGCGCCTCCCGCGCCGCCTCGCGGTCGCCGCTCGGAGGCGGGCGGTAGCGCACGCGTCCTTCGCGGAACGCCTCCGTCCGCAACAGCTCGCGCATGACCTCGCCGCTCTCATCTACTACGCTGATCTCTACCACCCGCTCGGCCCCGCGCAGCGCAAGCATGACGGGGAGCGCCATGGCGCCGACCATCAGCACGGGCGCCAGGATGGTGGTCACGATGAACCACTTGCTTCGCACGCGGGCGAGGTACTCGCGGCGGATGACGGCGATGAGCTTATTCACGGGCCCTCGCAACAAAGATCTCGTGAAGCGACGGCTCGCTGACCTCGAAGCGGCGAACGATGACGCCGGCGCGGACCGCCGCCTCCAGAAGCTGCTGTGGCTCGACCCCGTCTCTCAAGGAAACGGCCACGTGGGTCCCCCGGTCCTCGACGCTCTTGATGAGGTTGCGGTCATCCAGCAGTCCCTCACCACCATCGAGAGACAGCAGGATCTGCCGCTGTCCCTCGAGCCAGGCCTCCCGCTTGATCTCGGCCAACGTGCCGTCGAGCACCTTGTGCGCGTCTTTGATCATCACGACGCGCTCGCAGATCCGCTCGGCCTGGTCCATGTTGTGAGTCGAGAAAAGAACGGTCGCGCCCCGGTCCCTCTGCTCGAGCACGATCTCCTTGAGGATGTCGACGTTGAGCGGATCGAGACCCGAGAACGGCTCATCGAGAATGAGGAGATCCGGTTCGTGCAGCACCGTGCCGATGAACTGCGCCTTCTGCTGCATGCCGCGCGACAGTTCCTGCACCCTCTTGTCCGCCCACTCACCCAGCTCCAGCCTTTCGAGCCAGCGAGTGGCGCGTTCCGAGGCGACGCGTCTGGGCACGCTCTTCAGCTCTCCCAGAAAGACGAGGAGCTCCAGCACCTTCATCTTGGGGTAGAGCCCGCGCTCTTCGGGCAGGTAGCCCACCCGGTCGCGGGTCTCGGGGGTCAGGGGCCCGCCCAGGACGCTGACCTTCCCGCGGTCGGCGCCGATGATGTCGAGGATGATCCGGATCGTGGTCGTCTTGCCGGCCCCGTTCGGCCCGAGCAGCCCGCAGATCGTCGCCTGCGGTACCTGCAGGTCGAACGCTTCGACGGCGACCTTGCCGCTGTAGGCCTTGTAGATGTTATCGAGCCGGATTGCCAGGTTATTCGCGCTCTCCATGCGCAGCGATCCTATGTCATCAGCGGTTCGCCCCGCAACCCCTCCCCCTCCTACTCCCACTCGTACTCCTACTCGTACTCCCACTCGTACTCGTACTCGTACTCCACCGCCTGTCGATCACGATGATTACGACTACGACCACGATGACGAGTAGGAGTAGGAGTAGGAGCGAAACCCAACCATACCGATCAGGCATCGACCACACTAGCTTGTGGTAGCCCATGCATGAATCCGTGCTAATAGTCGAACTGCTCGTCGTCGCGATCCTGGTCGCGATCGTTGTAAAGTACGTGCGCCTCCCCTACACGATCGCCCTGGTGCTCGCCGGTGTCTTCGTCGGCCTGCTGCCCGAGGTGCCGGCGTTCCCCGTAGACCCCGCCATGTGGTTGCTGCTCTTCTTGCCGCCGCTGCTGTTCGAGGGCACGATCAACATGGACCTCGAGCTGCTCAAGCGGTACGCGACGCCCGTCGGGCTGCTCGCGTTCTTGGGTACGCTCATCTCGGTGTTCCTGCTCGCCAGCGCCTTCCATTACTTGTTGGGCCTGCCCGTCGCGCTGGCTACGTTGCTCGGCGTCATGTTGAGCCCCACGGACCCAGTCGCGGTGCTCTCGTTGTTCAAGGAATACGGCGTGGCCCGGGGGCTGCAGACGATCGTGGAGGGCGAGTCGGTGTTCAACGACGGAGTTGCCGTCGTGCTGTACATGATCGTGCTGCATGTGCTGGGCGGCGAGCCGGTCACCATCGTGGAAGGCGTGGTCGAGTTCGTCAAGGTCGTCGCCGGCGGCGCTCTGGTTGGCCTGATCCTCGGCTATCTGACCCACAGGCTGTATTCCGTGATCGACGACCACCTGATCGAGGTTGGTCTGTCGGTGTCATTGGCCTACGGGTCGTATATGATGGCGGAGCGGCTGGAGGTGTCGGGCGTTATCGCCGTGGTGGTTGCCGGCCTGATCATCGGCAACTACGGCCGCATCTTCTCGATGAGCCCCAGCACGCGCCTGAGCCTCACGCATTTCTGGGAGATTGGGGCTTTTCTCATCAACGGGCTGCTCTTCTTGCTGATCGGCCTCACGGTGGAACGCGGCGAGCTGTTCGGCTTCAGCGGCCGGATCGCGCTCGTGTTCGTCGCGATGATCCTGGCCCGTTCAATCGTCGTCTATGGAATCCTCGGGGCCTATCAATGGGTGTCGCGCCGTTCCTTCCCGCGGGGCTGGCTGCATGTGGTCAACTGGGCCGGCGTGCGTGGCAGCATCCCGGTGGCGCTCGCGCTCGGCCTGCCGCTGAGCGCGGAATTCGGTTCGCTCAGAGCCATCACCCTGGGGGCCGTCTTCCTGTCGCTGGTGGTTCAGGGGATCACGATCAAGCCGCTGCTGGTGAAGCTGGGTTTGATGGGGCGCTCGGACGAACAGCGGGCCTTCGAGCGGGCGCAGGGTGAAGCGATAGCGGCGCGGGCGGCGCTCAACGAGTTGGAATCGCTGCATCGACACGGAGAGATAGCAGACGTTCTCTACGAGAAGCTGACGGGCTACTTTGAGGAGGTGCACGCTGGGACCACTTCGGCGCTGGGCCGGATCACCGAGGATCATGATGCGGTACGCCGGCGACAGCTTGGGCGGGTGAGCGTGCAGGTCTTCGCCGCCGAGCGGGTGGCGCTCGATCAGGCGCTGCGGCGGGGGCTGATCAGTGAAGAGGTCTGGCGCGAGCTAAAGAAGGAAGTGGATGCCCGGCTGGTGGAGGGCGAGGAGGAAGGCTGGGAACAACTCTGGCACGAAGAGCAAGTTGAGATCGATGAGGCCGAGCCGGCGGAAGATGATCGCGCCGGCTAAGGAAGTTGGGAGGGAGAAGCTATGGCGGAAAGGCGAAGAAGGTTTGCGATGTGGCTCCTGCCGCGGTTGCTCATCTTCGCGGCGGGCGTGGCGGTGGGCTACTACGCCCGTGACAACGAACTGGAGCGGGTGCGCGGAGCATACGAGCAGGCGCTCGCCGAGTTGGGCGAGCTGAAGCAGAGCACACAGGAGATGATCGAGCGTGGCCGGCGCGCCGGTGAGCGCTTCCGTGCTGGGGCGGAGGCGGCCGCCGACAGTACGAAGGCGGCGATGGAGGAAATCAAAGGCGAATCGAAGAACTAACCCGGCCCGCTACCCAAGGACGATCAATCCGAGCATCGCCAGCAGCAGTGTCAGGAGCACGTAGTTGAAAGCGCGGCCGCCGCCGACTGCACGGCGACCCGGCATGACGGTGGGCGCGTCGGGAACGGAACCGCGAACGGGCGTGACGCTTCCAGCCTGAACGATCTCCTCTGCGGTTACTGGCCGTAGCAGGAAGGCGAACTCGTGCTCCCCTATCTTGATCACGTCGCCGATGCGGAGGGTGTGGCTGCCGCTGACCTTCTTGTCGTTGACCTTCGTCGGCACGCGCCCGACTGCGCGCAGCACGTACTGCCCGCCGCTCAGCGTGATCTCGGCCTGCAATCGAGAGACGGAGCTGTCGGGGATGAGGAGGTCGCAATGCTTCTCGCGTCCGATGCTGAAGCTCGACCCCTCGATCACGTAGACCTGGTTATCGTCCTGCCTCCGCAGCACCGCGACGGTCTTCCGTTCAGCTACCGGTGGCGTGACCCGGGTCAACAGCTCGGGCTCGACCAGGCCGCTGGCCACCGCCTCAGGGGCCCGGCGTGGGACGGCCTGCTCGATGTGGACGGTGGGTTCACCGGCATCCTCGATGAACAGCATGGGGAAGACCAGCGTCGAATCCTGAACCGCTATCTGGTCGCCGTTGAACAGCTGGACGGGCTCTCTGGCCAGGGGCTGGCCGTTGATAGCGATTTCCGCTTTTTCCCCCGCTGCCCAGACGAACGAGCCGAAGCTGTCGACGCTGATGCCCAACTCACAACCCTCGGGCAAGTCCGGCAAACGAATGCTGGCCCGATCTCCGGAACCGAGCAGGTTCTCCCCGTCGCGCAGAGGGTAGAGCTGCTCTCTGAATTCGATGAACGGCACGGCTCTTCTCTCCAGGTATGTCTGGTCCGGCAGGGGAACCGCGTGACCGGGGCCATCCAGCTTGCTAGTGTGCAAGTGCGGGACCGGATGGCCCGGATGTAGTAAGGCCGCGATTCGTAGTGCGATGCGCGATCATCACCATGCAGATGTCCGGGATCGGTTCTTGCACTTCGCAACATTAATTGCAATGGCCAAGAGAAACGCGTAGCGCAACCGGCGCCGTTAGCACCCCGCTGGAGATTATCAGGGCACCCGCCAGTCGATATCCATCCCCCGTCGATCGGTCAGTCTGACTGGCCAGCCAACTGGCGAACTAAGTACGCCCTGTGCGCTAATTATTGCCTGCAAGACGGCACTTTTTGCCGGCAGGTCAGGCCGTTCGTAGGCGGCCGGATTGGAGGCCAGGAGGGCCATGCTGAGAGACAGGCGAGGCTTCACGCTCATAGAGTTGGTCGTGGTCATGCTGATGCTGGCCGTGGTGGCAACGATCGCCTTGCCGCGGGCTGTCAAATCCAGTCCCGAGTTGCAGGTGGACATCGCTGCGCGGGCGCTGACGCGCGACCTGGAGCAGCTGCGCATGCGGGCCATCGCGGCGAAGCGCGCCGTGCGAGTGAGCTTTGACGCGTCCGAGGACTTCTACACGGCGTACATGGACATCACGCCGATGCGGCTTGGGACGTTCTCGCAAACATCGGATGAAGTTCACGCGAGCGGTTTGCTCACGCGGGGATCGAGCGGCGGGGTCCCGGGCGTCCCACTCCCCAGAAACGTCGAATATGGACGCGGATCGGCCTCATCGGGCCCGCAGGGCTATCCGGCCACCGATCCTGTGGGTCTCGGGAATGACTGGGTCGAGTTCGACGCTCGCGGCATGGTCATACCTGCGGGGTCGGGCGGTGTGATCTACCTGGTTCATGCGGATCACCCGTCGGCCGTTGCGGCTGTGACAATCTCGGGCGCCAGCGCGTTCCACGCCTGGCGCTATCGCGGGGGCAGGTGGATCAAATGAGGCAGCCACGGAGCCCCTTAGCATCCGTAGCCGGCTTCGGCCTGATCGACGTGCTGGTGGCCATGGTCCTGCTCGCCGTGGGCGTCGTGGCGCTGTCCAGCTCCAGCGTCTTTCTCATGTCGCTGCAAACGGACACATCGGTCCGGTCTACGGCTACGTCGCTCGCGATCGCCTACATGGAGGACATCAAGCGCCGACCGCCGCGATCGCTTGCGTCGGAGGGCCCTGTCAGGGTCGACGAGATAGGTAACGAGACGGAAGACGGTTCCTTCGTCCGCTCTCTCACGGTGAGCGGCGATCCCAGCGCGCCCGACGTGGTGAAGGTCGTAGTCGAGGTGCGACATCCCGCCGGATTCGGCCGGCAGGGGAGGGTGCAGCTCTTGACGATCATCTACCGGGGGAACGACCAGTGAGACTAATGGCTATCGCTGGTTGGCGGATGGAGCGGCGCTCCGGCTTCACGGTCATCGAATTGGTCGTCGCCTTGTCGCTGGGCGCCATAGTGCTGGCGGGCGCGATCGGATACATGATCCGGGAGATGAGGATGCTGACGGGCAACGATATCCGCCAGGGTCTCGCCCGCAACGGCCGCTACGTGGGGGTCTCGCTGCGACACGATCTCCAGAAGGTCGGCATCGAGATCGAGAGCACGACTGATTTCGGAACGGTCAACGTGTGGCCGGGAACGCGGGGCGACACGCTCATCATCCTGCACGTGCCTTACTTGCCCGACCTGGCACCGCCGCACCCGCTCCAACCGCCACCGGGCAGCGACAATCCTCTGCCGGCAGGCGGCACGTGTGGCCCCCGCTGCGTCGAGGTGGTGAAGGACACGACGCCGCTCGAGCTTGCGGTAGGTGACCTGGCGCGTCTGCAGGTCCTCAGCACGCGGCGCTTGATCCTGATCGAAGACATCAACACCACGAGCGACACATCGGTCGAGCTCAGTTTCACCGAAGCGTCCGAGATACTCAGGCAGCCCGCCGGGTTCGCGGGCGGCATGTTGCTCGATCGCTTCGCTACCTACGCCCAGGAGCTGTCCCCGATCATCTACTATCTCGACGACGAGGAGCAGCTCCGTCGCGCGTTCCGCCTGAATCTCGATGGCTCGCCGGCAGGGGACATCCTGGCCTACGGGGTGGAGGAGTTCGACGTCAAGCTGATATTCGCCGACGGTGACGAGCTCGAGCGGGCCAATCCGACCGATAGCGACGACTCTAACGACTTCGATGACATCGTCGCCGTGAAGATTCGTGTGACGTTCAAAGCCAGCCGGACCGATCCGCGCGTGAACCAGGGCCAACTGCTGCGGAAGAGCTACGAGTGGATCATCTCGCCGCGGAACCTGCGGTATGAGAAACGGCGCCTGTAGTGTGCCCCCGCCGTCACCTTCACCCTCACGTCGATCGTGGGCAGGAGGCGATGGATAGATGAGATCACAACGTATTGCTCGACGGGTGGACAGATCCGGCCTGGCCCTGGTGGCCACTCTGCTGGTTCTGGCGATCATGGGCATGATCGTGGCCGCTGCGGCCCGGGCCGTGATGAGCTCGACTCGCACGGCGGGGCTCGAGTATCACGAAGCCCGCGTCTTCTACGCGGCTGAGGCGGGCGGCGAAGCCGCGCTGGCCCAGCTGAAGATCGCCTTGCAGGACGGCTACCTGTCGGACCAGGAGCTTGCCGACATCAGTCCGCCGGCGCTGGAGGGTTTCAGCTACGACAGCTTCTCGGTGGCGAGAGAGGGCGTGGCGGTTGTGGAACAAATAACAGACGGCGCTTACACCGGACTGTACGCGCTGACGCAGAATGTGGACGTCTACTCGCTCGCGCAGAATAGCAACGGCACCGTATCGGGCGTGGTGCTGCGAGCCAAGGCGCAAGCGATCCCGATCTTCCAGTTCGGGGTGTTCTTCGAGCAGGATCTGGAGGCGACCAACGGGCCGCCGATGGAGTTCGTCGGCCGGGTTCACTCGAATGGGAATATCTATCTGAGCTCCAACAACGCGTGGTACCGTGAGATGATCACCACGCCCAACAAGGTGTTCCACGACCGCAAGGACTTCCACAACGTGTACGACGGCGTCTTCATCAACGACGCCGGCGGCAACGAGGTCATGCTCGACTTCGACAGCCGGTCACACCCCGGTCCCGAGGCGTTCAAGGCGGAAAGCTGCGCGAGTCTCGATTGCCGACTGCAGACGGACGCCTTCGAGGTCGATTCCCTGAAGTTGCCGCTGCCGGAAGGCGTGCCGCCGTTTGAGCTCGTGCGGCCGCGTGAGGACAGCGACGGCGACAGCGAGCGCGAGGTCAAGTTCGCCTGGAACGCCGACATGTACGTCACCGTGGACCTGAACAATATCCGAACGAGGGGGCAGGTTTGCGGCGGCGGCGGCGACGCGACGCCGTGGCCGAACATCCTGGTGGAGCGGAGCGACGGCAGAGAGATGCCGGGCCCCGATGATCTGTGCCGCATCTTCCCCTGGGAGTGGTCGTCCTTCTACGACGGGCGCGAGACCGAGCTGAAGGATGTGCTGAATATCGACGTCGCCGAACTCAGCATCTGGGCGGGCGGCAGCGCGGGGCGCCTCGTCGAGCTCATCTACGTGAACTTCTCGGCTCCCAGCGATATCGGCTCCTACGCGAGCGGTACGCGCGACCAGATGCCGGATGCGAGCCTCGACCCGGCCATCCGTCTGGTCAACGCCGCCGCTCTGCCGAATCGGATGACGGTGGCGACGGAGTGGCCGGTCTACGTCAGAGGCAACTATAACAATGTGAACAAGCGACCGGCGGCGCTCGCCGGTGATGGCATAACGATCCTATCGGTCGCCTGGTCGGATGCTCAGAACCGGCCGCCGGCGAGCGTCTTCGACGACTGCCAGGGTCTGGTCGCGCCCGGGTCCCCGTGCGCCGCTTACGAGGCCTGGCGGGGGACGTGGACGCGGAGGAATTCGGCCGAGACGACGGTCAACGCGGCCATCCTCGCCGGACACTGGCCCACGCCCTGCGACCACCACGATATGAGCTGCCCCGCCGACGGCACCAACGCGTTCTACGCCGATTGGTACGGCGGCGGCATCGAGAACTTCCCGCGCGTCCTCGAGCGCTGGAGGACCAGCTCCGGCAACCCGGTCGTTTTCCACTATCTGGGCGCGCTGATCAGTCCCTTCACCAGCCAGAAGACGACGGGCACCTGGAACGGAACGTACTACGTGCCGCCTCGGCGTGACTGGGCGTTCGATACCGACTTCCGCGACCCGAGACTCTTGCCGCCGGGCACTCCCAACGTCGGCAACGTGATCCGGACCGCGATGAGGGAGGCCTTCTAGGTCCGGGGCTCTGGTTCGCCTAGCGCCGGTAGATGATACCGAGGGCGAGCACGATGTTGTCGCCGTCGTTGGTGGCGATGACCAACGCTCCGTCAAAGATCAACTGCCGGGTCAGATTGATCTCCGCGCCGAGCTCGATGCCGAACTCCAGGTCCGTCTTGGCGTCCCCAGCGTCGGGGTCGGTGCGCTCGACCGTCAGGCGCGGGAGCCCATACACCAGTACCGCGCGCTCTTCAGTGCCCACGTCCGCACCGAGCGAGACCCCGAACGGTGCCGAGAACTTGTTGGCACGGTCGCCGAATGTGAGTTGAAGACCCGCGACCACCGCGTACTTCAGCTGCGAGCCCTGACCCCAGGACATCTGCCAGCGAATATCGCCGCCGGTCGTGAAGCCGCCACCGGCGAAATCGGAGTAGCCGGCCCTGACACCGAAATCCATCTCACCGCCGATGCCCTGCCTGTAGACGCCGAACAGATCCCAATCGTCCTCGATGGTGATGTAGCCGCGGAACTCGATTTGCTTTGGAGCCAGCGCCTCCGGGCCCAGCATCAGCGGCGTTTCACCCGCCTGCGCGAAGACGGCGGCGGGCGTGATGGCGAGCACCAAGAGGCTGATTGCCAGGCGAACGACTTTCTTCATGCGACCTCCTGTCATGGATGGCCGGCGTGGGCCGGTGTGTTCCCGCATAAGCTCGAATCTGGCCCGCCGCAGGCTGCAGCGGGTTGTGGTGGGGGAACGGAAGTCGCAGCTCCCGGGCTGGAGTCGCTGCAATAATTAATGGCTGCCGGCGAATTCGGCAACCGCACGGTGGTCGGCCGCCTGCAGCGGGCCTGCGCCAGGACCGGCGCAAGATCCCCGGGGTTGCCGGCTCAGCGGTCAGCGACTAAGCTGGGGCGGCCTCAGTCGAGACGTAGCTGCGACCACCGATGGGCTTCGATGGAGTGTGAACCGACGTGATGGACCGTTCGTACCTGCTAGTTGATGTTCACTTCGCGCTCTGGGCCGTCTTGAGCGTTCCCCTCGGCTTTGCCGGCATGTTCTTCCTGGTTCCGGGGCTGATCCTCGGATGGGGCGTGCTGCTGCTGGGTATCTCCGGCCTGCTCGTCTTCTATGTCTCGAAGCTCGTCCAGGGCAAGCGCGCCGCCTGGCTGCTCGGGCTTATCGCCCACGCGCTGCTGCTCATGGCCGCTCTCTACTATATCCCGCGCTGGCCCCCACTGCTCGCCGTACCGCTGGCGCTGGCCAACCTCTACTCGCTGATCGTGCTGCTGGCCTATCGGAAGTTGTGGACGCAGCCGGCCGATCCGGCCCTGCAGGAGGCGCTCGCCTAAGGGTC
>JAZGAL010000139.1:0-16422 GCA_036475815.1 Gemmatimonadota bacterium
TACAGCGCGCAGCGGAGACTCTGGGGATCTCCCGCAAGAACCTCTGGGAGAAGCGCAAGAAATACGGCCTGCTCGACTAGCCCGCGAGCCGCGACGCGATCAAGCCGGACACGAGTCCGGCCAGCCAATCATCCTTCTCTTCCGCTCAGGGCTCGACCTGGCCGGCGGGCTACTCGCGACGGAGGAGGATAACGATCGCACCAGGCCCAATAGTCCGGCCGGTGGTTACGACGGGTATACGGTACGGGTGACGGGATTCGACACCGCGACCGAGGTCGGCCAGGGTGAGATGCGCGGCGGCCGGCTACGTTACTCTTCAGGTTACCCTACGGTAACCACACGTGTGTTCACGCTGGTCCCACGGCAAGCCGGCTGATCCCGTAAATCTCTATACACCACACAGTTAGCAGCATCGATGGCGATTCTGGCATCGAGGGCACGGAGCCTGCCCTTCCCAGGAGCACCCTCCCCCGCATGAGCCTCACCCCCGCAGTCAACTGGAGATCCCGATGCTACTTCAATGCCCTCACTGCCTGAAGCGAGCAGAGCACAGGCGAAGCGACTTCCTGGGCGACTGGGTCGTCTGCCCCGCCTGTGAGCTCCCGTTCGCCTGGCGGCAGTCGCAAGACGAGCTGCGGCGAGCAGCGGAAAAGGGCGAGAGAGCCGGCAAGCAGAGCGAATCAACCCGCACGAAGGAATGACTCGCCAAGGCCCGCCGCCAGTTCAACTACACCGGCCACGTGATCCTGCCCAACTACTTCGGCGGCGGCGTGAGTGGCGCAGTCAACGCCGCGATAGTCGGCCTCGACAACCGGTTCAGATTCGGGGACTGGAGGATTACTGGTCGGCAGGTTTCGGCGTCGAGCTGCTGCCGCTCGAGGCGCCTTATTGAGCGAGCGAGCGCGATCCAGTTATCTCATTGAACGAGGTAACGGAACGGGCCATCGATCTCTTTGCGCTGCGAGATCCCGCCGGAGTGTGGCGATCGGCAGCGTTGAAACCCGCCTGATCCGCCACCAAGCGGTTCAAAGCGTCACCCCACAGCAGGCCCTATGACCAGCCGCTGGTGAAACCCGAAAACCAGCGGTATCGTAGTCTATGGCATACATCCGAGGGCTTGCTGACCCCTACACAGAGCAGATCCAGCATGAAGAAACGATGGTGGCTGGCCGTTGGCACCGTCCCACTGGTCGTCGCCGGCGGTGTCGTCATGTGGCCCCGCGGAAGCGACTCGGCTGACGGTGCACCAGACTTGAGAACCGCCAGGGTAGTTCGCGGAGAGATAAGCATCGTCCTGAACGAGACGGGCACCGTAGAACCTGTGCGGCAAGTCGTGGTCAAGCCGGCCGTCAGCGGTGTCGTACAACGGCTGCTGGTACGTGAAGGCGACCAGGTTGCCGCCGGCGCCGTGCTGGCCATCGTGGAGCCCGACCTTAGTCAGGCTCGAGCGGTGGCGGGGCTAGTATCGGCGCGCGACCGGGCACGCGTCGGGCTGGACCAGGCGGCTCGCGACCTCGAGCAAGGGCGCTCGCTGAGCTCCAGGAACCTGATCTCGCAAAAAGAGCTCGATGACCGTGAGGCCGCCTATGAGCAGGCCCGCCTCGTGTTGGAGTCGGCGGAGGAGCAGCTGCGCATCGTCGAGCAGTCCGGTGTCTCGTCGCGCGTTCGCTCGCTCAACGTCGTGGCACCTGTCGCGGGCGTGGTGATCAGGTTGGGCGCCGAAGAGGGCGAGTCGGTCCTGGCAGGAACCGGAACTTTGGGCGGCGGAACCGAACTAGTTACGATCGCCGACCTCTCGAGCTTGGTGATCGAAGCCACGGTCAACGAGGTCGACATCGGCAAGGTCGCCCTCGACCAAGACGTAACCATCACGGTTGACGCCTACCCGAACGAGGAATGGGAAGGCCGGATCTCGTTCATAGCGCCGGCCGCCCGGGTCGAGCAGGACACAAGAGTGCGCGTTTTCGAAGTGGAAGTGGAAGTTGCCAACCCGGACACGCGGCTGCGTCCGGGCATGACGGCGAACATCGACATCCGCGGCGAGCGCAAGGACGACGTTCTCACCGTCCCCATCGAGGCGGTCTTCCGCAAGGACAGGCGCGACATCGTCTACAGGCTCGAGGAAGGACAGCCCGTGGCCACACCGGTCGAGCTCGGGCTCGTGGACATCGCCCGGGCCGAAGTCGTGGACGGACTGGCCGAGGGCGATCAGGTATCTCTGGAAGAGCCACCTGAGACAAGCGGCGAAATCCAATGAGCGAGATCGGAAGTAACGGCCGCGACCCGGTCGTGCGGACGCAGGGGGTCCACAAGATCTATCGACTGGGTAAAGTGGAGGTGGAGGCGCTCCGCGGCGTGGATCTCATCATCAGGCAGGGTGAGTACGTGGCGATCATGGGCCCGTCGGGTTCGGGCAAATCCACGCTCATGCACATCATCGGTTGCCTGGACTCGCCCACCAGCGGCGAGTACTGGCTGGACGGCGAGCCCGTGTCGGAATTGCACGGCCGGCGGCTGGCCCGAATCCGAAACCGCAAGGTCGGCTTCGTCTTCCAGAACTTCAACCTTCTGCCCCGGGTCGATATCGTCGAGAACACGGCACTACCCCTCCGCTATAGCGGTGGGATACGTCGCCGGGAGCGCAGGCACCGGGCAAGCGCCGTGCTGGAGCAGTTGGGCCTCGGCGATCGCCTCCGGCACAAGCCCGACGAGCTGTCGGGCGGCCAGCGCCAGCGCGTCGCCATCGCCCGGGCGCTGGTCAACAGCCCGGCGATGTTGTTAGCCGATGAGCCCACCGGGAATCTCGACTCCGAAACGTCGCGCGAGATCATGAAGGTCTTCCGCGACCTTCATACTCAGGGCCACACGGTAGTCACCGTTACGCACGATCCGAACGTTGCCGCCGAGGCCGAACGCATCGTTCATATCACGGACGGCCGGATCGACGAATGAACCTGTTCGAGTCGGTTGCCGCAGGTCTTGACGAGGCACGCGAGCATCGCGGCCGGACATTTCTCAGCCTGGTCGGCCTGACGCTGGGCACCGCCTCCATCATCGCGGTCCTCGCGCTCTTCGGCGGCGCGCAGAAGCAGAGCGAGGATTTCCTCGCCGAGGTGGGCGGCGCCGGCAGCGTCATCGTCCGCAACGACCTTGGTGGCAGAGTTCGCCTCACTCCTCGCGAGGCCGCATCTCCACAGCTTACCTGGAGGGACGTGCTCGACCTGCGCGACGAGGCCCCGCACCTGAAGTACATAAGTGGAGCGCGTTACTGGATGCTCCGCTACACCGGTCCGCGTAACAATTTCGAAGGGCAGGTGGTCGCCACCGTACCGGACTACGCCGCGGTCAATGACATCGAGCCTCTGTACGGGCGCTTCATCTCCGAGCTGGATCTGCGTGAGCGCACTAACGCCGTGGTCCTCGGCTACTCGTTCGCAGACTCGCTTTTCGGTAGCCCCGAAGCGGCGATGGGACAAGTGATTACGATCGGAGATGAGCGATTCCGCGTTGCCGGCGTCCTGAAGTACGAGGAGTTCATCTTTGCCACCTGGAGCGGCAATGCCTTCGAGTATCGCAACCGGCGCGCCTACATTCCGCTGACCACAGCCCTCAAGCGATTCGCCGGCGATGACAAGTTGCAGTGGCTAACGCTCCAGGCCACGAGCCCGCTCGAGTTGGAGACGGCCATCAGCGAGGTCAGCGATGTCTTGTTGCGCCGGCACCGGGTCAGGGATTTCTCGTTCGACCGTTCAACCCAAGACATAGCTGAAGGCACGGAGTTTTTCCTGCTCTTCGACTTCATCTTCTTGATCGTCGGGGTCATTTCCCTGTTCACCGGCGGCGTGGTGATCGCCAACATTCTCCTGGCCAGCGTGGTGGAGCGGGTGCGGGAGATCGGGACCCGCATGGCCCTGGGCGCCAGCGGCCTTGATATGTTCGCGCACTTCCTGATCCAGTCCCTGCTCATCACTACTGTGGGCGGCCTGGCTGGAGCCCTGATCGGTACCGCGATGACCTCCACCGTCGAACGGTTGATGAGGTTTCCAGCCCATGTAACGCCAGGCATCTTCGTGCTCGGACTGGCGACGGCCTCCTTGGTCGGCATCGCAGCCGGCGTCTACCCAGCCTGGAAGGCAGCGCGCATGGATCCGGTGGAGGCGCTCCGTTATGGCTGATTGGCCGCCTGTCGGGACGGCCCGACTTTACGAGACCTGGGAGCTGTTCCTGGACGGCTGGCGGGCGATCCGCGCGCACAAACTGCGCTCGTTGCTGACGCTGACCGGAATCGTATTCGGCGTGGCTTCCGTCGTTGCCATGTTCTCCATCGTCACAGGCATCAAGGCGATGATCATGGATGACTACGATCGCTTTGGCCTGGAAGACACGTTCGAATTCCAGGCGAGCAGCGTGGACAGCAAGGCGGCTGCAGATCGCGTGTCCAAGGGGCTGCGCTCGCCCGACGCGGACACGCTCCTGGCCCTCGAGTCGGTGGTGGACGGCACGGACGGCGTATTCGGCGAGCAGATCGGACAGGCGCGTCTCGAGCCCCGTCGCTACCCCGTCGTCGGAACCGGTCCGGATTATCTCAAGATTCGGCGCATGCAGGCCGTGGCCGGTCGTTCGCTGACCTATCTGGACGTCGCCCAGCGAGCGCCCATCGCCGTGCTGGGAGTTCGGGCCGCGCGGGAACTGTTCGGCGACGTTAGCCCCATCGGTCGCGAGTTCATGCTGGGCGGCGAGCGTTTTCGCGTCGTTGGCGTAGTGGAGGCACCGAAGCTCACTCTGATTCCGGCCAGCTTCGAGTTTCTGGAGCGGCGCGTCTATGTCCCGGTGACCACCTACCAGGCCCGTTTCACGGGCACCAAGGCCGTCCAGGCCATCGTGCTCCGGGCACAGTCGTACACAGCCGTGGGGCCAGCTCTCCAGGACGCCGAATCGAAGCTTCTGCAGCTGCACCGCGGCGTCCGTGATTTCGAGATCCAAAACAACGCCGCCGAGTATGGCGAGGAAATGGAGATGATCGACGGGATCATGCTCGGCTGGAACATCGTGCTCGGGGCCATCGCTCTCATCTCGCTCCTCATCGGCGGGATCGGGCTCTTCAGCATCCTCCAGGTCTCGGTGCGCGAACGTGTCAGGGAGATCGGCGTCCGCAAGTCGGTCGGCGCCGATGACGCCGACATACGGCACGAGTTCCTCGCCGAGTCGCTCACCCTCGCCGCGCTGGGGGGCGTGATCGGTATCCTCGCCGGCTCCGGGCTTTGCCTGGGCGCAGAGTCTATCGCTGCCGCATTCGGCCGTGACTGGCAGATCCCTATCTCCACCGCAGGCGCGCTCATCGGTTTCGCCTTCTCGATCCTGGTCGGCTTCGGCTTCGGCCTCTACCCCGCTCGACGCGCAGCGGATCTCGACCCGGTGACGGCCATCTCACAGTAGAAGCGCCTTAATCCACCCCACGGAGCACCCCTGCGTCGGTTGCCTGCCGGAAGCAGGTTCTCCATCCTATGTCGTGTCTGGTTTATGGGGGGACGATGAAAATCGCGATTGTCTTTGACACGCTCGCGGCGGACTGGGAACACGACGATTTCAAGGAAGAAGTCGAGGCGGAGGTCCCCGAGGCCGAGTACGAAGTGGCCGAAGCGCTCATGGAAAACGGCCACGACGTCCACCTGGTCGGGTTCCGCGACAATCTCCGGCGCCTCCTGGACCGCCTCGAGAGCTTCGAGCCCGACCTCGTCTTCAACAGCTGTGAGTCATTCATGGGTAAAGCCCGTTACGACTATGGCGTTACCGCCCTGCTGGAGATGAAAGGGTACCGCTATACGGGATCGCCGCCCGAGGCTCTGCTGCTGGCCCGCGACAAAGCCACCAGCAAGAAGATCCTCGCTTACCACGAAATCCAGGTGCCAGCCTTTCAGGTCTACGGCGTCGGCGAGGAGGTAAAGCCGCCGGCGGGCATCGACTTTCCCCTGATAGTCAAGCCGACACACGAAGACGCCTCGGTCGGCATCGCCCAGTCATCGGTGGTAAACGACCCTGACAGCCTGAAAGAGCGAGTGGCGTTCATCCACCGAAACCTGAATCAGCCGGCCATCGCGGAACAACTGATCGATGGCCGCGAGCTGTACGTCGGGATGATCGGCAATCGTCGACTTCAGGTCCTCCCGATCGTCGAGATGACGTTCGACAAGATCCCGGACCCGGAGAAAAAGATCGCCACCTACAGCGCCAAGTGGGATCTGGACTACCGAGAACGTTGGGGTATCAAGAACGTGTTTGCCCGGCGCATTGGAAAGAGAGCGCTTGAAGAGATGCACAGGGCGGCCAAGCTCGCGTTCAGAGCGCTGGAGCTACGCGACTACGGACGCATCGATTTCCGACTCACCCGCGATCAGCAGGTCTATCTCCTCGAGGTCAACCCAAACCCATACATCAGCTTCGGCGAAGACATGGCCAACGCGGCCGAGCGCGCCGGTCTCGATTACTATGCCTTCATCGAACGCATCGTCCGCGAAGCTCTCTTACGCTATGAAGAGACACAAGAAGCCTGAGACCTGGGTCGCGGCTCACTGCACCCGCTGCAAACGGGGGCTCCGCCGCTATTGGTACTTCTGTCCCGACTGCGGGAAGCGTCTCGTCTGGGGTGACACGAAGGGCATAACCGGCGCGGAGTGTCACTATTGCGGCTGGATAGTCTCGAACAGCTACTCATTCTGCCCCTGGTGCGGCAAGAATATCAGCGACGAAGACTCGAGCGAGGTGCCGCTGAAGCGACCGCGCGGGTTCCGCTACGACGCTCGCTGCGCCTACACATCCTGTCGCGGCGGTCTACAGTATCCCATGGATTACTGTCCCTGGTGCGGGAGGCGTCAGTACTGGCCGTTTGACGACGAGTATGAAGGCGCCTGTCCGCACTGCGATGGAGGCGTGGATGACCTTATGGACTACTGCGTATGGTGCGGGCGCGACGCGACGGGACAGGACCTGCTGCAGCCCGCACTGCGCCGCGTGAGGGGACTGCTCCGCAAGGCCCGCGTCCCGGACTGGGGGTATCGCATCCTGGTCCGACCCGGGATCTCGGGAGTGGATCCCAAGTACCCGAAGATCATCGAGATCGAGCGACGCTTGGTCGAGCGGCGGGACCAGATATCCTGGCCGAGCATGGTCGGACTCTTAACGCATGAGCTCGGGCACAGCTTTCTCTACCATCATTGGCGGTTTGCGCGTTCGAGGCGGTTCAGGAAATGCTTTGGGGACGTGAGCAAGGCGTATCGCGGTGTGGATGAGAGTTGGGTCTCTTTCCGCAAACGCAACCTCTCCAAGACACCCGTCAACCATGTGACGGCCTACGCGTCCAAGCATCCACTGGAGGATTTTGCCGAGACCTTTCGTTTCTTTGTCATCCGCCACGGCCGGCTCAAAGACCTGCTTGCAGAGATCGGGCGGAAGGGCAAAGGCGTCGTTGTGTACGAGAAGTTCCTCACCCTACATGCCTACCTGCAAGCGATGAGACTGAAGGCGAGAGAGAAAGAGTAGAACCCAACCCAATAAAATAAGGACGCCGGGGTCGCTGCCAGCAGGCGGCGACCCCGGCTTCGTTTGAGTGAAACGGCGCTAGACTCCAGACACCATTTGAATCACAGCGTACGCCGTCACTGCCGCGTGCCAGTAGAGGTAGACTGCGACGCGCGGTTGCGTCAGCGCCACCAGATCCGCCTTGCCCTTCAGGAACTTGGCCTGCTCGAGCAACCGCGCCGGGAACATCTGCCGGTCCACACCGGCCAGGGCCTCATCGGCTGCAAGGATCGCAGTTGCCGACAACTGGACCATCGCTTCCACCAGGTTGGCGTCGGTGACGCCGGGCTCCAGTATCACGACTACCAGCGCGATGTTCACGGCTTCACGGGCGAGGTGGAACGCGAGCGGATACCGTCCAAGCTGCATCGCCTCCGCCGCGCGCATCGCCATGTGCTGCGAGTGCCTCAACTCGTGGACCTGCCGCTCCGTGATGTCGTCGCCGGCAACCTGGGCAGCCAAGCCGATCGCCGACCGCGCCATGAACACGGCCAGTCGCGCGTGCTGCTCCATCTCTTGGCGCCGCTGCTGGAAACGCTCCCGGTTGCCGATTTGCAACGCGAGGATCAGGCGCTCAGTCGCCAGAATCAGCTTCTCCTCCGAAGCCGGATCCTCGTTCCTGATGGCCTCTGCTTCATCCATCAGCTCGCGGATGCGATCGAGCAGCGGAGAGACATCCTCGTCAACCTGCTCTTCCAGCCACGACACCATCTGCTCGAGCCGCTGCCACAGGTTGTCGTAGGCCTCTTCGCCGAACACCATGACCAGGACCTCAGCTACGCACACTCGACCCTGGTAGGCCAGCTCGGCGGCCTGCTCGGTGTCGCCATTGTGCCATGCTTCCCGTGCCTGTCGGAAAAGCGGGCGGCATTCCTCCTGCAGCTTGGTGCGCGCCGCCGCGACCAGCTCGGGATCGGGTGGCTCCGCGAAGAGCACCGGTGGCTCCGTGACGTCGAGCCCGCTCACAGCAGCCGGGCCCAGAGTCGCGTCAAGGGCCGCCTCCGCATCCATGATCACTGCATCGGTCAGGTCCTCATCGACCATGAGGTCGAGCTCGGTCACCTGGGGGTTTGTATCCGGGTCCAGGATGCTGCTGTCTTCATCGCATGCGGCGAGGCCGCCGACCAGTAACGCCCCCAACATCAAGTGGATAAATCGCTTTCTCATTCCTTCCCCTCCTCTGGGTTCCGCCCTGCTCGGCGGGAAAGCCGGGCGTGCGGATCCTCCGCTTTCTGTCTGTTAGACGGCGGTGGGGCGGGAACGTTAAATTAAATGGCCATCCCGCCGGCATGCCTGGGCCGACATGCTTGACGGGATCCCGGGATGGGACTACCGTGAGGGAGCCGCCCTGCCCACCGCCCTCGGCATCCCCCGGAAGGACCCCTGGTTCCACAATACACAAGCGTGGTGGAGGAATGGCCGTGCCAGACTTCAGGATCACTGCAGGAAAGGGGATCCCCGAGGGGCAACCCGAAGCCCTCTCGCTCGTAGAGACATTGATCCGCAGAGCAGACGACATCGCGAGCCGCTATCAGACGGTCGCATCGAATCTCCCGTACCGCAACCTCAGCGAGCGGCCGCTCGAAGAGGACGTATCGGCGCTATCAGCGCACCTGGCGGCGGCCACGTGGAAGCGGATAGGAGAGGAGGTGCCCAGCTACGCGTTCGCGGAGAACGTCGGGCGCAGCTACCGTGAGGCCGGCAAGCCGATAGGATCGCTGTTGCTTCACTGGCAGATTTTCCGCCGGGCCATTCACCTGGTGCTGGCGGATCAGAGAATCAGAACGGGCCAGGGTGGCGAGGAGAAGCTCCGCCAAGCAACGTTGATGAACTACACTCTCGATTGGGCGACAGAAGCTTCTCTAGTGGGCTACGTCATATCAAGCCGGCCCAACGGCGAATCGTCTGACTCACACGACTGAAAGGCGGTCGCCCTACTTGATCCCCTCGAGCCTCGCTTTCCCGGGCCGGTCGCCTCGCGTCGTGAACTTACGCACAAGAGACTCACGGTAGTCCGCCAGCAATGATGGCGTCGCCTTACGTTCATTCCCCAAAACGCCGCGAGTTTCGATAGGCACCCTCTGCAACGCGACTGTCGCGGAGACGCCGGCACCGCCCAACCTCGTAGTCGTAAGCGTATAAGTGCCGGTCTCCTCCGCGAAAAAGGCGTTAGCGATGATCAGCCACGTCTCAGCCACAACCGCCTCGAGCGCGACGACTGCCAGGCTGTCAGACGGGTTCTTCAGGCAGACCGGCGACGCCAGCACTGACGAGCAGCCCAGCAGCGCCTCGTCCACATCCGTGATGAACAGGGTCGGCTGGAAGCCCTGGGTGGCCATCTGGAACTCGATCTGATCTCCCGGGGATACATCGATGGCGTACGCGTCGTAGTAGCTCTCGTCATCCAGCATGCAGTCCCCAGGCTCCAGAGCTCCGCTCACCTCGTCGGTCTGGGCCAGCCAGGTCTGGACGGGGCAATCGAAGAATGTGAGAACGTTGGGTCCAACCAGCGTCAGGTCCGCATCGACGCGAGCAGAGCCGAAATCGTTACCGGCGTTGTCCTCAACGAGAAACAGCCAGGAACCCACGAGCGAATCGCCGACCAGCAGAGATTGCCAATCCTCGATGGTAGTCGTGGCGTCATCACCGACCCCAAGTTGACCGGAGAGCGTCACCAGACCAACATCGTCGACCGTCCCCGCGACCTGGCCGGCGATCGCGCCCTGAACGGCGATGCCGCTTACACTGGCACTACTCTGATCAAGGTTGACCTGCAGGATGAGCGACCTCCCGGCGTAGAAGAGATCAGCGCAGAAGAACGGATCGAGGCCGGTCAGCGCGTCGCAACTGACCACACTGTACTGACCGATCCACTCTCCACGCACGTCAGGGAAACCCCCCGGCCCGCTGGGATCGTCATCGCCGCAGCTGCCCAGAGCCACGGCGAGTAGTGAGCCGGTTACGAAGAACGCCGCCCGTTTGCTTCGAGTAGTCGCTAATTGCATAATCGAACAATGGTTTAAGTGTGATATCAGTTTGCGCTCGACACCATATCGGGCAGCGAAGTACTTGTCAAACAACGCCTGTAAACGCCACCTCGAGAGCCAACGCCATGAACTCACAGGAAGAACCCTACATGCTCCTGCGCAATCTGACCTCTCCCATACTGGCGTTGACCTGCGCCTGGGAGGGGAAGCTCAACGGGTTGATCCTCAACTCAGCGATCCGGGCGTCCCTCATTCCCTCTAAGCCCCGCGTCGCCGTATTCGTCATGAAACGGAACTTCAGCCACGATATGATCCATCGGTCCGGCGCATTCGCGCTGCATCTGCTGCACACCGAGAACTGGGACCTGATATGGGAGCTCGGCTTCCGCTCCGGCCGCGACCGCGACAAACTATCGCAATTCAGGCACCGGATCGGTAAGAGCGGCTCACCCCTCCTTCAAGACGTCTACGCCCGTTTCGACTGCCGGGTCATCAATGCTATGGACGCGGGCGCCAGCACCTGCTTCATGGGCGAGGCGATCGAAGTAGAACGTGCTGCCGGCGATAGGCTGATGAGCAGCGAGTATTTCCGCGAACATATGCCCGGAGACTGGAAGAAAATCTACGAGGCCAACCTGGCCGCCGCCCAAGATTGGGCCGCCGGCCTCGCCGACGACATCCGCCCACTCACCTGGAGAGGACTGGCGAGCGGCGGCTGACACCGAGGCTGGGAAGCAGCCGAGTATCGGCTTGAACTGGCAAGCCCGGTAAGCTACTCTTCAGCCCAATTCAATACCGCCCCATAGGAGGTAGAGATGAAGCGTCTGGTGCTGGCAGCCGCTGTCCTGCTCGTAATGTCACCCCGCGCCTCGATAGGACAGGAGAATGCGAACGATAGGTTAACCCTCGATCTCTACATCGAGATGGAGAGTGTGGCTGATCCTCAGATCTCGCCAGACGGCAAGCAGATCATCTACACGCGCAGATGGATCGATAAGGTGAA
Organism: Gemmatimonadota bacterium; assembly: GCA_036475815.1. Taxonomy (GTDB): domain Bacteria; phylum Gemmatimonadota; class Gemmatimonadetes; order Palauibacterales; family KS3-K002; genus JBDHGH01. Next base: position 11,566 of record JAZGAL010000139.1, read on the forward strand.
CGACCGGCGCGAGTCGGCGCTCTGGATCATGAACGCCGACGGCAGCAAGAACCGCTATCTGACCGACGGTTCGTCGGCGCACTGGTCGCTCGACGGCACCCGCATCGCGTACCTGGCGCGCGGTGAGCTGAAAGGGAGCCAGATCTTCGTCCGCTGGATGGATGCGGAGGGCGCCATCACACAGATCACCCGTGTCGCTGAGACGCCGAGCAGCGTTCGCTGGTCGCCTGACGGGAAGCGGATCGCCTTCACCATGCTAGTGCCGAGCCGCGACAAGTGGACGGTGAAGCTGCCCGGCCGGCCGGAGGGCGCCAAGTGGACGGAAGGCCCGCGGATCATCGACCGGCTGAACTACCGTCGTGACCGGGTTGGCTTCCTGAAGGACGGATATCGACAGGTGTTCGTGGTTCCTACGGACGGGGGTACCCCACGCCAGCTCACTAACGGCGACTATAACCACGGCGGCGGTTGGGCCGGCGGCGGCATCGACTGGACGCCCGATGGACGGGCAATCGTGTTCAGCGGTCTGCGCGAGGAGGACGCCGACTACATCTGGCGCGAGTCGGAAGTCTATGAGGTGAGTGTAAGCGACGGGACTATCAAGAAGCTCACCGACCGCCGTGGTCCCGATGGTGGCCCAATAGTTTCGCCCAACGGCAAGCTCATCGCCTACACAGGCTACGACTTCAGCGACGATACTTACATTCCGCAGGATCTCTACGTGATGGATCGTGACGGAGGGAACCCTCGCCTCCTCACAGCCGACCTCGACCGTACGCCCCGCGGCCTGATCTGGTCGAAGGACAGTCGCACCCTCTACTTCAACGTGGACAGCGAGGGCACACGAAACTTGTACGCCGCATCGCTGGACGGCAAAGTGCGAGAGATCACCGATGGTGTTCACATGCTCACCGTCAGCGATATCAACCATGCAGGCCAGGCGGTGGGCGTCCTCAGCAGCTTCTACGAGCCGGGCGATGTCGTGAGCTTCAGCGTCAAGCGGCCCCAGCAGACCGCTCAGCTCACTTTCGTGAACGATGACGTGCTGTACGGCATCGGGCTGGGTGAAGTAGAGGAGATCTGGTACACATCGACGGACGACCTGCGCATCCAGGGCTGGATCATCAAGCCGCCGGACTTCGATCCCGCCGAGAAGTACCCGCTGATCCTGCAGATCCACGGCGGTCCGCACGCCATGTACAACGTCGGCTTCAGCTTCGGCCGCCAGGAGCACGCGGCCAACGACTACGTGGCCCTCTACACGAACCCGCGTGGCAGTGCGGGCTACGGTCACGCGTTCGGCAACGCGATCAAACGCGCGTACCCCGACAAAGATTTCGACGACCTGATGAGAGGCGTGGATGAGGTGGTCTCCCGCGGATACATCGATGAGCAAAACATGTTCGTGTTCGGCGGGAGCGGTGGCGGCGTCTTGACCTCCTGGATCGTGGGCCACACCGATCGTTTTGCGGCGGCCTCGGTCAACTATCCAGTGATCGACTGGCTGTCCTTCGTGGGCACGACCGATGGCGCAGGCTGGTATCGCAACTTCGATCATTACCCCTGGGAGGACCCCAGCGAATACCTTCGCCGCTCACCGCTCATGTATGCAGGTAACGTGAAGACCCCGACCATGCTGATGACCGGTGTGAAGGACCTTCGAACGCCGATCTCGCAGACCGAGGAATTCTATATGGCCCTCAAGGTACAGAAGGTCCCGACGGTGATGCTGCGCTTCAACGAGGAATGGCACGGCACCAGCTCGAAGCCCTCGAACTTCATGCGATCCCAGCTTTATCTGCGAAGCTGGTTCGACAAGTACACTACCAAAGACGGGGAGCCCGTTGCAGCGACCGATCGCACGAATGAGTGAAGCCGTGATGTTCGCTCTCCAAGAGCGGCACCGCGCCGGCCGGCATCGGCCGTCGGGGAGTCCCAGTGTCTGCCCCTGAGATCGGCGAACTATCCGTCCGATATCGTGATCGTGCGGCCGACGGCACTCTGGTAATCCATCTGGCTGGCAGCTGGCGGCTGCAAAAGGCCTTGCCGGACAGCGGGCCCGTGGAGGACGAGCTTACGTCAGGTCCGTCCCCACGGATGGTGGCCTTCGAATCTGCAGGTCCGGCTTGGAATAACGCAGGTCGCGACGCACCCGTGGTACAGCTCAGTGCAACTGGACTACGTGGTCGAGATCGATGTGCTCCGCTTCGAGCGGGACACCACAGGCGCGGCCGAGTTGCTGGCCCGCTGGGCGGTTGTAGGCGGGAGCGATGGCGAGGTACTGGAAGCGAAGGAAACAAGAATCAACGAGCCGGCCGGCTCGCGTACGACCGAGGCCTCTGTCGCCGCGCTCAGCCGCGCGCTGGCACGACTCAGCCGCGAGATCGCCGCCTCCATCCGGCGCCTCGAGTAGCGTAAACCTACCCGCCTGTCGCGAACAGCGACTCGATCAGGCCTTTGTGCAATTCGGATCCACGCACCAGGTAGCTCCCAAGCACCGCCCGGCGCCGTTCCGGGCCTACGTCAGTCTGTTCCAGCAGGATCTCGCCGCCAGAGGCTCGGAACTGTGTCCGCAGGGTATCGCCGCGGATACGGTAGAGCATCTGATCGCCCTTCTGGACGCCGCGTTCCTCCAGGAAGCCAAACCACCGCGGCAGACCAGCGGAAATCATCTCATAGTCCGACTTTGTGATGATGCCCGCCTCGGGGACGAGGCGCAGATTCTCGTCGACACCATCCAGGAACTGCTCGAAGCTCACATCTCGCAGGAACTCGACACGCACGAAGGCATCTTGCGAGTTGATCGCCACAGCGGCGATCGACTCGGCCAGTTCCCGGGAATAGCGCCGGCCGTTGGCAAGCTCCTCAAGCTGAGCAGCATCATCCGGGCCGAGCCAGATGTCCAACATCAGCACATCGACCCTGAAGATCGTCTTCTCCAGCTTGGTGTGCATCCGGGAGTACGGCCCGCTGCCCAGCGACAGCGTATCTGCTATTCTCGAGCCCGCTGACGCCGACTGGGCCGCAGCCGCCGGACCTGCGAGGGACAGCGCCAGCAGAACGGCGACAGTCCAGCGACCGCGCGGTTCAACATGGCGGATCATGCGATCATGCCGCCAATCAACCCGAGCTAGCCCAGTCCACCCAGCAGGCCGGCCGTGAAACGGGCGATAAGCCTGCCGACGACGAACAACACCAGCCAGCCGATCAGCACTGTACCGATCGCCTTGCCCGTCGTGAAATCAAGCGCCTGTCGAACCGCCACCACCCCACAAACCAGCATCCAGATGCCGGCCACCGGAGCGACGATCCATCCGAGAAGCGGAACAATGCCCACGACCGTCAAGATCCCAACAGACTGAGCGAACCCAAGCGTCCGCAGCATCTCACCCATGTCTGCCGTGCCGTTGAAGACCTTAGTGCCGATGAACAGCGTGACCGCCGACCAGATGAACCAGCCGATGAACGACCATACGATCCCGCCGATGACACCATAACCCGCCGCACCGAAACCGCCTATGGCTCCGGCTAGAGCCACCAGCGCGACGACGCCCGCGGCCTGCCCCGTAGCCGTGGTGTCGTGCTCGACCTCCTCGTAAGTCTGGATGTTGAGCGTAGCCGCCCCGATCATCCTCTCTGCGAAACCCGCCATTGTCTCACACCCCCTGTAGTGGTGGACAGTCAGGAATTGGACGCACATGCTCTCTGGGAACGTGCTCAATCTATGCCCGCAACGCCCCGTTGCGCCACGGCCTCTTGGCGACGGCCCAGCCTCGTCTTAAACTTCCCCTCCCAAGCAACAGTACGTAGCTCCAACCCCGGGAGGTTTCCATGTCCCGCAATCTCTTCGCGCTCCTGACCCTCGGCGCTTTGATGGGATGTGCCGAGCAGCCGGCGGCAACAGTCCGAATCGAGACACCCCAAGACGGAGCGGTCGTCAACGCCGACTCGGTCCAGGTAGTCCTCGCTGCCTCCGGCATCGAGATCGTGCCCGCCGACGGTGAAACCACTCCCGGCCGCGCCCACCACCACATCTTCGTCGATCGCGAGCTCACACCCGCCGGCCAGCCCATCCCGGCAGGGGAGGAGGGTATCGTCCACCTCGGCACAGGTGACTCGATTTACACCCTCCCGAACCTGACTCCAGGCCGCCACCGCCTTATCGCCGTCCTGGCCCTGGGCAACCATGTCCCCGTCGATCCGTGGGCAGTGGATACGGTCTACTTCACGGTCGAAGAGGGTCCCGAGTAACGGAGAAAATGTCTTGCAGTCTGCAATAAAAGGGTCAGGTTGACCGGGCCCTTGTGGCAGCCGCCGAGTCCAGCTCGAGCACCAATAGGTCGATCTCCTTACGTAACAACCATTTATGGGAGTGAGACCGCAGAACCTGCCGCGGGCACGCGGATTGCACTCCTCAAGCTGCGGCTACTGTCGCTCCTCCATCCCCCGCCCCAAACGGGTGTGGCTAACAAATTGTTGGGGCCATTACTAAAAATTCCCTCGGCGGCCGGTTCGTGCCGTCCGCGAGCGTCTGAGGGTACCCGCTGGACAGGGGAACGCTCCAGAGCGGGGTTCACGCTTCTGGAGGTGCTCGTCACGCTGATATTGCTGGCGCTGACGTACGCGATCGTCATCCCGTCCATCGGGAGAGCGCGTGTCCAGGCTGCCGTATACAACTCGACCCAAGCGGTGATCTCGACGATCTCGCTGGCCAAAGCGGCGGCCGTCCGATTCGGGCGCCCGTCAGTGCTGCGCATCGATTCCGATCGCGACCGGATGTGGGTGGAGGTGGACACCACGGTCGCCGGATCCGGCGTGGCGGACACCCTGGGTTTCTTCAACTTCGCCGATCAGCTC
>JAZGAL010000140.1:0-47528 GCA_036475815.1 Gemmatimonadota bacterium
CCGAAGCGCGGCGGCTGGGAAAGGGCCGTGATCTACCCTGCCCTGCTCCTGACATTGCTCCTGCTTCCGCCAACGGCGCTTCCCGTAGCCCAGGTCGCCCAGGGAGAGCGTCTTGTCTGGGCGAAGGAGGGCGCGCGGGGCTCTGTCGCGGTCGTAGAGCGCGACGGTAATCGCCGGATCAAGCTGGACAACCACTACACCATCGGCGGAAGCAGGGTCGTCGTCGAGGAGCGCCGCCACGGGCATGTGCCGATCCTCCTCCATCAAGATCCCAGGCGCGTTGCCTTCATCGGGATGGGGACGGGGATCACCGCGGGCGCTGCGCTCGCGCACCCAGAGGTTGAGCGCGTCGTCGTGATGGAGCTGGTGCCGGAGGTCATCGAAGCAGCGCGCGACTACTTCGGCGCTTGGAACGTTGGGATCGTGGACGACCCGCGGGCAGAGGTCGTCGCCGAAGACGGTCGCAACCACCTGGCCGGAACGGCCGAGCGCTTCGACGTGATCATCGGCGACCTGTTTGTTCCCTGGCGCGAGGGCGTCGGCGCGCTCTACACGCGCGAGCACTTCAAGGCCGTCAAACAGCATCTGATGCCCGGCGGCGTATTCGCCCAGTGGCTTCCGCTGTGGCAGCTCTCGCAACGCGAGTTCGATATCATCGCCGCTACGTTCCTCTCTGTGTTCGAGCACGTGACCTTGTGGCGAGGGATCTTCAGCCCCAGGGGCTCGAGCCTGGCCCTCGTCGCTCACCAGGACGGACAGCCGCTCGACATGGCGGTCCTCGATAGACGTCTGGCCGAGCTCGAGATGACGAACCCTTACCGTGATGGCTTTCTGAGCGACCTGACCGGTTTCATGCTGTTGTACGCCGGCGATCTGTCCAGTCAGGCCGAGCGGCTGGCGAGCGCCGAGATCAACTCTAATAACCGTCCTCGCATCGAATGGCTCGCCCCACGCACGCTGCAGGCCGTGGAGCGGGGTGTGGCCCACTGGCTCACCGGAGCGGAGCTCGCCGATCTGTACGACGAGATCAACCGGCAGGCGTCGACGCCGGGCGACCGGTTGCTTCAGAACGGCAGCCGCGACCCGCGTATCCACCGCCTGGCCGGGGCCGCGTTCTACCGAGCCGAGCTTCTGGCGGCTTCCGGTGATCCGGAAGGTGCGGAACGTCTGCGACGCGAAGCCTACCGACTGCTTGGAGCCGAGCCGACACCGGCCCGCTAGATCAGGACCGACGCCGACGCTGGAGCCTTGGAACCTTAGGCCGCATCTCGTAGTATCTTCTTGCGTTCTAGCCAGCTTCGCAGGGCCGCAATAGCCGGGACGCTGGCCTGGGCCCGCCCCTTTGGGTGTGCGGGCGCGATGGAGAACCTGCACATGTTCGAGCGAACTGACCGACGCATCGAGAACCCGCGCGCACGGCGCCCGCTGCCACGCATTCGCGTGCGTATCGGCCGGCCCTGGCGCCGCTGGCGCCGCTGGCACACCATCGCCGCTCTTTGCCTCCTGTTCATCGGCACACTCGGCCTGGGGCTGGTTTGGGGAGCCTGGGACCGGATCTGCCTGGACGACCGCTGCCCCTCCATCGCCCAGATCACGGTCTGGGAGCCTGAGCAGTCCTCGAAGCTGTATGCTGCCGACGGAAGCCTGATACACGAGTTCTTTCTGGAGCGGAGGACGGTCGTCAAACTGGCGGACTTGCCGCCCTACGTCACCGACGCTTTCGTCGCGATCGAGGACAAGCGCTTCTACCAGCACAACGGGCTCGATTATCGACGCCTGGTTCGCGCGACGGCGGAATACGCCGTCTACGGCTCCGGCCGGCCGGGTGGCAGCACGATCACTCAGCAGCTGGCGCGCAACCAGTTCATCGAGCGCATCGGTTTCGACGTATCACCGCTCAGAAAGGCGAAGGAGGCGAAGGTCGCCTGGAACATCGAGCGGATCTACTCGAAGGACGAGATACTCGAAGCCTACCTCAACCAGATCAACTTCGGGCACGGCTGGTACGGCATCGAGACGGCCTCGCAGAATTACTTCGGGAAATCCGCCAGCCGGCTCAACCTGCCGGAGGCGGCGCTGCTCGCCGCTCTGCCCAAGGCCCCAACGCGATACTCCCCGCTCATGAACCCGGAGGCGGCGCTGCGAAGACGCAACCTGGTCCTCGAGCTGATGGCCCGCCAGGGCTACCTCAGCACCGCGGAGTCCGAGGCGGCGATGGCTTACCCGCTGCCGCGCTCCCGGGGCCGCGGAAGAGAGAACCAGATAGCGCCGTACTTCGTCGAGTGGGTCCGCCAGATGCTGGACGACCGCTTCGGCCAGGATCTGTATCGGGCAGGCTACCAGATCTACACCACGCTGGATCTCGAGATGCAGACGATCGCCGACTCGGCGCTCAAGGCGCAGCTCACTTTCCTCGAGCAGAACGTAGCGGACTACCAGCACATGACCTACGAGGAGGCGTTGAAGCTGCCGCCCGATTCCACCGACTGGCGACAGACTCCGTACCTCCAGGGCATGTTTGTGGCCCTCGATCCCAAAACGGGGCACGTCAAGGCGATGGTCGGTGGCAGGGACTGGAACCACTCGAAGTGGAACCGGGCGACTCAGGCCGTCCGCCAGACGGGTTCCGTGTTCAAGCCGTTCGTTTACACGGCGGCGGTCGCCAGCGATTACCCGGTCTCGTATGTGATTTACGACGCTCCGCTCGAGCTCGATCAGTACGATCCGCAAGGTGACTCCACCTGGATCTGGTCTCCCAAGAACTACAACAATCGCTTCAGCGGACGCACGACCCTGCGTGAAGCGCTGAAACGCTCGATCAACGTCGTGACCGTGAAGCTCGCTCAACAGGTGGGCATGGAGACGGTGGCTCAATTCGCTCGCCGGATGGGATTACGCACCCCCATCCCCCGGGTCGCCGCCGCCTCCATCGGCGCCGCCTCCGTCATCCCGCTCCAGGTGGTCGAGGCGTTCACCACGTTCGCCAACCTCGGGGTCCGCGTCAGCCCCCAGCCGATTCTCCGCATCGAGGACAAGACGGGCCGCACGATATGGGAGTCGGAACCGGTGCGGGAGCGGGTCCTCAGTCCACAGACCGCCTGGATCATGCTCACCATCCTCAGGGACGTGGTGAACCCCGGCGGCACGGCCGGGCGCATCCGACGCGAATTCCTGGCGCCCGAGATACCGGCCGCGGGCAAGACGGGAACGACGAACGACGAGACCGACGTCTGGTTCATCGGCTTCACACCCGACCTGCTGGCGGGGGTCTGGATCGGACTCGACGAGCCGAAGAAGATCTTCGACCGTGCGGTGGGAGGCGGACATGCGGCTCCGGTTTGGGGCGCCTTCATGCAGCGCGTCTACCAGACGCGCCCCATACCGGAGCCCTGGAAACGACCCGGTGGGCTGGTCTATCGGACGGTGGACAAGCTGAGCGGCAAGCTGCGCACCGAGTACTGTCCTCTCGATGGCGTGTACACCGAGGTCTACCTGCCAGGCACCGAGCCGGTGGAGGACTGCGACCTGCACCAGCCGACGCCCTGGGGCGTCCCGCTGCCCGACCCGGTCCGCGACAGCACGCAGGCACGGACTGGCCGGCGCTAGAGCCCGGATGGCACGCGCTTGGCGATCGTAGCGGAGCGCGAGGCGGCCGGCGGCGGCGACTAGACCGCCACGTCGCGGGGTTGTAAGCCAGGACGTAGAGATCTATTAATTAAGTCTTGATCTTGGGGGGATCGAGCACGATCGATCCTCCACCTTGTGGGAAGCAGAGCTCGTGGGAACGACGGCCCGGCTCCCTACCACCATCAGGAATTCGAAGGTGGCGCATGGGCGACGTAATACTTCCCTCCGGCGGCCTGGCCGAACTGCGGCGGGCTATTGAGGATGTTTCAGCTGACAGCGGGGTCCGCGCCCTCCGTGAGGCGGGCCGGCGTCTGGCCGGCGATGCAGAGGTCGCCATCGCGGAGCGCGGAGGCGGCCCCTTACCCGCCCTGCCCCTCGAGACTTTCTGGACCGAGCTGGGCCGCTACTTCGATGAAGCGGGCTGGGGCCGGATCCAGCACGAGCAGATGAACGAAGGAATCGGGGCTCTTGTGGCCAGCGACTGGGCGGAGGCCGATCCCACCGAAGATCGGGGAGCACCAGGCTGCCACATCTCTACCGGGCTGCTGGCGGAGCTGCTCACCCGGGCGGTCGGCCAGCCGATGGCGGTCATGGAGGTCGAATGCCGGTCGCAGGGCAACGAGGTTTGCCGGTTCCTCTTCGGATCTCCGACTACGCTGCTGCTCGTGCACAAGAAGCTGGCGCAGGCCGGCAGCTTGGAAGACGCCCTCACTTCCTCCTAAGAGTGCTCGCCCAAACACGGTCTTAGATCTGAATCATCCGATGGGCAGGGTTCTGGCAGTAGACTACGGCGAGCGAAGGATCGGGATGGCGATCAGCGATCCCACAGGCACCATCGCGCAGCCACTACCCACCATCTTGAGGCGACGCGGCAAGCGACCGCCCTACACCAAGATCCTGGAGGCCATCAACGAATGGGACGCTCAGACGGCGGTGGTCGGCCTTCCGTTGGAGGCTTCGGGCGACGAAGGACTTATGGCCGCCGAGACTCGGGCTTTCGGTGAAGGGCTCGAGCGGCGCGCCGGGATTCCCGTCAAATACTGGGACGAGCGGTTCACGTCCGTCCGGGCCCAGCGCGAGCTCCGCAGCCTCGATCTGCCGGCGACCGCGCGCAGGGAGAAGGGACGGGTCGACGCCATGGCCGCAATGCTCATCCTGCAGTCGTACCTGGATGCGCAAAGTCAGAGCTGACCGGCTGTCAGCGGCGCGCCTGACGCTCATCGGACTCCTCTTCGTCGTCGCGGCCGCTTGCCGGGACGGCGAGAGCCCGGTGGAACGCCTGGTGATCCCGGAAGGGGCCAGCCTGCACGCGGTGTCCGATACGCTGGCGGCTCACGGCGTGGTTCGATGGCCGCGTCTGTTCAGGCTATACGTGCGGCTGCAGAGTGCTGACTCGGATATCAAGGCCGGCACATACGATCTGAGACGGAACGCGGGTTGGTCGCAGGCCCTGGACGCGCTAGTCGCGGGACGTGTGGTGACGGTTGCCGTGACGATACCGGAGGGCTGGACAATAACGCAGATCGCCGAGCGCCTTGCGCCCGTCGTCGGGGTCTCGCCGGACTCCCTAGCGGCTCAGCTCCTCAATCCAACCCTGGCGGGTTCTTTGGGAGCGCCGGGGCCGAACCTGGAGGGTTATCTGTACCCCGAGACGTACCGATTCGCACAGGGCGTTTCGGTGCGAACGGTCGCGGCCGAGTTACTGAAGCGTTACCAGGAGGTGTGGACACCGGAGCGCCGGGCCGCCCTCGATTCGATCAGCATGGATGAGCGTGAGATCGTGACGCTGGCGAGTATCGTCCAGGCCGAGGCCCGTTGGGAGGACGAGATGCCGCTCATCTCCGCAGTATTCCATAACCGCCTGCGGCGACCGATGCGGTTGCAGGCCGACCCAACCGTACAGTACGCTCTCGATTCGCATCAGACCCGACTGCTCTTTACCCACATCGACTCTGTGGCCGACGACCCGTACAACACCTACACGCACGATGGGCTTCCGCCTGGCCCTATCGGCTCACCCGGCCTGGCCGCTATCGACGCCGCCCTGCACCCCGCCTCGGTTCCCCACCTGTACTTCGTGGCCCGAGAGGATGGCCACCACGAGTTCTCGCGTACCCTCAGGGAGCACAACCGGACCATCCAGCAGATCCGTCGGGGAAACCGGAAGTAACAGATGCCCTCTCGAAGGATTCCGCAGCTTCGGCAGAGCCTGCGACTCATGGTTATCACCGACAGACGGCTCGCCGGCGTGCGGGCCTGGTTGGCCGCGGTGGAAGCCGCTCTGGAAGCCGGCGCAACAGCGGTCCAGCTTCGCGACAAGGAGGCGACGAGTGGTGAGCTGCTCGAGATGGCGGAGGCCGTGCAGTCGCTAACCAATCGCCACGGGGCTCTCTTCATCATCAACGATCGCTTCGATGTCGCCCTGGCTGCCGGTGCCCACGGTGTCCACCTGGGCGACGATGATCTGCCGGTGGCCGACGTGCGGCGCGTGGTGCCCCGCGATTTCATCATCGGCCGTTCCGCCGACACCGAACAAGCGGCCAGGGCGGCCGAGGCCGCCGGCGCCGACTATCTCGGTGTGGGATCCGTCTTCGGTACGCGGACAAAGAAGGAGGTCATCGGCGAGGTCATCGGCACGGAACAGCTTGCGCGGGTCGCCGCAGCCGTCGCAATCCCGGTTGTGGGAATCGGTGGCGTGACTGAATCGAACGCTGCCGAGGTCGCGCGAGCGGGGGCCGCCGGAGTCGCCGTGGTCGCGGCCGTCATGGCCGCACCAGACCCCGCCACCGCCACACGCGGCCTGCTGCAGGCCTTGGCCATGGTGGACTGAGCAGAACGTCTCCCTCATGATTCCGTGATCTCCCTGCCTCTCGACTCCGCCTGGTTCAGCAGCCAGAAGAGCAGCCGATCCCGGTCGCCGCGCGGCAGTCGGCGCAGCCAGTCGTCCTCGCCTTCCGGCGGCCATTGGAGCCAGACCGCGAAAACCCAGGCCAGGATAGCCCCGAAGGCGAAGACCTGCGAGATGGGCCGGCTGAGCACATAGACGGCAAAGAGTCCCTTGATCCCTTCCACCATGGCCCGTAAGTCCAGGATCGGCGTCGAGGGCAACTGGGTCCGCGCCCAGATGAACGGCAGCACCGAGTACTTGAGCGCCGCCAGAGCCACGGCCACCAGCCCGAGCGTCAACATCACGCGGCTTCTGTGCACAGCGTAGCTGGCGCTCCACGCCAACTGCAGCAGCACCCTGCCACCACCCGGCGCCCCGCAGCAGCGCAAGAACGCCGCACCAGGCTCCCGGCGCCGTCAGTCTATATATACATGTACCCGACTATACCTGGAGGATCGAACACCGCGAAGTGACGCATTAGACGCGTTAATAGACCACCCAGGCGAGTTCGATGTTCAACGACAAGACAAAAAAAGCCCCGGGAGGCTGTGTGCCAGGCCCGCGCCGACTCCCGCCAAGTCAGACGCAACAACATGCTCAGTCACACAAGCCTTCCCCGGGGCATCCTGTATCGAGTATCGAGCCGGGGTCATCCAGTCACAGCGCCCGCTGACCTCCCCCCTATGTCCTTGCCTATAGTCAGTAAGCGGACTGACCTGCGACCGAACGACCACCGGCATCAACTCTCGCTCTAACTACTTCACACACACAGTCTCCGGTTTTTCAAGCCGGGCCTCACCTGCTGCCTTCGGGCCCGACGCGCCATCCCAAGGGCAAGCCGTGTGCCCGCCCGGCCGATGCCCGCTAACTACTTGATAAAAAAGAAGTTAAGCTAATAGACCGGCACCTCGGCTGCAGCTCCTGAGCTCCCGGATTCGGTCAGCTTGCCCTCAGCGGCATGGACTTTTTGACCGAAAGCCCCTTGTCAGCCCCGCTATGCAGAGATAACTTAGGGTGCCTTCGCCGCCGCTCTCCCTCGGACTGGTCATATGCAACGTCGCTCACCCATCGGCAGCACCGACCTCGGGACCAACGGCCTGCTCCGTCGTATCGCTGATCTGGCGATGACGGGGACGGAATGTGATCTCTCTGACGTTTTATCCGAACTGAGCCAGGCCCTGGATGTCCGTTCCGCCTTGTGGCTGATCAGGGAGGACGGGATACAGCTGGTGGCCGGAGATCACGTCGCCGAGCTGGATACCGCGGCCGTGGGCGAGCACATCGCGGGGTGGGCGGAGTCGCTAACAACCGCGCTCGAGCGAGCGGACGGGTTGGAGGATCAAGCGAGGCTCTCGGCGAGCAGCCGGTCCCAGCTGATCTGGCCTATGGACCTCGAGGATTCCGAGCGTGCGATCTGGGTGGTCGAATCTTCGCAGGATTCGGTCCCGGATATTGGGCCGGTGGCGGAGCTTCTGCGGGTGATCCTCACTCTTCGACGCACGAGACAACGGCAGATCGATCACGAGGCCCAGCTACGCGACCTGAAGTCCGCGCAGGAGCTGATGGGTCACATAGTGGACGCGCTGCCTGTCGGGCTTTACGTCGTAGACGAGGATTACCGGATCGTGGCGTGGAACAGGAAGCGTGAGACGGGCACACAGGGTGTGGCCCGGGAGGACGCTATCGGCAAGTCGGTGTTCGAAGTGCTGTACCGGCAATCGAAGGACCAGATCAGCACCGAGCTGCAGGAGGTGTTCGAGACGAACGAGATCCGGCATTACGAGGTGGACTCCACCGCCTCTGGTGAGCGTCGGCACTACCGGCTCACGAAGGTGCCCATGCATGTGTCAGGCACGGGCGAGGTGACCCACGTGATCACGGTTGGTGAGGACATCACCGAGCAGAAGCGGATAGCCGACAGAATCATGCACGCCGAGAAGCTCGCGGCGCTCGGGCAGATGGCCGCCGGGGTTATGCACGAGATCAACAATCCTCTGGCGACGATAACGGCGGGCGTCGACGCTGTTCGCGAGAACGTGGACGAATCCTCGGAGGAATACGAGCTTCTTTCGATGATGGAGACCGAGGTCGAGCGCTGTAAGCGGATCGCGCGTGACCTCCTGGCGTTCAGTCGGCCTCCCCCCAGCGAAAAAGGCCCCGCAGATATTCAGGAGACGGTCGAGGAGACGCTGAATCTTCTCCAGCATCACGACCGCTTCAAGAAGATCCGTGTGCAACGCGAGTATTCGGAGGATCTCCCGCTGGTGTGGGCGAACCCGGAGAGGCTGATCCAGGTTTTTGTGGCGCTCGCGCTGAATGCTCTCGACGCGATGGAGGACGATGGCGAGCTGATAGTGCGGACCGAAGCGCTCGCAGATACCGACGAGGTGGCCATCTCCTTCATCGACACGGGCTGCGGCATACCCCAATCCGATCTGCCCAAGATCTTCGAGCCATTCTACACATCGAAGTCTCCGGGCAAAGGAACTGGCCTGGGACTCTCTATCTGCTACGGGATAATTCAGGAGCACAGCGGCCGAATCGAGGTCGACTCGGCTGTCGCTGTCGGCAGCAATTTCAGGGTGGTGCTTCCCGCGTACCGGCTGGACGAACCGGGATAGACGCAAGAGGTCATTGACGCAAGCAAATGGGGTGATGAAGCGTGGCTGAGGCACGGATAAAGGTCCTACTGGCCGAAGACGAGCGAAACCTTTCGCGCATTCTGGAGACGCAACTTCACAAGCGTGGGTTCGATGTGATGGTGGTTGCGGACGGGCGTGCGGCCATCGAGGCCCTCGAGGCCACGGAGTTCGACGTCGCTCTGGTGGACCTGGTCATGCCTGAAGTGGACGGGATCGGGGTTCTCCGCAAAGCGATGGAGCTCGACGCCCCGCCGGAGATCGTGATCGTCACGGGGAACGGCACGGTGGACACGGCCATCGCCGCGATGAAACTGGGCGCCTACGACTACCTGACGAAGCCTTGCAGGGTGCAGGAACTCGACATCGTGGTGCGGCGGGCCTTCGAGAAGCGCCACCTGGCGCAGGAGAACCTGCGGCTGCAGACGAGGCTGTCACGCCGCGAGGAGTTCCCGGAGATCGTCACCGCCAGCCCGCTGATGGAGGAAGTGCTCGAACTGGTCCGCAAGGTCGCCTGTTCCGACAGCGCCGTCCTCATCTCCGGCGAGAGTGGAACGGGCAAGGAGCTGGTCGCTCGAGGCATACACCGGTTGTCGCCACGGTCAGAGGGACCGCTCACTGACATCAATTGCGCGGCGATTCAGGAGAACCTGCTCGAGTCGGAGCTGTTCGGGCACGAGCGCGGCGCCTTCACCGGCGCGATGACGCGCAAGCTCGGGCTCTTCGAGCTAGCCGACGGCGGCACGTTGTTCATGGACGAGATCGCCGAACTGGCGCCGCGGCTCCAGGCCAAGCTGCTGAGAGCGTTGGAGAACCGCGAGTTCTTCCGCGTGGGCGGCACCCAGAAGGTACAAACGGACATCCGCCTGCTCGCGGCGACAAACACGGACATCGACCAGGAGGTAGCCGACGGCAACTTCCGGGACGACCTCTACTACCGGATCAACACGCTCACCATTCACATCCCGCCCCTGCGCGAGCGCCCGGAGGACATCCCCTTGCTGGCGCGCTATTTCCTGGAGCAGCACCTCACCGTGAACCCTCCGGAACTCACGGAGGAAACGCTGGAGTCGCTGGTCCAGTACAGCTGGCCGGGGAACGTGCGTGAACTGAAGAACGCCATGGAGAGGCTGGTGATCCTGCGTGCCGGCGAGGAGATCCGGCCCCAGGACCTTCCCCGCGACCTCACATCCGGCCGTCAAGCTGACGGCGGAAGCGCGGACATGGTGGGCCAGAACGTGTCACTCGAGGACGTCGAGCGCGCGCACATCGAAGCTGTCCTGCGACGGGAGAACTGGCATCAGGGTCGGACGGCGCAAACTCTCAGCATATCGGCCAAGACGCTCTACCGGAAAATCAGGATTTACGGCCTGGAGCGACCGGCATGAGGGTTACGCTTCCTCGGCAGCCTCGCTCAGCACCGACACCGTGTTGTCGAGAACCTGCACGAAGCCTCCCGACACGCGGAAGCGCAGAGTCCCGGTCTCCGTCTCGACACGTAACGCGCCTTCGCCAAGGAGCGCCATGAGAGGAGCGTGATCATGGAGGATTCCGATCTCACCGTCGTAGGCAGGCACGACAACGAACCGCGCCGGGCCCTCGAAGAGCTTCCGCTCCGGTGAGATCACCGCGAGGTCGAAAGTCCGGCCGCTCCCTGGAACCGACATCGCTCTCCTAAAGCCCCCTAGCTCCCGAGCTGCTTCGCCCGGTCAACGACTTCATTGATATCGCCCACCATGTAGAAGGCCTGCTCCGGTAGTTCGTCGAACTCACCATCCACCACCCGCTCGAACGACTCGATCGTGTCTTCGAGCTTTACGTAGCGCCCTTCGGTCCCCGTAAACTTCTCGGCCACGTAGAACGGCTGCGAGAGGAACTTCTCGATCCTCCGGGCCCGGTTCACCACGACCTTGTCTTCCTCGGACAGCTCATCCATCCCCAGGATGGCTATGATATCCTGCAAATCCTTGTAACGCTGCAGGATCTCCTGCACGCGCGTGGCCACATTGTAGTGGCGCTCCCCAACGTACTGCGGGTCGAGGATGCGGCTGGTGGAATCGAGCGGGTCGACTGCCGGGTAGATCCCCAACTCGACGATCCGACGCGACAGTACCGTGGTCGCATCGAGGTGCACGAATGTGGTGGCCGGGCCCGGGTCAGTGAGGTCGTCGGCTGGCACGTAGATGGCCTGCACCGATGTGATCGAGCCCTCACGCGTCGACGTGATGCGCTCCATCAACTCGCCAACGTCGGTTCCTAGCGTCGGCTGGTAACCCACCGCCGAAGGCATGCGGCCCAGCAGCGCCGACACCTCGTTACCCGCCTGAATGAAACGGTAGATGTTGTCGATGAAGACCAGTACGTCCTGCTTCTCGACATCGCGGAAATACTCGGCGACGGTCAGGCCGGTGAGTCCCACCCGGAAGCGCGCGCCCGGCGGCTCGTTCATCTGCCCGTAGATGAGCGCGGCGCTACTCTTATCCGGGTCCCCCGGTGTGATCACCCCGGCCTCACTCATTTCGAGCCAGAGGTCGTTCCCCTCGCGGGTGCGCTCGCCGACGCCGCAGAAGACCGATCGGCCGCCGTGCTCGAGCGCGATATTGTGAATCAGCTCCATGATCACGACGGTCTTTCCCACGCCCGCACCCCCGAACAAGCCGGTCTTTCCGCCCTTCACGTACGGTGCGATCATGTCGACAACCTTGATGCCGGTCTCGAAGATCTCGGTGGTCGACGTGAGATCCTGAAGCTCGACGGGCTTGCGGTGGATCGACCATCGCTCACTCGCTCCGACCGGGCCCTGCTCGTCAACGGGTTCGCCCAGCACGTTGAGGATCCGGCCCAGCACGGCGTGACCGACGGGCGTTGTGATCGGGCCGCCCATATCGATCGCGTCCATACCCCGTACGACGCCGTCAGTGGAGTCCATGGCCACGGTACGGACCTGGCTGCGGCCGAGGTGCTGCTGGACTTCACATACGACGTCGATGGACGGCCCCTGCCCGTCGCCGCCCTTGACCCTGACCGCCGTGTGGATCTCCGGCAACTTCTCAGGGTCGAACTCGATGTCGACGACCGGTCCGATGACCTGCACTACCCTGCCGATATTCTCTGCCATTGTATGGCTACCCCTTCAGCGCCTCCGCGCCGCCCGTGATCTCCGTGAGCTCCTGAGTAATTTGAGCCTGGCGAGCGCTGTTGTAGCGGCGCGTAAGTGTCTTCACCAACTCATCTGCGTTGTCTGTCGCGTTCCTCATCGCTGTCATCCGGGCTCCCTGCTCGGCCGCCGCCGTCTCCACCAGAGCGCGGTACACAGCGTTCCGGACGTAGAGAGGCAACACGAAGCTGAGGATATCCTCTGCCGACGGCTTGAACAGGTAGTTGGATGACCGCGACGTGTCCCGATCGACCGCCCTGATCGGAAGTATCCTCATCCGGACCGGCGGAGTGGAGAGCGCGCTCTTGAACTGAGCGTAGACGATGTCGACCGCATCGAGTTCCCCGGACTCGAAGCGGGGGATCAGCGGATCGATGAGCGAGTGGGCATCGTCCATGCTCGGGCGGTCGCCGATGTCCAGCCGTTCGGACGCCATCGGTTCCTTCCTGAACCGGAAGAAAGTGATGCCCTTCCTGCCGACAACGTGGAACTCGATTTCGGCCCCTTCCTCACGGAGCTCGTTCAAAGCGGCACGCGCCTTCCGGATCAGGTTTACGTTGAAACCACCGGCCAGCCCCCGGTTGCTCGTGAGGAGAATAAGCGCTGATTTGCCAATCCCTTCAGGCTGCCGGAGAATCGGATACTTCTCCGCCAGCTCGGGCGTGAACAGGCCGGAGATCACCTCCGACAGCTTCGCCGCGTAGGGCCGAGCTGCGTACACCCGATCCTTGGCACGGCGCATCTTCGACGCCGCAACCATCTCCATCGTGTGGGTGATCTGGCGGGTGCCCTGTATCGAGCGAATTCGCCGCCTGATGTCACGCGCTTTTTGCATCAGACTCTATTCGGCAACAGCTGTTGCGCCTACCGACGCCTTCTTGTGAGCAGCGAACAACTCCTTGTACTCCACGATAGCCTTCGTCAATTCCTCGCGGAGCTCGTCCGTAAGCTCGCCTGTCTCTCGGATCGCCGCGCCAACCTCAGGGCGGCTCCCCTTCATGAAGTCGTAGAACCCGACCTCCCAATCCCGAATGTCAGATACTTCCACCTCGTCCAGGTGCCCCTGGGTACCGGCGAAGATGATCATGACCTGATTCTCCACCGGGAGTGGACGGTACTGACCCTGCTTCAGGATCTCGACCATCCGCGCACCGCGGGCAAGCTGGTTCTGCGTCGCGCTGTCAAGCTCGGCAGCGAACTGGGCGAAGGCCTCCAGCTCGCGATACTGGGCGAGGTCCAGACGCAGACGTCCGGCCACTTGCCTCATCGCCTTCACCTGCGCGGAGCCGCCGACCCGTGACACGGAGATCCCAACGTTCATCGCCGGCCGCACACCCGCATGAAACAAATCGTTCTCCAGGTAGATCTGGCCATCGGTGATGGAGATGACGTTCGTTGGGATGTAGGCCGACACATCGCCCGCCTGCGTCTCGATGATCGGCAACGCGGTCAGCGAGCCGCCCGGCTTCTCGATTTCCGGGTGATCCTGGATCATCTCGGCATCTTCCGTGATCTTGGCCGCCCGCTCCAGCAGCCGAGCGTGGTTGTAGAAGATGTCACCGGGGTACGCCTCGCGACCCGGTGGACGCCGAAGCACCAGCGACAGCTGGCGGTACGCCTGTGCCTGCTTCGTCAGATCGTCGTAGACGCACAGTGCGTGACGTCCTTCCTTGTACATGAAGTACTCCGCCATGGCGCAGCCGCCGAACGGAGCTATGTACTGGAGCGTCGCCGGGTCACTCGCGTTCGCCGCCACGACGATCGTGTAGTCCATGGCGCCTTCTTGCTCCAGCTTGTCCACGAGGCGCGCGATGGTGGACGCCTTTTGCCCGATACCGACATAGATACAGATCACATCGCCTCCACGCTGGTTGATGATCGTGTCGACAGCGATGGCGGTTTTGCCGGTACTGCGGTCACCGATGATGAGCTCGCGCTGGCCGCGGCCGATGGGGGTCATCGAATCGATGGCCTTGAGCCCCGTCTGCAGCGGCTCCTTCACAGGCTGGCGATAAACGATTCCCGGCGCCTTGAGCTCCACCCTCATCGAGTGCGAGCACTCTACCGGGCCCTTGCCGTCAATAGGCTGGCCCAGCGGGTTCACTACGCGCCCCAGTAGTTCTGGGCCCGCCGGCACCGACAGAACCTGGCCCGTGCGACGCACCACGTCGCCTTCCTTGATATTGAGGTAGTCCCCGAGCACCACCGCTCCGATGTTGTCCTCCTCGAGGTTCAGCGCCAGGGCGACTACCGTCTCGCCGGTCTCCCTCGATTCGATCTCCAACATCTCGTTGTACATGGCGGAGCCGAGGCCCCAGATGCGCGCTACGCCATCACCTACCTGGAGTACCTCGCCGATATCCTCGGCGTGCAGTTCCTCATCGTAGCGCTCGATCTGCGCTACCAGGGCTTTCTTGATCTCGCTCGCGCTGAGTTGCGTTACTGTGCTTGCCATAGACCTATCGAGTAAGGTTCACGCGCGTGTCGCCGGTCCGACTGTACGGTCGCTCCCGCGATGCGTTTCAGCCGATCTCGGCCTTCAACAGGCTGCGACGCAGCATCTGAAGCCGATGCCGAATCGACCCGTCCATTATTCGATCCCCCACCCTGACGACCACGCCGCCTATAATCCGCGGATTGACCCGGTAGCGTGGGAGTATTTCTCTATCGAGCAACCGACCCAGGCGCTGCTTCAAATCTGCCTTCAGCGCCTCGTTCGGCTCGCTCGCGGTGGTGATATCGACCTTCAAGCGCCCGAAGTGCTCGTCCACCATGCCGGCGAACTCGTCTGCTATCTCCGGTAAAATCCGCGCCCGCCGCTTGTCTATTACGACAAACAGGAATCGCAGCAGGCGGTCCGGAATGCGGCCTTCGAAGACCTCGCGGATCGCATCCTTCTTCGCCGATGGCTCGATACGTGGAGTCTCGAGAAAGAGCCTGAAGTCTTTCTCGCTCTCCACCAGATCCGCGATCCGGCCCAACTGCTTCACATAGCCCTCGAGCGCGGCGTCCGCCTGGGCGAGCTCGAATAGGGCATCCGCGTAGTTGCGGGCGACGGTCGTCTCCTGCATCAGTCGGACCCGTTTCCTTCGCTCTCGTTCTCCAGACTCTGCAAATACTCTTCGACCACGCGGCGGTTCTCCTCCGAGTCGAGCTCCTTGTGCAGGATGCGACCCGCGGCGGAGATGGAGAGATCCACCGTCTCCCGCCGCAGCATTTCGAGCGCCTGATCCCGCTCGCGCCCGATATCTTCCTTCGCGTGCTCCAGCAACCGCTCTCCCTGCTTGCGGGCTTCCTGGAGGATGTCGGCTTCGAGCCGCTCGCCGGCCTTGCGGCTCTCAGCGAGGATCTGCTGCGCCTGGTCCCGTGATTCGCCCAGCACCCTCCGCTGCTCATCGAGAAGCCTGGCGGCTTCCTCCCGTTCCCCGACCGCTCTGTCCAGGGTGTCCTGTATACCCTTCTCACGAGCCTCGAGCGCGCCCAGGATCGGCCCCCAAGCCCACTTCCGCAGTACGAGCAGCAGGACCAGAAAAATGATCCAAGTCCAGATCATCAGACCCGGATTGATCGCGAACAGACCGCCGCCCCCACCACCAGCCTCCTGCTCCTGAGCCAGGAGCGGCCCAACGGCAGACAGGGACAGAGCCGTCAAGGTCCCGAGGGTTCCTAGATGCGAAACCCACGAACGCGCGCGGCGCCGAGTTTTCGACCGCTCAAACATGGGAGACCCCCCGCGTCGTTCGGAGTTACCCCTTGAGCAGCGCGATCACCAGCGCGAACAGCGCAACCCCTTCGATCAGCGCTGCCGTGATGATCATCGCCGTCTGAATGCTGCCGGCGGCCTCAGGCTGCCGGGCGATGCTCTCCGTAGCCGAGCCGCCGATGCGGCCGATCCCGATGGCAGCGCCGATGACGGCAAGGCCCGCACCGATCGTCGCGCCCAGGGTGGCGTAGAGACTCTTGGCCGCTTCCGCCTCTATCCCAGTGCTCACAGCCTGAAGCGCGCCGAAGATTGTGTCGATCATTTTCTCCCTCCTATGAGGAGCTGCAGTTTCCCGAGATAGACCACTTTCATTAGTGCGGGTGCCGCACCAACCCGATGAATACAGACGTCAACATGACGAATATGTACGCCTGAAGCAGCGCAATGAATATTTCCATCATCATGATCATCACCGCCATCAGAACCGGCGCCGGCCACACCATGTACTTGATAGCGCTCTCGCTGGCGCCGGCCATGAAGATGAGTCCGACAAACGACAGAATGACCAAGTGACCCGCCGTCATATTGGCGAAGAGACGGATCGCCAACGCGAATATGCGCGCCAGCTTCGCTATCGCCTCGACCGGCGTCATGATGAGCGCCATGGGGATCTTGCCGTACCAGGGCAGACCCTCGGGCACATAGACGATCGTCTTCAGATACGCTCTCGGCCCGAGGTGGATGGCACCGCCCACCTCGATCGCCACCAACGACATGATAGCAAGGGCTCCCGTGACCATGATGTTTCCCGTCGCCGTCGAGCCGAAGGGAACAAGCCCCAGCAAGTTGACGAACAGGATGAAGAAGAAGAGCGTCAAGATGAACGGGACGTATCTCTCCCCACCCTTCCCGATGTTGCGCAGCGCGACTTCGTCGCGCAGATAGATCACGAAAGCTTCTATGACGTTGGCCAAGCCCTTGGGCGCCCGTTCCGCGCGCTTCCCGTGCGTCCGCCGGCCCACCCAGATCATCGTCACCGCACACAGTGTCGCCGCAATCATCAGCCACACCACGTGCTTTGTCGGAGATAGATCGATGGTCAGTGAACCGATGTGGAGCGGTGGCCATTGGGGCAGGTGGATTTCGGTGCCGAATCCCGGTATGACAAAGTGGTGAGCGTCCGACACCTCCTCCAACATGTGATCGTTCCACACGGAGGCTACATCCTGCTCACCTTGCCTGCCATGGCTCGCCTGCGCGAGCAGCCCCCACAACCGACCTGCGATACCGATCATCCAGCCCCGAAACCGTAGCGGAAGACGATAGGCTCCAGAAGGAGAAGCGCGAAGAGCGCGAGGGCCAACGCGATCAGCGTCGGCTCAGCTGGCAGTCCCGTGATCCCACCCAGCGTCAGCCAGGCCAACAGGCCCAGCGCCGCCAGCCTGAGGACGGTACCCACCGTCCATCCGGCGACGATGAGCTTGTCCCGGCGAGCCGCCGCCGCCACTAGGGCCGCGAACGCCACAGCCTGCACCAGCCAGGCCGAGGCCAGCCCCGCCCAGATACCTAGCCGGGCTGGTGGCTCGAACGTGAAACCGATCAGCAAAGCGGAGAAACTCACCAGAAGCGCTGAAGTTCCCGCGTAAATGGCCCACTTCTTCACTTCGCGTCCGGAGCCTTTCCCAATGGCTCTGAACTCCCGTCGTTTTCCTGTTTCTTGTGATCCTCGCCCTTCTCGATCGCCCGCACGCGGCGAATCAGGCTGTAAAAGCCAGCGGCGCCGCCAATGAACACTCCTGTTACGGTGAAAATCGGAGTGGCACCCAGCCAGCGATCGAGGGCTGCGCCGACACCGACGAACACCAGGACGGTCAAGGCGTAGGCCCAACCCAGGCCGAGATACGCACCAATCTTACGCCGGTCCTCGTCCGGCACTTGCATCTCAGCCTCTCTCCTTGATGTTCCGGTCGAAGGCGGCCAGAAGATAGTGTCAAGGGAGAATTATTTCAAGCCGCCCTTGACGCCCCTTTTTCATTCTGTCTACCTTGTTTTCGTGGACGTTTACAGATCGCTATCCATCAGGCTGTGGCTCGCCTCTCCGAGCCCGTGAGTCCCGGCACGCTCCTCGGACCCCCGTCGGTCCCGGCCCTGGAACCGCGGGAACTATCCTGGTGACAAGAGGCGAAGCGACAGCTTACCCGGCTGGCACGGATGACCGGGACGTAGAACTGCTCGATCGACTCGCCGACGCGCGGGCGCGCGTTGAACTCGAGATCGGCAAACAGGTCGTCGGTCAGAAAGACATCATCGAGGCGCTGTTGATCGCTATCCTGGCCGGCGGTCATGCGCTCCTCGTGGGTGTTCCCGGCCTCGCGAAGACGCTGCTGGTCTCCAGCCTGGCGCAGTCGCTGCGGCTCCAATTCAGCCGCATCCAGTTCACGCCGGACCTCATGCCATCCGACATCACGGGCACCGAGATCATCGAGGAGAACATCTCGACCGGCCGCCGCACCTTCCGTTTCGTGCATGGGCCGATCTTCGCCAACGTGGTGCTGGCCGACGAGATCAACCGGACGCCCCCGAAGACCCAGGCGGCTCTGCTGCAGGCCATGCAGGAGGCGGAGGTGACGGTTGGGAGCGAGACTTACACGCTCGAGCGGCCGTTCTTCGTCCTTGCTACACAGAACCCTATCGAGCAAGAGGGCACCTATCCACTGCCGGAGGCTCAGCTCGACAGATTCATGTTGGAGGCCCGGATCACCTATCCGTCCCGGACGGAGGAAGAGGAGGTGGCCAGCCGCACCACGACCGATCTCGTTGACAAGATCGAACCGGTCATGTCGGCCTCGGAGATGTTGGAGTTCCAGGGCCTGGTTCGACGAGTCCCGGTACCTCCCAGCATGATCCGCCTGGCGGTGCGCCTCTGCCGGGCCAGCCGGCCTGAAGCCGAGGAGGCACCCGATTTCATCCGGCGCTGGGTGAACTGGGGCGTCGGCCCGCGCGGAACCCAGCACCTGGTTCTCGCCGCGAAGGCCCGCGCCGCGCTGGACGGACGTGCCATGCCCAACTTCGAGGACGTTCAGGCGGTGGCGCTCCCGGTGCTTCGCCATCGCCTCGTGACCAATTTCGAGGCCGAGGCGGACGGTCAGACTGCGGAGGATATAGTCAGGCAGTTGTTGGACCTCACCCACGAATGGACATAATCGATGGCAAGCAGTACAGCGACGGAAGACCCTCCGAGTAGAAGTCCCTGCCCGCACTATCATGGCCGGAACCGGCCGGGGCGGTGCGTATGATGGTTGCGCTCGCCTACCTGGCTCTGGCTGTCGCACTGGTCGTAGCCGCCTCGACGGTCGAGATGGCGCTCTTCGCGATCCCCCACCTTCGAGTGCAGGAGCTCGAGTCCACAGGTGGGCGCGCGGCGCGATCGCTGGCAACGCTGCGTGCTGGGCCCGCGGCCCCGCTGGCCGCGCTCTGGGTGCTTCGCGTCGCCGGCGCCGCCGCGGCTGTTCTCACCGCCTGGGGCCTGGCGGGCGTCGCGGCCGGAAACTGGGCCCCTGCCAGGATCGTGGCGGTGAGCCTGGCGATTCTGCTGGTCGTCTTCGCCGAATTCGCCGGCAAATCTCTGGGGCAACGCGCGGGAGAGCGGCTCGCTCTCTTGGCATCGATACCGGTGTCGCTGCTGTCACGCGCCCTGCTCGCGGTGACGTGGCCGGCGCGACTGATCTCCCGGCTGATAGCTCCGACGTTCGCGGAGATCATGCCCGGTATCTCAGACCGCGAGATCCGCGATCTGGTAGGTCCGGGAAACGGCGATCCGGTCATCGAGGAACACGAACGGCGGTTGATCGAGCG
Source organism: Gemmatimonadota bacterium (assembly GCA_036475815.1). Taxonomy (GTDB): domain Bacteria; phylum Gemmatimonadota; class Gemmatimonadetes; order Palauibacterales; family KS3-K002; genus JBDHGH01. The sequence goes on from JAZGAL010000140.1 coordinate 19,869, forward strand.
TGCCTTCCTCCTGGACCAGACGACCGCTTACGACGTGATGACCCCGCGAGTGGACATGCTGGCCTGGTCGGAGACCCAGACCCTGGCAGATATCGCGTCAGAGCTCCGCACCGCGCGCTACAGCCGCATACCCCTGTACGGCAAGAGCATCGACGAAATCACTGCAGTGCTCTACGCTCGGGACGCCTACCAGGCCCTGATCTCGGGCCAGAGGGATGTACAGCTCAAAGCTCTGGCTCGCGAGCCGTTCTTCGTGCCGGGATCGCTGACTCTGGACAAGCTGCTGCTCGACTTCCAGACGAAGCGCATCCACATGGGTATCGTGATCGACGAGTACGGTGCCGTCGACGGCCTCATCACTCTCGAGGACATCCTCGAAGAGCTCGTGGGTGAGATCGTGGACGAAAGCGATGTGGCCGAGGAGCCGATCATCAGACTCAGTCGCAACGTGATCCTGGTGGACGGCAGTGCGGACCTTCGCGAGATCAATCACTTCTTCAACACCATGTTCCCGCTACTCGAGCATCGATCACTCAACGGATACCTGCTGGATGTGTTTGGACAAGTCCCTAAACCGGGCGAAAAGATCAACAAGGAGGGCGTTCTCATCGAAGTGACGGCGGCCACGGACACGCAAGTGCTGCGGGCGCGACTCTCGAGACAAGCGCCAAGAGAGAGCCAGCAGCCGGACCGCGGAACTGAGGACGCCGAACGGCGCTCCTCCAGTGGCAAAGCGTAGATCCCGGCCACCTCGCGACCCGGCTCGCCCTCCTAGAGTCCCAGGATGTTCGTGGCGTACCAGCTGACCATCGCGCCGCCCCAAAGGAACACGACGGCAGCCCCCAGAGCGAGGAAAACTCCAAACGGCACCAGCTTGCCGGTCTTGAGGCCAATGGGCCCGAAGATGACGGCTCCGATGGCCGAGCCCACGAATATGGTCAGGAGCGAATAGAGCGGGCCTAGGAAGGCTCCGACCATCGCCATCATCTTGATGTCTCCACCACCCAGCGCCTGTTTCTTGAACGCCCACTCGCCAACTACGGCGACCGCGTACATGACGGCGAACGAGCCCGCCGCGCCCAGGACGGACATGACCGGGCTGGGTGCGCCGGGCGCGAACGAGAGAGCGATTCCAATGACGAGCCCGCCGAGGCTGAACTCGTCCGGGATGATGTATTCACGGGCATCGGTGAAGGCTATCCCGAGTAGCAATGTCCCAAAGATCGCCGCCGCCAGGGCCCGCCAGAAGTCATCGAAATGGATGAAGGCCCCCAACCAGATCAACGCCGTAATCAGCTCGACCAGCGGATACTGGATCGAGATGCGCGTACCGCAGGTGCGGCAGCGCCCCCGTAGCGCCAGGTAGCTGAACAGCGGGATGTTCTCGAACCAGCTCAGCTGCCGCTTGCACGAAGGGCAGGCCGAACGCGGACGAAGGAGTGAACCACCTGACGGCAGGCGCAGAATGCAGACGTTGAGGAAAGATCCGATCGACAATCCGAACAGCGCCGCATAGGTCAAAACGATCGATTCGGGCATTCACGCCTCGGCGATATGGACGCTGTCGGCAAAACCGGTCTGGCAGTGCCACAGCCTTCAGTCATCGGTTTGGGAACCGCTGAGCAGCCGGTCCAGAAGGAGAGCGCCGGCGACAGCTACGTTCAGCGAATCCATGCCGCCCGGCAACTTCACGGCAACCCGCCGGTCACAGTCCCGGTCCACCTCGGCCGAGAGGCCGGATGGCTCGCTGCCCAGGATCAGCGCGAACCGGCCAACCGCAGCCCCCGCGCGCAGCGCCGGCTCGCCGCTTGGGTCGGCGCACAAGATGGCAAAGTCCCGCTCACGCAGCCAGCCTTGCGCCTCGGACCAGGGCTCGCGTGACACAGGCACCCGAAACATGGAGCCGGCGGACGCGCGAACCGCTTTGGGGCTCCAGGGGTCCACCGTGCCGGGCAGAGCTACCACCCAATCGACACCCAAGGCGTGCGCCGTGCGAAGCAGAGCCCCGAGATTCCCCGGGTCGGTGACCCGGTCGAGCACCAGGACCGCCGCATCGCCCTCCGGCTCGAGCTCCGACAGTCGCCGCCCCGGCTCCCGCCCCACGGCGAGCACCCCCTGGGGCGTCTCGGTGTCCGCCAACTCCCGCAGTTCCTTCTCCTCGACCTCGGCGTGGGCAAGCCTTCGCTGCTCCACGACTTCGAGCAGCCGTCCGCCGCGGTCCGTCTCCGACAGGGTGGGCGCAGTCACGACCAAGTCCACGATAAGCTCACTGGCCAGGAGTTCCTCGACAAGCCGGATACCTTCTGCCAGAAACGCGCCTTCTTCGCGCCGCTTTCGTGACCGAAGCCGCCGGATGCGCTTCGCTTGATTGCGTGTGATCACCGGCCGACGCTCCCCCGGCGCACCACGTCTTCGACCGCCGGGAGAACATTCGCCCCGCCAACAGCGGCCAGGAGCAGCACGAAGAACACGGCGATCCCAGCCTTCGCCAGACTCGGGCCTGAGCGTCCCTCAAGCAGGAATACGGAAGCCGGCAATAGCGGGAAGACCGTAGGATCTCTTGCTTCGCTCTTCCCTTCTGGGATATTCGAGGAACACATGCATCGAGACACTGCACTCTTCATCACTCTAATACTGTGTAGCGAGTGGCCCATGTGAAAGGGAGGATCATGACGGGACGGCGAGTTGCTCTGACCATCGCCGGGAGCGACAGCGGCGGCGGAGCCGGCATCCAGGCGGATCTGAAGACGTTCCAAGCCTACGGCGTCTTCGGTACCTCGGCGATCACAGCGGTAACCGCCCAGAACACACTGGGGGTTCGGGCGATCCAAAAGATCGAGCCGGATGTGGTGGCAGACCAGATCCGAGCCGTGGCAGAGGACCTGAAGCCCGCCGCCGCCAAGACCGGCATGCTTGCCGACGCCTCGATCATCGAGGCGGTCGCCGCTACTCTCCAGGAAGTCGGCCTCAGAGCCCTCGTCGTCGACCCGGTGATGGTAGCGAAGAGCGGCGATCGCCTGCTTCAGGAAGATGCCGTCAGCGCTCTCACCACCATTCTACTACCGCTCGCCGAGGTCGTGACGCCCAACCTCCCGGAAGCAGCCATACTCGCCGGGCGGGCGGTGGACACGGTGGAGGACATGAAAGCCGCCGCCGAGGTGATCCTCGAGAAAGGCGCGAAGTCCGTGTTGCTCAAGGGTGGCCACCTGAGCGGCGACGTTCTCGTCGACGTGTACTACGACGGCGATAGTTGGCGCGAATGGCGTCAGACGCGTCTGCACACGCGCCATACGCACGGGACCGGCTGCACCATCTCAGCCGCAATCTGCGCAGGACTCGCCCTCGGGCGCGCCCGTGTCGATGCGGTCATCAACGCCAGGGATTTCACGCGTCAAGCCATCGAGACCGCCCCCAAACTGGGGGCCGGCCACGGACCGCTGAACCACTGGGCCGTAGCCAAAGGCTAGACACCACCCGGTCCCTGCTCTAAACCCAATAGCGGTGAGAGCGGATCTCCCCGCGATCGAGGCGGCGGCCTTCCCTCTTGGCGTCCACAAGCTGCGGGCGCTCGAAGACCTTCACCAATAGAAGCCCGGCAAAGAAGCCGCCGATGTGGGCCCAGACGGCGACCCCGCCCGTGTAGCTCCCACCAAGCTGCCCGACCCCCAGCAAGAGCTGGATCACGATCCAATAGCCCAGCACGACGTACGCCCGCATCGAGAAGAGAAAGAACGGGGGGAGGAAGACGTGCACTCGGACCTGCGGGTAGAGAACGATGTAGGCGCCCATGATGCCGCTAATGGCGCCGGACGCCCCGACCGTGGGCATCCCTGAGGTGGCGTTCAGCAAGACGTGTCCCGCGGCGGCGACGAACCCACACACAAAGTAGAAAACAAGAAACCTGATATGCCCCATGGAGTCTTCGACATTGTTACCGAAAACCCACATGAACATCATGTTGGTCCCCAAGTGAAACCACCCGCCGTGCATGAACATCGAGGTGAAAATGGCGCCCCATGTGAGGCCGCCGAGGGGGCAGACCTCGGGTCCCTGCAGCGGCTGGTGCGTAAGCTCTACCGGTATCATCCCGTAATGGCAAACGGAGATTTGCAGGCGCGCTCCCATCCCCTGCACGAAGATCCAGGCAGCCACATTCGCGATGATAAGGCCGACCGTGACAACGGGGGCCAGCTCAGCGGGGTTCTCATCCTTGAAGGGAAACATCGCAAGCCAACCTACGGTTGGGGCTCGACAGCGTCAACGGGGCCGGCGGGCCGTAGATATCCTGCCGCTTTGGCATAACAGCGACGTAAGCGCAGCCAGAATGTCGGTGTTTCCGTGCGATTTGGGCGGGCCTGGCTGGCACGGGGGTTGCACCCTCGGCCAGCGGATCAAGCACATCGTGCACCTCATGCTTGGGGTCGCGAGCCCGCTCCCCGAGCGGTATCTGTTTTTGTTCAAGAACTGGGAAGACTTATGGCTAAGACTAACGGAAAAGTGATTGGGATCGATCTGGGCACCACGAACTCCGTGGTGGCCGTGATGGAGGGCGGCGACCCGGTCGTGATCCCGAACCAGGAAGGTTCGAGGACCACGCCGTCCGTTGTCGCTTTCACAAAGGACGACGAGCGCCTGGTGGGCCAGGTGGCGAAGCGCCAGGCGATCACGAATCCGGAGAATACGGTCTATTCGATAAAGCGTTTCATGGGGTGCACCTGCGACGAGCTCCAAGTCGAGCTGGACCGGGTCCCCTACGAGGTGATCTGTGACGAGAAGAACCGGCCTTTTGTTGATATCGACGGGACGCGGTACTCGCCGCCGGAGATATCGGCGATGGTTCTGCAGAAGATGAAGCAGACGGCCGAGGATTACTTGGGCCAGCCCGTGGAGAAGGCGGTGGTCACGGTGCCGGCCTACTTCAACGACTCTCAGCGCCAGGCGACCAAGGACGCCGGCAAGATCGCCGGTCTGGAAGTGCTGAGGATTCTCAACGAGCCGACGGCGGCAGCGCTTGCCTACGGCCTGGACAAGAAGAAAGACGAGACGATCGCCGTCTTCGACCTGGGCGGCGGGACGTATGACATAACGATTCTGGAGCTTGGTGAGGGTGTCTTCGAGGTCAAGTCCACGAACGGCGACACGCACCTGGGCGGTGACGACCTGGACGAGCGGATCATCCAGTGGCTGGTGGACGAGTTCAAGAAGGACCAGGGCATCGACCTCTCGAAGGACCCGATGGCGCTCCAGCGCCTGAAGGAGGCGGCGGAGAAGGCGAAATGCGAGCTCTCTACCACCATGGAGACCGACATCAACCTGCCCTTTGTGACGGCCGATCAGTCGGGACCCAAGCATTTGAACATTCGCCTTACCAGGGCAAAGTTCGAGCAGCTGGTGGATGATCTGATCCAGCGGACGATGCCGCCGATGGAGAAGGCACTCGCGGACGCGAAGCTCAAGCCCGAGGACATCGACGAGGTGATCCTGGTAGGCGGCTCGACCCGGATACCGAAGGTGCAGGAGGTCGTGCGCGAGTTCTTCGGCAAGGACCCGCACAAGGGTGTGAACCCGGACGAAGTCGTAGGCATCGGCGCCGCCATCCAGGCCGGTGTGCTGGCAGGCGAGGTGAGTGAAGTTCTCTTGCTGGATGTAGAGCCGCTGTCGCTGGGGATCGAGACGCTGGGCGGCGTGATGACTGCGTTGATCCCGCGTAACACCACGATCCCAACCAAGAAAATGGAGGTGTTTTCCACCGCCGAGGACACCCAGACCACGGTAGACATCCACGTGTTGCAGGGCGAGCGGCCCATGGCCGTCGGCAACAAGACGATCGGCCGATTCCAGCTGACCGGTATACCGCCGGCGCCTCGGGGTGTGCCTCAAGTCGAGGTCACCTTCGATATCGATGCCAACGGCATACTGCACGTTTCGGCGAAGGACCGCGCCACCGGCAAGGAGCAATCGATCCGCATCGAGGCGACCTCGGGGCTCAGCGACGCCGAGATCGAGAAGATGGTGGCGGACGCAGAGGAACACTCTAAGGACGATCAGGCCGCTCGCGAGCTCGTCGAGCTGCGCAACAAGCTCGACACCCTGGTCTACCGCGTCGAGAAGGATTCGGCGGAGTGGGCGGACAAGCTGGATGAGGCGACCAAGAAGCGCCTCGACGAGGCTCTGGAGAGCGCCAAGAAGGGGCTGAAGGAGAGCCAGGACCAGCAGGAGTTGAACCGGGTCCACGACGAGCTGATGCAGGCTTTCTCGGCGGCCGGTCAGAAGCTGTATGAGGCACAGGCCGCCACTGCAGGCGCGTCCGGCGACGCGGGTACGACGTCCGAGGCCGAGGCTGAGCCGGAAGTGGTCGAGGCCGACTACGAGATAGTGGAAGAGGACAAGAAATAGCGGCGGCAACCTTCCGCCTACCACAGGCGTCCAAATGCCGGGGCCCCTTCGAAGAAGGGGCTCCGCGGTTATACGATAGCGGAGGCCGGGAACCGGGCGGAAAGCCCGCGTGTAAAAGAATAAAACCCGGCATCCCATTCAGGAGAATTTCACAGTCAAGGAAAAGGTATGTGCGATGGGTGATCCACTTCGCAGCAAACTCAAGCTCGTGGCATACACGTCACTCGCGTTGGTCCTCGCCCTGGGGCTCGCCTCGGGGTTCCGCTGGGCCCGGGGAGGCGAGGCCGCCACACTGACCGCGGCCGCTGCGCAGACGCAGGCTTCACCGGCGGCCGTGGCAGGCGAATCGTCGCCGGAGGGATCGAGTCGGGTGGCCGTGCCCGTCCCGAGCGACTACCAGGCACTCGCCGAGGTCAGCCAGGCTCTGGTGGGAATCGCTGAGAAGGTCAAGCCTGCTGTCGTGTCCATCATGAGCTTGGGCACACCCCCGCAGGCCGGCCGGCTACCGCGGGGCTTCGAGGATCTATTTGGGCCCGGACATCCCCAGGTCCCGGACTCACCGTTCGATGCGCCGCTTGGCCGTGGCTCCGGATTCATAGTATCCGAGGACGGCTACATTCTGACCAACAACCACGTGATTGCACACGCCGAGAGAATCGAGGTCGAGCTGGCGGATGGCCGTCAGTTCGAAGCCAGCCTCATCGGACGTGACCCAACGACGGACATCGCAGTGATCAAGATCGATGGGAGCAATCTGCCGGCGGCGAGCCTTGGAGATCCCGAGAGCACGGCCGTGGGCGAGTTTGTGCTGGCGATTGGCAATCCGGGCACCGAGCTGGGTAGGGAGCTCCTCTTCACCGTCACGGCAGGCATCGTGAGCGCCAAGGGGCGTAACACCCAGATTATCGAGCAATCAGCCGGGACCCCGTACGCCATCGAGGACATGATCCAGACCGATGCGGTGATCAACCCCGGCAACTCCGGTGGTCCGCTCGTGAACTATCGGGGTCAGGTCATCGGCATCAACACCGCGATCCAGAGCCGGACCGGCTTCTACCAGGGTTACGGGTTCGCGATCCCGATAAGCCTGGCGAAGGACGTGATGGACGATCTCATCGAGTACGGGCACGTCCGTCGCGCTGCTCTCCGAGTTTCTGTCACGCCGCCCACCCAGGCTGACGTCGTGGCGTACGGGCTTCCGGGACGCGCAGGGGCGGTAGTGCAGGACTTCCCCAATAACAGCCCCGCTGAGAAGGCCGGCATCCAGCCCGGAGACGTGATCGTAGCCATCAATGGAAAGCCGGTGGAGCGCGTTGGCCAACTCCAGCGCCTGATCGCTTCGCATGAGCCCGGCGAGAAGGTGGAGGTGAAGGTCATCCGCTACGGCAAAGAGATGAAGATCACGGTGAAGCTGGCGGAGGCAGAACTGCCCCAGCCGGAGCCTTTGACCGCCGAAGTCGTCAGCCGGCCCGCCGACATGTTGATCGGCATACAGGTGAGCGAGTTCACCGCAGAGCTGGCCGAGCAGGCTCGCTACCCGAACGCCGATCTGGACGGCGTGCTCGTTACCGACGTGAAGCGTTTCGGACCCGCTTGGAACGCCGGCCTGGCCCGTGGCTGGCTGATCCAGCGCGTCAACGGCAAGCGGGTCGAGAACGTGAACGACTTCGACAAGGCGCTCGAGTCGATCAAAGCCGGCCAAGTCGTCTCGATCCAGGCGGTACGGCCCGACCTGACCCACAGGATCTTCAACATGACCGTGCCGGAGAGGGACTGACTTAGTGGGGTGGTGGCGGCAAATCCGCTGCCTGCCACCACCCGCTCCTTCCTTGACCTTCGCGGCCTTTCAAGTAAAGTAAGGAACGGCCTGACCGCTCCTGCGAAAGTGGCGGAATCGGTAGACGCGCCAGCCTTAGGAGCTGGTGGCCATCGGCCGTGGGGGTTCGAGTCCCCCCTTTCGCATCCCGAGCCAACAGAGGACCCTACAAGGCTATTTTGGTGTCTCAGACTACAAGAGACCTGCAGATCTCCGTTGAGGAGCCGGCAGCCTGGAGCCGCAAGCTGGTCATCACGGTGCCGACCGACCGTGTGAAGTCCGAGCGGGCGAAGGTCATGCGGCAGCTGGCCAAGCGAGTTCGGATGCCTGGCTTCCGCAAGGGCAAGGTTCCGCCGGATCGACTGGAATCGCGTTTCGGAGCGGACATCGATCGGCAGACGCAGCAGCAAGTGATCGATGTGGCTTTCCGCGAGGCGGTCCGGGCGAAGGAGCTGGACCCGATCAGCGATCCGCGGGTGGCCAATGTGAGCTACGACAGGGACTCCGAGCTCACGTTCGAGGTCGCCTTCGACATCCGCCCGGAGATCACGCTGAACCGTATTGGAGGGTTCCGCCTGAACCGGCCGGAGGTATCGGTCGGCGAAGACGAGATCGCGGAGCGCTTGGAGCTGCTTCGACGCCAGCAGGCGCTCTGGCGGTCTGTGGAACGGCAGCCGGTGGCCGGAGACAGCGTGGAAGTGGAGATAACGCCGCTCGAAGGGGCGGAAGGCGAGGCGCCGGAGACGCGGCAATACAAGTTCGTGCTTGGCGAAGGCCAGGCGATCCCAGAGGTCGAAGCATCGATCATGACGCTCGAGCCGGGAAGCAGCGGCGAATTCGACGTGGCATTCCCGGACGACTTTCCGGACGAGAGCAAGCGAGGAACAACGCAGCGCTTGCGTATCGAGCTCAGTCAGATGCTGGAGCAGGAGTTGCCCGATCTCGACGACGAGTTCGCCCGATCTGTGGGCGAGTTCGAGGACTTGCAGGCGCTACGGGATGCCGTATCCGAGGACTTGCTTCGCCTCAAGGAGCACGAGGTGGAGCTGCAGCTTGACCAGAGGATCATCGAGCAGATCATCGATGCCAACCCGTTTGAAGTCCCCGAGTCGATGCTGGATCGCTACGTGGAAGCACTGGTAGGCCAACCTCCAGAGGGTGCCGATCCGGATCTCGTAGCCAGGGCGCGGGAGGAGGCACGTCCGACAGCCGAGTGGGGTATGAAACGTACGCTGGTCCTTCAGAGAATCCAGGCGGATCAGGGCTTCGAGGCCAGCAGGGAGGAAGTTCAGGAGCGGGTACAGGAGATCGCCAAACGGGCGGGACGCCCTGTGGGTGAGGTCAGGGCTCGCCTGGTCAAGAGCGGGGAGCTGCGCGATATCGAGCGACGCATCGCCGAGGAGAGAGTCTTCGAGTACTTGAGGGAGCAGTCCGAGATTCAGGTCGTGGGGTCGTAGGGGCCCGGAAGTCAAGTCCAGCTACAGGAGTGAAGTGCAGACCATGTCGCCATATGCACCTTACGTGATCGAGCGTTCGAGCCGCGGGGAGAAGGTATACGACATATTCTCCCGGCTGCTGATGGACCGAATCGTGTTCCTGGGCTCACCAATCAGTGATGAGGTTGCCAACATACTGATCGCCCAGCTTCTCTTCCTGCAGGCGGAAAACGCGGAGAAGGATGTTTACCTGTACATCAACTGTCCGGGTGGCGCCGTCTATGCGGGCCTGGCTATCTACGACACCATCCAGTTCATGTCGGCACCCGTGTCCACAATCTGCATGGGCATGGCCGCTTCGATGGGCGCGCTGCTGCTGGCCGCGGGCGAGAAAGGCAGGCGCTCGGCGCTTCCCAACTCCCGGATCATGATCCACCAGCCGTCGGGTGGCTCGCAGGGCACGGCGTCCGATATCGAGATCCAGGCAAAGGAGATCATCTACGCCCGCGAGCTCATCAACGGAATACTGGCGACGCACACCGGTCAGCCGATCGAGAGGGTGGCCGACGATGCCGATCGGGACCGCTTCATGTCACCGCCGGAAGCCGTAGAGTACGGCCTTATCGACCAGATCATCACCAATCAGAGTGACGTCGCCGGTAGCGACGGGAAGAAGTAGAGCGGGAGGTTAGGATGACGACGTCCAGCGACAAGCATCTGCGCTGCTCGTTTTGCGGCAAGTCCAAGGAAAGTGTCAAGAAGTTCATCTCCGGTCCCAACGTCTATATCTGCAACGAGTGCATCTCGCTGTGCAACGAGATCCTGGCCGAGGAAGAAGAGCGGACGGCCGCTGACACCATAACGCACATCCCGAGGCCACAGGACATCAAAGAGACGCTGGACCAATACGTGATCAGCCAGGACAAAGCGAAGAAGTCGCTGGCAGTCGCGGTGTACAATCATTACAAGCGAATCAACAACCAGGGTCTGGTTGAGGACGTCGAGATCGAGAAGTCGAACATCCTCCTGATCGGACCCACCGGCGTCGGGAAGACGCTTCTCGCTCGCACGCTGGCTCGTCTTCTGGACGTCCCGTTCACTATCGCCGACGCGACCACGCTGACGGAGGCCGGCTACGTGGGTGAGGATGTCGAGAACATCCTGGTGCAGCTACTCCAGGCCGGCGACTACAATATCGCCGAGTCTGAGCGCGGCATCGTCTACGTGGACGAGATCGACAAGATCGCCCGCAAGTCGGAGAACCCTTCCATCACCCGCGACGTGTCGGGCGAAGGCGTGCAGCAGGCTCTCCTCAAGATCCTCGAGGGTACGGTGGCCAATGTGCCACCGCAGGGCGGTCGAAAGCACCCTCAGCAGGAGTACATCCAGATCGACACCCGCAACATCCTTTTCATCTGCGGGGGCGCATTCGCCGGCCTGGAGAAGATCATCGAATCGCGGATCGGCACCCGCCAGATCGGGTTCGGGCACAGCCAGGAGAACCTGGCACGTGCCGGCATCGACACTACGGCGGATTCCTACGCCGCGTTCCACTATGTGGAGCCCGAGGATCTCGTCCGCTACGGTTTGATCCCGGAGCTGGTCGGTCGACTTCCGGTCATCGTCGCCCTCGACGAACTGGACGAGGATGCCCTGATCGATATCTTGCAGGAGCCGAAGAACGCTTTGACCAAGCAGTACAGCAAGATGGTCGAGCTCGAGGATATCCGGTTGAAATTCGAGCCGGATGCCCTTCGCGCGATCGCCCTTAGAGCCATCAAGCGCGGCTCTGGCGCTCGCGGCTTGCGGTCCATCATCGAGGAACTGATGCTCGACATCATGTTCGAGCTGCCGTCCCGTGAAGACGTCAGAGAGGTCGTGATCACGAAAGAGTGCGTCGAGAACAAGTCAACTCCGATTCTCATATTGGAGCCCGAAGCGCACCGGAAAGAGGCCTGAGGCCCGGATCAGCGACTGTCCGGCCGCAGCCACCAGCCCATTGGTCAAATGATCAGACGAACCCCGCGCGCCGCATTCAGTCTCGCTGCCGTCATCGTCGTCTCCGCGTGCTCGGCGGCGGCGCCGGCGGCAGACGATACCGCGTCCGTCCAGACCTCGAGCCTGGCGGAATTACCACCGCCCGGCTACGGAACCCTGCGGCAGGACGATTTCACAGTGCCGCTGTCATTGGGGGCCGTGCAGATCAAAGTGACGCCGCTCGATGAAAGCGTGGTCGTTCTGGCTGCACCGGATACCTACCAGCGCCTGCACGGAATGGTCGCCTCGCGCGCGGAGAGAATCCGCCAGATGGCGGAGAGGGCCGGCATGCGAGGGGATCCGAAGGTGTTTCTCGTGTCCTTCTTCACCTACGGCCAGCAGGCCCCGTTCGACCCGACAGCCCTGCAGCTTCTGAGCCAGGGGATCCTATACTTCCAACAGGGTATTCTGCCGCTCACCCCCGAGTGGGGACGCGAGCAGCTGAAGCAGCAGGAAACTCAGTCGGCACTCTACCTGTTCGATCCGGCGATCGACCTGAATGTGGTGTTCGAGGTTGAGTATAGCGGCGCGCGGTCATTCGCCTGGTCCCGGATCATCCGAACGCTCCAGGCCGAGCGCGGGCGAGTGATGAGCCGGGTTAAGGGTTGAGTCCGATCTCAGACATCGATCTCGTACTCCTTCAGCTTCCGGTAGAGGGTTCGCTCCCCGATTCCGAGTGCCTCTGAGGCACGTCGCCGGTTTCCGCCCACAGCCTTCAATGTGGAGATGATCGCCGCACGCTCCAGTTCTTCCATCGTCATTCCGGGACTGAAGTGGATTCCAGCTTCGCCTGCTTCCCCTGCCACAGATGCAACGTCCTCCTCCACAGCAATAGCCACTTCGGCCGGTTCCCGGGCCGGCGCCACCGGTGGGACGCGCGGCGCCTCCACGATGCCAGCCTCGCGCATACCGGTCAGCTCCGGATGCCGCCGCTTGTACATCTCGAATTCTCGCCGCAGATCGTCGACATTAAACTTCAAGTCCACCAGAGTGCGGAAGATGAATTCCATCTGGGGCAACTGTGCCGGCGGGCCATCCCCCACCGCTACCCCCTTTGCCTGCAGTACGGGCGGGCTCGGGACGATCAGGCTTGGCAAGGCGCGTTCAGCGCCCCGACGCACCTCCGGCGGTATGTCCGCCGGTCGAATGATGGAACCGGGAGCCAGCACAACCATCGACTCGATCAGATTCCTGAGCTCGCGGACGTTGCCGGGCCAGTCATAGCGAACGAGGATCTGCATCGCATCCGGCGCGATCCCTTTGAACTCCTTCTGATGCTCGCGACTGAGCTCGCGGATGAACTCGTGTACGAGAAGAGGAATGTCTTCGCACCGCTCGCGCAGAGGCGGCATGTGGATGCGCAGGACATTAAGCCGGTAGTAAAGATCGCGCCGAAATTCGCCGAGTTCCACGGCATGACGGAGATCACTATTCGTGGCGGCGATAACCCGAACGTCGACCCTGATAGAACTGCTGCCGCCCACGCGCATGAACTCCCGCTGCTCCAGCACACGAAGTAGGCGGGTTTGGGGTCCGGAAGACATCTCGGCGATCTCATCCAGAAAGATGGTTCCGCCGTTGGCCAGCTCGAACATGCCTTTCCGCAAAGAGCTCGCTCCCGTGAAGGCTCCCTTCTCGTGGCCGAACATCTCGGATTCCAGAAGCGTCTCGGGTAGCGCCGCTATGTTGACCGCGATGAAGGGCTTGCCGCGGCGCGTGGAGAGTTTGTGCAGCCCGCGGGCCACTAGTTCCTTACCCGTACCACTCTCGCCGGTGATGAGGACCGTCGATCCCACCGGCGCGATCTGGGCGATGCTCTCGACCACTTCCTGAATGGCCGCAGACTTTCCCACGATGCCCAGTTCCGTCTGGAGATGCTTCCAGCGGATAAGACGATGGACCGCAATGGCGATCTCATCGGCATCGACCGGTTTGGTGAAAAACTCGTCGACGCCGAATTCCGCCATCAACTCGACGGTTACTGCGTCCTCTTCGCCACATAGCGCAATCACCGGGGTTTGAGGGCTGACCTCCAACGCCTCAGCCACTAGCGCTCGGGTGGGCTCTTCCTCCATGGCGCCCGTCAGGATCAGAGCGGTCTCACCCTCCAACGCGTCCAGAACCGCGCGAGCCTCCCCAGTGCCGGAGACGACCTGGACCCGATCGTCCGGTTCCAGAGCGGACTGCACCTGCCGCGCAGCTTCCAAATCGGCAGTGGTTACCAGTATGATTGCCATCTAGAGTTACCAATCAGTAGCCTTGTCTCCCTTAGAGCGCGAAGCGCGAGTCTCAAACGTGTTCTGTGCGCCCGCTCAACAGGTCGACGGCGTGGGGCACAACCTTTTCGAGAACCTCCAGCCCTTCTCGAACCGCCCTTTCGCTGCCCGGAAGGTTTACGATTAGCGCGCGGCCGCGAATCCCGGCCTGGCCTCGGCTCAGCATGGCGAACGGCGTATCATGCAGACCGCGGGCACGTAACGCCTCGGCTATCCCGGGGGCAGGCCGCTGCAGCGCAGAGGATGTCGCTTCAGGGGTAACATCCCGCGGGCCGAAACCCGTGCCACCGAGCGTGAGGATCAGGTCGACGCCACCGCCGTCCGCCCAGCCTACGATCGCCGCCGCAATCTCCCTGGTCTCGTCCTGGACCACAGCGTGTTCAATGAGCGACCATCCGCACCGTTCCACCCATTCGGCTACTGCGGCGCCGGAGGTGTCCTCGCGCGTCCCGGCGGCGACGCCATCGCTGACCGTGAGGACCGCGACTCGAATCACCGCTTTATCGAGCCTCCCTTGTAAAAAGGCACACGAGTCACCTCCGCAGGCAAGGCCCGATCCCTGATCATGATCTCGATCTCCGTCCCCGGTGCGGCCAGATCAGTGGGCAGGTAGCCGGTTCCGATTCCCCACCCCACGCTCGGTCCCACGGTGCCGCTGCGGACCGTGCCCACCTTTTCGCCCCGGCAGCGTATCTCGTAGCCCGGACGAGGGAACCCGCGGTGCTCGAGGGCGAAACCAGTGAGCTTTCGCTCCAACCCCTTCTCCTTCTGAATCACCAGTGCGTGCCGACCGACGAATTCACCCTTATCCAGTCTGACCGTCCAGCCAAGACCGGCTTCCAGCGGTGTCGTCTCCTCGTCGATGTCGTTGCCGTACAAAGCGTAGCCCATCTCGAGGCGAAGAGTATCGCGCGCCCCGAGCCCCACCGGCTTGATCCCATCGCCTCCGGCTTCCATTAGCGCGCGCCATAGCTTCGCCGCCGTGCCCGGAGCGCAGTACAGCTCGAACCCGTCCTCCCCCGTGTAACCGGTTCGGCTCACCACACACGGCTCACCAGCGACCACGCCTTCAGCGAACTGATAGTATCCGATCGAGGCAACATCGAGGTCGCTGAGCGGAGCGAGGATCGCCTCGCTTCTCGGCCCCTGCAAAGCCAAGAGCGCCACATCTTCGCTCTCATCCACCAGAGCCACGCCCGATCCCCCGTACTTGGCGAGGCACCGCTGGATCCAGTTGAAGTCCTTGTCGATGTTCGCTGCGTTGACCACCAGGCGGAGCCGGTTCGCGAACCTGTAGACGAGCAGGTCGTCGACAATCCCACCGTCTTCGTTGCACATGACCGCATACTGCGCCTGCCCCGGTTTCAGCAGCGAAACATCGTTCGCCACCACGTAGTCGACGAAAGCCACGGCGCCTTCCCCACTCACCAGGAACTCGCCCATGTGGGAGACGTCGAACAGCCCGGCGCTCTCTCTCACCGCCCGGTGCTCGCTCGAAACTCCATCGGGGTACTGGACCGGCATCTCGAAGCCTGCGAACGGTATTATCTTGGCTCCCAGCTCTACGTGCTCATCGTACAGCGGCGTTCTCTTCAGCTTCTCAGCCATCGGTTCCCTCTGCCATCAGTCTGACGAGTAGTGCTTTCTGCGCGTGCAGCCGGTTCTCAGCCTCATCCCACACGCGGCTGCGCGGCCCATCGATCACAGCGCCTGCCACCTCCTCGCCGCGATGGGCGGGAAGGCAATGCAGGAATATGGAGTTGTCACCGGCTTGTGCCATCAGCTTCTCGGTAACGGAGTACCCCTCGAGCGCTTTTCTCCGTGCCTCAGCCTCCCCTTCCTGACCCATCGACGCCCACACATCCGTGCAGACCACATGGGCGCCCTCCACCGCCTCTGCCGGGTCGCGGACGAGCGCTACAGGCGCGGCCTGCCTCGCCGCTTCGAGGACTCGCGAATCCGGGTCATAACCTTCGGGACAGGCGAGATTCAGCTCGAATCCATAGATCCGGGCAGCGTTCAGCCACGAGTTGGCCATGTTGTTGCCATCCCCAACCCACGCCACTTTGAGCGCAGACAACTCCGGGCCAAACTCTTCACGAACGGTCATCAGGTCCGCGAGAAGCTGACAGGGGTGGAGAAGATCGGTGAGCCCGTTGATCACCGGTACCGCCGCATGCTGGGCCAGCTCCTCGACGTCGGAGTGCGCGAACGTACGGATCATGATCCCGTCCACGTAGCGCGACAGAACCTTCGCTGTATCCGCGATCGTCTCACCCCGGCCAAGCTGTAGGTCCTGGCTGGACAGGAAGAGGGCATGCCCGCCCAGTTGGAACGTGCCCACCTCGAACGACACGCGGGTGCGGGTGGAGCTCTTCGCAAACAGCATCGCCAGCGTCTTGCCGGCAAGCGGCGCTCCCTTCGACGCGCCCCCCTTCAGCCGGCCCGCCAGGTCGAACAGCTTGTCAAGCTCATCCCGATCGAAGTCGGTAAGCGTCAGAAAATCCCGCTTCTCAGGGTGCCCCACAGACTCGCCTCCCCTCATCACAAGGTTTTTCGCGGTTTGGCCGACTGCCAATTTAGCAGATATCGCGGGCATTGCCAGTAGATCAGCGGAAGAGAGAAGCCGGGAGGGGCGGTGTCCTATAAGCGGTGTCCTATAATATGTATCGTCGCAGATCCTCGTCCTTGACCACCTTGGCCAGTCGATCCTGCACCAGTCCCTCATCCACCACTATCCTCTCGCTGCCCAGTTCCGGAAGATCGAACATGATGTCTTCCAGCAGGGTGGTCAGCACGGTGTGCAATCGGCGCGCGCCGATGTTCTCCATCCGCTGATTGACATCGGCGGCGATTCGCGCGATCTCCGCCACCCCGTCCTCCTCGAACTCGAGCTCCACTCCCTCCGTCGAGATGAGGGCACTGTACTGCGTAAGCAGCGCGTTCTTCGGCTCGGTGAGAATCCTGACAAAGTCCTCCTCGCTCAGCGACGACAGCTCGACGCGGATGGGGAACCTACCCTGGAGCTCCGGTATGAGATCCGACGGCTTGGCGGCGATGAAGGCGCCGGCGGCGATGAAGAGGATGTGGTCGGTGCGTACCATCCCGTACTTCGTCTGTACGTTCGAGCCTTCCACGATCGGCAGGAGGTCGCGCTGGACTCCTCCTCGAGAGACGTCCGGGCCACCGATGCCGCCCCGCTCGATGGCGATCTTGTCGATCTCGTCGAGGAAGACGATACCCATCTGCTCCACACGATCGAGCGCCTCGTTAACGACATCGTCCATGTCGACCAGCTTATCCAGCTCATCCGAGAGTAGGATGCGCCGCGCCTCGGAGACAGAGACAGTGCGACGCTTGCTGCGCTTTGGCATCATCTCCTGGAGCATCTCGGTGACGTTGTAGTCCATCCCCTCCATGCCGGGGAACTCGACTACCGGGAAGGAAGATTGCGTGACCTCGATCTCGATCTCCTTGCTCTCCAGCTTTCCGTCCCTGAGAAGAGCCCGCAATTTCTCCCGCGTCCGCTGCCGCCGCTCCTTCCGTCGTTCCTCGTTCTCAGCCTCCGTATCAGGTCTCCGGTCAACAGCCTCCCCGCGCGGCGAAACGACAAAACCCGAGGGAGACGACGGCTTCTCCTCGCTGGAGGGCAGGAGCAAATCGAGCAACCTTCCCTCAACGCGTTCCTCGGCGAGCTCCTGTACTTCATCCTCTCTCTCGGTGCGTACCATGTTAACGGCGATGTCCGCCAGATCTCGAACCATCGACTCGACATCGCGGCCAACATACCCGACCTCGGTGAACTTCGAGGCCTCGACCTTTACGAACGGCGCGCCGGCGAGTCTGGCCAGGCGGCGAGCGATCTCGGTCTTTCCAACGCCGGTGGGACCGATCATGATGATGTTGTTGGGCATGATCTCGTCCCTGAGATCCTCGGCGACCTGCTGACGTCGCCAGCGATTCCTGAGAGCGATGGCTACAGCTTTCTTGGCCGCGTCCTGCGCCACAACATACTTGTCCAGCTCGGCCACGATCTGCCGCGGCGTCAACTCCTCATGCATCACCGGGCGGCCGGCCTGCTGATCCTCGATGGGGTCTTCAAACGACTGAGATGGCAACGAATCGTTCATGAGCCCTTCGACTCGAGCTCCAATACTGTGATATCCGTATTGGTGTATATGCATATCTCGCCCGTGATCTCGAGACTGCAGCGGACGATCTCCGCAGCGCCCAGGTTCGAGTGCTGGCAGAGGGCACGCGCGGACGCCAACGCCATGGGGCCACCGCTCCCGATAGCCACAATACCATCGTCCGGCTCGATCACCTCGCCGCTACCAGACAAAAGATACGAATGTCGCTCATCGGCGACTGCCAACAGCGCTTCCAGCCGGCGGAGGACACGGTCGCTACGCCAGTCTTTCGCCAGCTCGACCGCCGCCCGGGGCAAGTTGCCCGGGAAGCGATCCAGCTTTTCCTCGAACTTCTCGAACAACGTCAACGCATCGGCAACTGACCCGGCGAAACCCGCCAGCACGGCGCCATCCTTGAGGGCACGAACCTTCTTGGCCTGCGCTTTCACGATCGTATCGCCCACGGTTACCTGCCCATCACCACCGACCGCTACGCGCCCGTCGCGCCGAACGGCGAGGATTGTCGTACCGTGCACTCTCAGATCGCTCATACCTGGCTCGTCTCTTTCTCAGCTCCGAGGATGGGCCACCCTGTAGACCTGCTTCAGCCGTTCCCGCGACGTGTGCGCGTATATCTGCGTTGTGGACAGCGAAGCGTGGCCCAGCAGCTCTTTGATAGCCAGCAAATCCGCGCCCTCATCCAGCAAGTGAGTGGCAAAAGAATGACGGACCGAATGGGTGCTGAGGCCGCTTTCCTCCGCCGCCAACATGATAAGCCTGGTGACCACGCGCTGGATCTGCCGGCGCGACAGCCGGGTTCCTCGATCCGAGATGAACATCGGCTCCGTTACTACGGGGACCCCGAATCGGCTCGCACGTTCCCGGTTGTAGTCCCGTAAGGCTCTGACGGCAAGCCGGCCGATGGGGACGATGCGCTCCTTGCCGCCCTTCCCCAGAACCTTCACCTGCCCCCTGTCCAGATCGACATCAGCCAGGTTGACGGAGTGGACTTCGGACAGACGAAGGCCCGCGGCATAGAGCAATTCCATCAAAGAACGGTCTCGCATGCCACGCCACCCCGTCGCGCCGGCATGCTCCGCCGCCAGGTCAAAAAGCCGCGACATCTCCCTCTGCGTGAGATAGCCAGGCAGCTCGCGGCCCTGGCGAGGCGCTCTGACGCGCCGCGCCGGATTGGCCGCCACGGCCCCTTCCCTGTGGAGGAAGCGGAAATAGCTGCGAACGGTTGAGAGCTTTCGCGCGATGGTCCCGCGTTTCAGCCCCAGCATCGTCACGTGACTGAGGAACGCGCGGATGGCCAGCCGATCCACCGACCCCCAGGTCCAGTCGAGCGAGCCGTAGTACTCGCCCAGGAAACCCTCCAGGTCCGACAGGTCCCGCCGGTACGCTTCGACCGTGTGCCGGGAAAGCTGGCGCTCGTCCTTCACGTGTCTGAGATACGCCTGGACCTGATCTCGCACAGTCTGTGTCCTGCCTTCGCTCTGGCCGGGGTAGTGGTGCTAGCGCCCGGCAGTGGCCGGCGCGCCCGTGACCCTGCCCATCCACTCGCCGACATCGCGAAGCGCCCGGGCCGCAAGTTCCTCTCTGCGTTCCTTCTTTCCCCGAGCGCGACGCGGAAGTGGATCGAGGAGCCCGAAGTTCGCGTTCATCGGCTGAAAGTTACGCGGATCGGCTTCTTTGAGATAGCGCAGCAACCCACCGAGCATCGTGGTCGGTGGCGGAACGACCGGCTTCAGGCCGTGCACCAGGCGATCGATGTTGATCGCGGCCAGTAGCCCCGTGGCTGTCGACTCGATGTAACCTTCGACTCCGGTGAGCTGCCCTGCGAAGATCAGCGCGGGCGTGTCCGGCGGTGACCCGTGGGATGAGAGGAGCGCCGGGAAGTTGATGTAGCTGTTCCGGTGAATCTGCCCGTACCGCAGTATCTCGGCTTCGCGGAGAGCGGGTATCAGCTGAATAGCCCGCCGCTGCTCTGGGTAGCGTAGCCGCGTCTGGAGGCCCACGAGACTCCACATGCGCGCTGCCCGATCCTCCTGCCGGAGTTGGACCACGGCGTACGGCGTGTTACCCGTAAGCGGATCTCTCAGCCCCACCGGTTTCATCGGCCCAAAGCGCAGCGCGTCCCGGCCTCGGACAGCCAACACCTCGATCGGCAGGCATCCCTCGAAATACTGCACCTGATCCCAGTCGTGCGTCTGGTAGACCTCACCGGTCGTCAGGGCCTCATGAAACGCGGCGTACTGCTCTTCGTTCAGCGGGCAGTTGATGTAGGCGTCATCCTGCCCCTTACCATAGCGGGAAGCTCTGAAGCACTGCGACTCATCGATGGAATCCGCCGACACTATCGGGGATATCGCATCGAAGAAGTAGAGACCGTCGGAACCGAGACGCTTGCGAATGGACTCGAATAGTTCGCTGGATGTGAGCGGGCCAGTGGCGATGATTGCTGGCGGCTCCGGCAACTGCTGCACCTCCTCACGCCGCACGTCGATGCCGGGGTGACCGCCGATAGCGTCGCCCATCTCCTTTGAGAAAAGGCGACGGTCCACCGCCAGAGCAGCGCCCGCCGGAACCCGCGTACCCGAGGCGATCTCCAGAAGAAACGATCCCAGCTCGCGGAGCTCCGCCTTCAAGAGACCGTGAGCGTTCGTCTGTTCTTCCGACTTGAAGGAGTTACTGCAGACCAGTTCTCCCAGCCCATCGGTCTGGTGGGCCGGAGTCGTCACCTGCGGCCGCATCTCATAGAGCACGACCCGGTGACCGCGCTCCGCCAGCTGCCAGGCAGCTTCGCAGCCCGCGAGGCCACCTCCAACGACGATTATCTCAGCCATGCCTCTATGACCTGGCGCAGGGCGCGCTCAGGTGGAACCGACATCCGCTGTCTCGGAACTGTCGTGAGTAAACTCGTGCTCGCAGGAAGCGCACTTGAGGTAGTCGCCTCTGCGCTTGGAGCTCTTCTGCAAGGCAACCTTGGAACCACAGACGGGACAAGTTGCCGCAATCGGCGTATCCCACGTCGACCACTCGCACTCCGGATACCGCGTGCACCCGTGGAAGGTGCGACCACGACGGGTCCTTCGCTTGACGACCTCACCGTCACCACACTTGGGGCATCCGAGGCCCAAAGTGATAGCTTGCGTGTGCTTGCACTCCGGATAAGCTGTGCAGGCTAAGAACTCGCCGAAGCGACCCGTTTTCACCGCCATCGGGCTGCCGCACTTCGGACACTTCGCGTCCGCGGGTACCGTTGGATGGTCATTGTTCACCGGGCGAGTGAAGCGACAGTCCGGGTACTTGGAACACGCGACGAACGGCCCGTAGCGACCGTTCTTGACGACCAGCTCGCCATCGCACTGAGGGCACCTTTCGTCGCCGAGGTCCACGTCAGGGGGCTGATCGATCGACCTGGTGTTCCTGCATTCCGGATAAGCGGAACAGCCGAGGAACCGCCCCCAACGGTTCCAGCGCACCACCATGGGCTCACCGCAGAGATCGCATACGGCATCACCCGCCTGAACGATCTGACGGATTATCTCATCGCTGCGTTCTTCGCCTTCCTTGAGCCGCTCGCTGAAGGGGCCATAGAAGTCGCTCAGCACCTGATGCCATTCGAGCTCACCCATCTCGATACGGTCCAGGCTGGCCTCCATGTTGCTCGTGAAGTCCACATTGAAGGTGTCCGGGAAAACCTGAATGAGGACCTGAACCACTGTCTCGCCGAGAGGTGTCGGATAGAACCGGCGGTTATCCAATTCCACGTACGTGCGTTCCAGCAGAGTGGAGATTATTTGCGCGTAGGTCGAAGGCCTGCCAATCCCAAGCTTCTCTAATTCCTTGACCAGGCTCGCCTCACTGAAACGAGCCGCCGGCTCGGTGAAGTGCTGGTTCCTGTGCAGCTCGATCAGCTTCACAACCTCGCCTTCCGACATCTCCGGGAGAGCCGCCAGATCGTCCAGATGACGGCCTTCTTCCTTCTCGTACACGTCCTTATACAGACGCGTGAAGCCATCGAACTTGAGGACCGAGCCGGTTACCCGGAAGACATAGTCGCGCTTATCGCTGCCCGTAAGGTCGAAATCGACAGTGGTCGTGTCGTATACCGCAGGAGACATCTGCGATGCTACGAAGCGCATCCACACCAACCTGTAGAGCTTGAGTTGATCGGCGTCGAGGTCACCTTTGAGCGACTCGGGTGTTCGCCTCACTGACGTCGGCCGGATCGCTTCATGCGCCTCCTGTGCACCTTTCTGCTGCTTGCCCAGGTACAGTCTTGCCGATTTCGGCAGATAACTCGTACCGAACTCACGTTCGATGTAGCCTCGTGCCGAGTTGGCTGCAGACGCCGCCACACGGGTGGAGTCGGTTCGCATGTAGGTGATCAGACCGATGGCCTCGCCGCCGGCCTCCACGCCCTCGTAAAGTTGTTGGGCGATCCGCATCGTGCGTTTGGCCGAAAAGCGCAGCCGCTTCGCCGCCTCCTGTTGTATCGTCGACGTCGTGAAGGGGGCGGACGGGTTCTTACGCCGTTCCTTCCGCCGGATACGCGCGATCTCGAACGGGACATCCCGGACGGCATCCAACACTGCCGTGGCCGCAGCCTCATCAGGAAGGTTAGGCTTTACGCCGTCGAGGTGGTGAAGCTTGGCGGCAAAGCGCGCTCCACTCCTCTCGAGCAGCGCTTCCACGCTCCAGTATTCCCGCGATTCGAAGGACCGGATCTGCTCCTCGCGCTCCCAGATGAGCCGCAGAGCGACCGTCTGAACCCGCCCGGCCGAGAGTCCGGGGCGTATGGGCTTCCAGAGGAAGGGGCTGGCTTTGTAACCCACCAGGCGATCGAGTATTCGCCGAGCCTGTTGCGCATCCACCTTCTTGAGATCGATCTCGCCCAGATTCTCCAGCCCCCGGGCCACTCCCTCCGGAGTGATCTCCTCGAACAGCACTCGCTTGAAGCGACGGCCGTTCTTCGACTTGTAGCCCAGCTGGTCAGCGACGTGGTAGGCTATGGCTTCGCCTTCCCGGTCCGGATCGGTGGCAAGCAGTATCTGGTCCGCCCCCTTCGCCGCCAGCTTCAGTTCGTTTACGACCTTTCCCTTGCCTCGAATCGTCACATAATGGGGCTCGAATCCGTTCTCGATGTCTACGCCCAGATCCTTCTTAGGGAGATCGCGGATATGCCCCACCGATGCCTTCACCACATAGCTGTCGTCAAGGTATCGGCCCAGGGTCCGCGCCTTGGCCGGCGACTCCACGATCAGCAGTCTGGAGCCGTGCTTCTTGCCCTTCGACTGCTTCGATCGCTTCGATCGCGTGTTTCTCGCTCTTGCCTTCTTCCGCTCTGCCATGTTCTCCTTTCCACCCGTCCACCGCTTACCCCAGAACCGGCCCCGCGTGTTCCATGGGCCCAGCGCTGAGGATGGCTAGCAGGAATCATCCGCTTGTCAACAACCCCCTTTCCGGGGACCCGGCGCCTCCTATCGATCGAGCAAAGCAACGATTTCAGCTGCGACCTCGCCGGGATCGCGGTCGTCGGTGTCAACAGCCTCGTCGGCCTCCCCGTACAGAGGTGCCCGCGCCGCCAGGATCGAGCGGATGGCGGCGAGCGGGTCGCCGACGGCCAGCAGCGGCCGCTGCACCGTAAGCTGCGTGAGATGGCGCTCCAAGACGGTTTCCGGCCGGGCTCGCAGCCATACGACCAAACTGTTCGGCCGCAGCTGTTCGACGAGCTCCGGCTGGGTTATCCACCCTCCCCCGGGGGCAAGCACCACATCGCGGCGGCCCGTCACCTCACGTGTCAACTCCGCTTCCAGCTCCCGGAAGTAACGCTCGCCGTGGTCGCGAAAGATCTCGGCTATACGAAGGCCGAGATCACGCTCGATGGCTCCGTCGAAATCGATGAAGTCCCAGTCGAGCCGGTCCGCTACCAGACGCCCAACGGTCGACTTTCCCGAACACATGAACCCAACCAGGACGAGCCGCTCAATCACCGCGCCGCGCCAGGTGACTCAGGTAGGCATCGTAGTTCGCGCGCATCTCCCGCAACGAGTCACCGCCGAACTTTTCCCTCATCGCATCCGCAAGTACGATGGCCACCATGGCCTCTGCCACAACGCCGGCGGCGGGTACTGCTGTCACGTCGCTGCGCTCGCGCACTGCAACGCCCGGTTGGCCGCTATCGAGATCCACGCTCTTCAGAGGACGCATGAGGGTGGACAGCGGTTTCATCGCTACTCGCACCGTCAGCGGCTCGCCATTCGTCGTCCCGCCCTCCAGGCCGCCTGCACGGTTGCTGCCGCGCCGGAAGCCGCCGCTGGTCCTTCGATCGACATCGGACTGGATCTCGTCCTGGACCTGCGAGCCGAGGAGCCGGCTCGCCTCGAAGCCGATACCGATCTCCACGCCCTTCATGGCCTGAATGGACATGAGCGCCCCGGCCAGGCGCCCGTCGAGCCGGCGATCCCATGCTACGTGGCTCCCGAGCCCCACGGGCAGCCCTCTCGCTACCACCTCAATCACCCCGCCTGCCGTGTCGCCCGCGGCCTTCGCCGCATCGATCGCCTCGATCATCCGAGCCCCGGCCTCCCCGTCCAGGCAGCGGACAGGAGACTGGTCAGCTACCGAATTGATGTCTTCGGGATAGTCGGCCGCGTCGAGCCGCCGGGCCTCTACACCGGCGAGCGATACCACGTGACTCCCTATGCTCACCTCGAACTCGGAGAGCAGTCTCTTGGCAACGGCACCCACCGCCACGCGGGCAGCCGTCTCACGCGCGCTGGATCGTTCCAGAATATCACGGGCGTCACGACGGTCGTACTTGAGGGTTCCGACGAGATCCGCGTGTCCCGGGCGTGGAAGCGTGACGCGCCTCAGTTCCTTGTCCGTCGCCCCGCTCACGGGTTCAACGGACATAGCCAGGCGCCAGTTCTCCCAATCGCGATTCGGTATCAGCAAAGCGATCGGCGAGCCGAGAGCCTCGCCCAGTCGAACACCGGAGAGGATTTCCGCAGCGTCCTTCTCGATCTTCATGCGACCGCCGCGGCCGTGACCTTTCTGCCGCCGCGCCAGCTCCAGCCGGATCGACTCTTCGTCGATCGGTGTTCCCGCAGGTACACCCTCTACGATCGCTACCAGGCCTTTCCCGTGAGACTCACCGGCGGTCACGAACTTGAAGTGATGCAGCATGGGTCTTCCACTTTCTGCCTAGCCCGGTTCAGCAATCGTGGCGCGCCAAGTCGAAAGCCGCCTGGCCTGGCCCGGGGCACGCGCCGGTTAGAAGTCGCGCGGCATGGCCCGGGCCGGTTGAGCGGCTCCTACGCCTAACCTCAGGGCAGCCGCTGGATAGCGGCTGCCCCTTGAACCAATTGTGCTGCGACTGGATACTACGCAAGCGCAGCGCTCGCCTGGACCCGGTTCACGGGATCGGAATGATATCCGTATCCTTCACCGGGATGACCACGACACCATCCTGAGTGATGCCGTAGAGCCTGAGAACTACCTCCGGAGGATCGACCGGTAAGCGCCGGGTTACACTCAGCGGTCCGACGATCGGATCCTTAATCAGTATCTGCCCTCGGAAGAAGCTGAAGAAGTGGGTGTCCACCATCTGGATCCTGGCATCGCCAGCGCCCAGGAAAGCCAGACGCTCATTCGCGTTCCCGAAGCTGAACTGGTCGTTGTCCGGATGCATCGCTGCACCTGTGCCCGTGGGAAAGATATTCTCGTTTACACCCACAAGCCGAAGCACGTTTGGCCCGCCCGGTTGGTCCGGACCGAAGAAGTACGCGTTCGTACCCCGCGCGACACCTAAGCTGCCGTCGGCATTGAGCGCAAGCCCGAACACTTGTTGCTCCGCGTTACCGGGAAGGTCGCTGACCTGCAGCGTGTTGGTGATCGTCTTCGTCGCCGAGCGGTACAGAATGATCCGACCGGCGCGGTCGGGCGTGTCCCCCTCACCGAATGCAATGAACTCGCGGTCACCGCTTGCGGCTACGAAGGTCGTGTCCTGAAGCGCGATGCTCGAAATATCGAGATCGGAGAAGATCACCACGTCCCAGCCGTCGTTGAGAACCTTGTCGGCGACCAACAACGACGCTTCTTCAAGGCCGGTCGTCGTATCCGTGTCGGTAGCTATCACGCACGATCGCGCGGCCGGGCTCGGATTCCCCCGTGTGTGGTCGCAGATCTCGAACGCGTGCGCCCCGAAGATCGCGAAGACCGAGTCCGCGTTTACTATCTGGATCTCCGGTTGCGAGGGCGTCTTGCGGCCTGCATAGGAGATGAAGAAGCGAATCTCGCGTTGGGCGGGATCGTATTCCCGGATCGTCCCCGGCCGGTCTGCCAACGCCGGCACCGTCGAGAATAGGATCAGCCCGTTCGCTGCTTGTGCGAGGAATTGCGGACGGTCGGAGTACTCGAAGAACTCCACCGGGAAGATACGCACGCCCACCGCGTCGAAGTCCTCGACGACCTCATAGACCTTGAGGTCCTGGGTCTGGAACCGGTCGATCTCGCCCGTGATGTTCGGGGCGCCCGGCGTGCGGGGTCCCAATCCGACCACGGAGATGTTGGTACCGCCTGAATTGCTGACAAGCAGCTCATCCTGTGAGAGAGCCAGACCGATACCCCAGGGGTTCGAGCCCACGGGGACGTTGTCAATAAACACCTCGTTGCGAAGGTCGAAGGGCCGGATGATCCCGAAGTTGAAGTCGGACAACAGCAGCAGCTCGCGAAGAGTGTCTACCACCGCATCCGCGATAACGGAGCCCTGTGGGAATCCGACGGTCCGCCCTGACACGACCAGGCGCTCCACGAATCCGCCGGAGAGGCCCGTGGCGTGAATGAAGCCGCCCTGCGCACACTGGAGACTGGCCGAAGTGCCGTTAACGTCCACCGTCGCCCCGCAATTCGGGGTCGGATCCGCGGAATCAAACGCCCAACCCGTTATCTCGAAGAACAGGGTGTCGGGCACATCAGCGCTCGTGAAGACCGCAGCCGGCAGATCCTCAGGTACGAGCGAGAAACGCACCGGGACCGTACCGCTGATGGCAGGGCTGAAGACGCTGTCCTGGAAAATAGTGTCGATGACCGCACCGCCAGCCCTGTTGTTGCGGACCACAACCGTCACGCCCATCCGCGTGATTGCCGTCTCCGCATCCGAAGCGGTCAGGTCTATGAGCAGTGAATCGTCAGCCTCCATACGCAGCGGCTCATCCTGCCGTCTGAGCACGCCTCCTGACACCAACATACTGACGAGTGGCGGCATACTATCGCCAAGGACCTCCTCCGCCACGGTCACGGTGATCTGGGCGAACGCACTGATCGTGTTGAGGTTGATCGCCTCAGCCGTGATGGTCAGCTGACCCAAGGTCCCTTGCGGTACAAAAAAATCCAATAGCGTGTCAACGTCGGTGCGGAACTCAGCGAACCGAGTGGTATCCGCCGCGGGGATGGTAGGCGGTTTCAGCCCTGTCAGCAGCACGTTGAGCTGCGCCAGCCCCGTGGGGTCGCTCGCCTGAACACCGACCCGAATCAGTGTATTGTCCCGAACTGTCTGT